>JALOTA010000022.1 GCA_025458125.1 Hyphomicrobium sp.
ATCATCGCTACCAAGTTCAAGGGCCGGAAACCCGAAGTGACCCGGTTCAAAGGTCTCGGCGAAATGGATTTCAAAGACTTGAAATCGACCACGATGGACCCGCGGCGCCGCATGCTTCTGCGCGTGGACATCGCCGAGAGCGATAAATCCACGCTCGGAGACACGGTGAACGCGCTCATGGGCTCGAAGCCAGAGGCGCGTTTCCGTTTCATCCAGGACAGGGCGGCTTTCGCCAGGGATCTCGATATCTGAGCCGTATATGACGCCTCGCGTCGCGGACCGGAACGAGAGACCTCGGCCGCGTGGCCGCGCTTCACCACCAATTTCCTCAAAGAATCAGACTACGGATACTCTGCTGTCGGCGTGCTGGCAGAGAGATGCCTTCAAGGGGCGACCGGAGAAATCCTGTTGCCGTCCCAACAGCAGGCACCGCATCCAACAAGGGGAACCGCAATGAAACTGAAAGCTCTCGGAGCAGAATTCGTCGGCACGTTCATGCTGATGGCGGCCATCATGGGCGGCGCGTTCTACTCGTTCGCCGCGCCTGCGGGCGCCGCCGGAATCCTGGGCGTCGCGTTCGCGATCGGTATCGTCGTGATGACCATGGCGCGCAGCATTGGCCACATTTCCGGCGGACACTACAATCCGGCAGTTACGATCGGTCTTGCGGCAGGTGGGCGCTTTCCCGTTGCCATGGTTGCGCCTTACGTCATCGTCCAACTTCTCGCTGCCGCCTCGTGTTGCGGTGTCTTCTCGCTGATCGGTGGCGGCGTCGGCGGCAACTTTGCGGCCAACGGTTACGGCGAACTTTCGATGCTTAAAGTCGGTCTTCCCGGCGTATTTCTCATCGAAACCGTGATGACCGCCTTCTTTCTGATCGTGATCATGGGTGCCACGCGGCCTGGCAGCCCGGCCGGCTTCGCGCCGATGGCGATCGGCTTCGCGCTGACCGCCATCCACATCATGTCGATCCCGGTATCCAATACTTCGGTCAACCCGGCTCGCAGCTTCGGCCCCGCGATCTACGCAGGCGGCGAACCCCTGGCGCAGCTATGGGTCTTCTTCGCCGCACCCATCCTGGGCGGCATCATCGGGGCGCTGATTTATAATGCGATCGAAACCGACGATTGATGCGCCTGCGGACGTTTCCTGGCCTGGGGGCTCACCCACCAACGGTGCGGCCCCCAGGTTCAGCGGCCCTCGCGACGATTGATCCCCCTAAATCCGGGGCTCTTCCCCTTGCATTGCCCCCCAGCTTGTGTCAGCAAGCATCACGCTCGAGCGCAGGGGATCGATTCATTGATCCTTTTCGAGATTTTACCGCCCGGCTTTTAGCCTGATTACCGGCACCAGACTCCCCCTGCGCCTCGTTCGACCGCGAGCACTCGCCCCGCCTTCTGCGGGCGAGGTAACGCACGCGTGGATCAATGACGCATCCGGAGTGACACTTTTTTGGAAACGAAACCGTTTGCTGAGCTTGGCCTCAGCCCCAAGGTTCTGTCCGCTGTCGAAGCGGCCGGCTACACGACCGCGACCCCCATCCAGTCCCAGGCCATCCCCGTCGCGCTGACCGGCAAGGACGTTCTGGGCATCGCCCAGACGGGCACCGGCAAGACGGCCGCCTTCACCTTGCCGATGATCACACGCCTCGAGACGGGCCGCGCCCGTGCCCGTATGCCGCGATCCCTGATCCTGGCGCCGACGCGCGAGCTGGCCGCTCAGGTCGCTCAGGCGTTCGAGAAGTATGGCACCAACCACAAGCTCGACGTCGCGCTTCTGATCGGCGGCGTCTCGATGGACGACCAGGTCAAGAAACTCGACCGCGGCGTCGATGTTCTGATTGCAACGCCGGGCCGGCTGCTCGACCATTTCCAGCGCGGACGCTTGATGCTCATGGGTGTGGAGATCCTCGTCATCGACGAGGCTGACCGCATGCTCGACATGGGCTTCATTCCCGACATCGAGAAGATCTGCAAACTTCTGCCTCCGCGCCGGCAAACGCTGTTCTTCTCGGCCACCATGCCGCCCGAGATCACGCGTCTGGTGCAGCAGTTCCTTAAAGACCCCGTTCGCATCGAGGTGGCCAAGCCCGCGACCACCGCCAAAACCATCACCCAGCGCTTCTGTTTCTGCCCTGCCTCCGAAGACTGGACGAAGCGCGAATTGCTGCGTTCGCTCATCCGCGGCGAGAACATCAAGAACGGCATCATCTTCTGCAATCGCAAGCGCGACGTAGCCGTGCTGCACAAGTCGCTCGTCAAGCACGGCTTCAACGCCGGCGCGTTGCACGGCGACATGGACCAGAAGAGCCGCATGGACACGCTCGACAAGTTCCGTTCCGGCGAGATCACGCTGCTGGCTGCGAGTGATGTCGCCGCCCGCGGTCTGGACATCCCGGAAGTCAGCCACGTCTTCAACTTCGACCTTCCCTGGCACTCGGAAGATTACGTCCACCGCATCGGACGCACCGGCCGCGCCGGCCGCGAAGGCGCGGCGTTCTCGATCGTCACTGCTGAAGACCTGAAACTCTTCAAGGACATTGAGAAGATTACAGGCGATACACCCGTCTGGGTCGGCGAACAGCCCACCGCCGAGGACTTCGAGAACGCCGGCAAGCGGCGGCGCGGGCGCGGCGGCAAGCCAGCCGGGAGCCCTCAGGGCCATCGTCACGCGTCCAGCCGCAAACCCGAGCCGCGCAACGAAAACCGCGGCAAGGAGCATCGCAATGCAGCGCCGCGCCACGACCGGCCCCAGCGCGGAACGGAAGAGACGCCCACGCGGATGGACGCAGCCCCGACGCCGCGCCGGGACGATCGTCCGGAGCAGCGCAACCGGCCGGAGCGCCCCGCACACGCTGCCGCCGAAGCGCCGCGCCGTGAGCAACGCCAGAAGCCGGCCAACGACAGAACGGCGCCGCCCGCATCGCCGCGGCCGGCATCGGAGCGTCAGCAGCCGCGCCCTGCCGGCGTCTCGCCAGCGGGCGGGTTCGCCGAGAATGTTCCGGCCTTCCTGAGAAAGCCGGCAAGACCGGCCAAGGTCGGAAGCGAGTCGTGAACGATGTCCGGACGTGCCGCCCGCGATTTGCGGCCGCACACGGCACTCCGGGCCATTTCACGCCACAGAACGGCCTGCCGGACGCAACTGCCCCGCGATTCGAACACGGTCGGCAAAGCATTTTCTGATAATCGTCTTTACACTTCTGTGGAGAAGTCCCGCCCGCTACAGCGGTTGTCCTCATGTTTCTGTAAAGTCTTTCTCTACGGACGGTGTACTGGCGCGCGGGGCGCCGGGTCTTCCGAAGGTGTAGTGCCATGCTGGCCAAGTATCCGCTTTCGACTGCCCCAGTTGAAGACTATGCCGTCCCGACGCGTCGCGCCCCATTGACCGAGTTGGAGGTTGCCGAACTGGTGCACCTCGCGCGCGCTGTCCTGCTGAAATCCCCTGACGATCTAGCCGCCATCGCGAGCGCAGCGCCATCGATGCCCAGCGATTGGCTGGAGGCATTCACCGCCGAGAGGGCACGGGCAGAGGCCGAGGCCAAATTCTGGACTGCGGCCATCACCTATCTGATGGCATCGACGCCCGGAAGCCTGGCCAACGACGAATAATCAGCCCTGCGCGGCGGCAATGCCGGTGGCAGGCTCCAGCTGCACACTCTCGCCACAACCGCAGGCACTCTTCTGGTTCGGGTTGTTGAACACGAACTGGCTTGAAAGCTTGTCCGTTCGGAAATCCATCTCCGTCCCGATCAGGTAGAGGATGGCGGCCGGATCGACGATGACGCGCGCGCCATCCGCCTCGATCACCTCGTCCAGCCGGTCGATCTCGGTGGCCCAGGTCATCGTGTATTCCATGCCGGCGCAGCCGCCCTTTTTCACGCCGATCTTAAGGCCCGCAACATCGGCACCTTTCGACGCCATCAGCGAGCGGATACGGGCTGCGGCCTCAGGGGTCAGCGTCATGACCTGTGGGCGCGGACGGCGTGCCGGAGTCGATGCCAGTTCATTCATGAGTTGCAGATCCAGGTTCAAGGCCTCGGGTGCTGCTGCCAATATAACAACTCCCGCTACTTTTGCGAGACTGAAGGCCCCGGTTTCAACGCCGTTACTCGAAAAGACGAAACGCTCAAGACCGATAGTTCCGCCTGGAACAGCGCCGGCCGGGATCCGGCGGCAAGGTGACGGTCAGATCACGCCACCTTCCGCGATGGAGCCCAACATGAACCGCCTCATCCTCTCGATTGCCATCCTCGCGTCGGCGACGCTCTCGCTCGGCCAACCGGCTCTCGCCGGCGGCAATGGAGTCCGGCTCTCCTTCGGAGGACCGCTCGGCACATTTGTTGCGTCACCAACGCCGGGTTCCGGCAGCAGCGGCTATGCGGCCTCACCTCACAAATACCCGACCAGGTCGAAAGCGCTCCGGCCAGCTGCTTCCATCGCGACCGTGGATCGCAAGACACCGCGCAACGCGCGGCCCATCATGCCGGTCAGCCTCCAGAGCAAGGAAAAAGGTTCCTTGCCACTACCGGTCACCGCGGCCTCTAACGAATCCCCCGGCATGTTGAGCCGCACACTGGCCGCCGGCAGCCTGCCCAGCCGGGAAACCGTATACACTCTTGCCCCGTCCGACGTGGTCGTCGCCCAGGACGTGTCCGAGTCCCCGGCAAACCCCGCTGCCGCCGCACCGGCGGTAAAACAGCCGGCGAAATCCGGCACGTCCAAGGAGCCGGCCACCTGCCGCAAATTCATCCCCGCCGTCGGCGTGACGGTGACGGTGGGCTGTCCTTGATAGTTGGCGTAAGACTCGCTGCATACTGAGCCCTACTCATTCAAAAACGGATACGCTGTCATGGCTGGCCAAGGCACCACTGCTCCGCAATCGGCACCTGCGGCTCCCGCAGTCGGCGAATTGACGCCAAAGACGATCAAAATGGCGCCCAAGCTCGCCTACCGGAACCTGTTTCACGATCGCCTGAGCCTGATCGTCACCCTCGTCGGCATCGTCTTTTCACTGATCCTCGTCGCCGTTCAGTGCGGGCTCTACATCGGATCGGAGCAGAAGATCGCCACCGTCATCGACAAGACGCCGGCCGACCTGTGGGTCGTCCCGTTCGGAACAAAATCGTTCGACGACCCGTCCCTGCTCACCGGCCGCGAAAAATACACCGTGCTGTCGACTCCCGGCGTCGAAAGCGTGCAGGAAATGATCGTCAGCTTCGCGAGTTGGCGTAAGCCCGGCGGCGGCAAGAAGGCGTTCATTCTTGTCGGCCTGGACACGGCGCGCAGCGGCGTTGAACCCTGGAACCTGATCGACGGCAGTGCGGCCGAGCTGAAGACGCCGAATTCTCTCGCGGTCGATAAGTCTTACCTGAAAGACCTCGGCATCGACGGCATCGGCGCTTATGCGGAAGTCAACCAGCAGCGCGTGAAGGTCACCGCACTGACCGGCGCCATCCGCTCGTTCACGACCTTGCCGTTCGGCTTCACCAACATCGACACGGCCCGCAAGCTGATCGGCGCTTCCCCGGAACAGGCCACCTATCAGCTGGTGACACTGGCGCCGGGCGCGAACATAGAGGAAGTCCGTGCCGCGCTCGCCGAGCGCATGCCCGACAACGAAGTTCTCACCCACGCCGAATTCCGCGATCGCTCCCTGCACTACTGGATGTTCAACACTGCCGCCGGCGCGGCCCTGATCGCGGGCGCGGCCCTCGGCGTGATCGTCGGCGTGGTGATCGTGGCACAGACGCTCTACTCGTCCACGAAGGACCACTTGAATGAATTCGCCACTCTGCGCGCACTCGGCGCCTCGGCGAGTTACATTCATGCCGTCATTCTGATCCAGGCCGTTCTTTCGGCGGTCATCGGCTACATCATCGGCTTCACGCTGACGATGCTGCTGATCAATGCCACCAAGAACTCAACGCTCACGATCGTCATGACGCCGCGGCTTGCCATCGGGCTGTTCCTGCTGACGCTCGGCATGTGCATTTTCGCGGCCATATCGGCCATCTTCAAGGTCACGCGCATTGACCCGGCCGGAGTGTTCAACAGATGACAAGCACCGCGGGACCCTCTCCCGAACGGATGGAAGAAACGCAGCCTAGCCGCGTGATTGGAAACGTCGCAGCATCCGGGACAGAGCAGGTCGGACCGGCAGAAACGCGCGGTAGCCGAATTCCAGAACAGAGGTCACGCCCGGAAGAGCCGACAACCGCGATGCCCAGCGCCACGCCGGAAGACGCGACCATATTCTCGTGAACGCTTCGGCTCCCGACAGAAGCCGCCCGTCACTTTCCCGGACGTGAAACCGGGCCATGGCGGCATCACGGTCGATGCCGCAGGCGAGCGGAACATCCGCATCCGACACGTCGACGAACGCGATCGTCTCGGCCCCGCGTTGTTTGCGGTAGTGTCCGATTTCCGCCCGGCAGAGCGGGCAGGAACCATCGAAATAGACGGTCAGATCACGCGGCGCGTCGCCCATGACACCCTCCATCGGCATGTCGAAGATACGCTTTTCGATGGCCGGCCGATCGCCGTGAACGCCAGGAGCCCGGCAGCCTTATTCGGCATATTCGGCTGGTTCCCTCGCGGCGAATGGCGCCGGCGAGGGAGTGTGAAATAGGGCCCCTGACGCTGGATCACACTAGGGCATGCCGCCGCTTCGCGAAAGACGCCGCTAGAACATGTTGATGGCGAGACGCGCCTCGTCCGACATCCGGCTCTGATCCCATGGCGGATCGAATGTGATGGTTGCTTTGCAACCGCTCACTCCCGGCACGGCCGACACGGCATTTTCGACCCACATCGGCATTTCGCCTGCCACCGGACAACCCGGCGCCGTCAGGGTCATCAGCACCGCAACGTGCCGGTCGTCCGCGATATCGATGTTGTAGATCAGCCCGAGTTCGAAGATGTCGGCGGGGATCTCGGGGTCGTAGACCGTCTTCAGCGCCTTCACGATCTCAGGCGTCAGTTCGTCCAGTTCTTCCTGCGACAGCGCCGATCCTTTGACCGGCGTTCCCCCCTCCGCGAGGCTCGGCGGACGCGGCCGCGCATTTTCCAGCGCATCGGCTCCGTCCGGACCCATAGTCGCCACATCGGGCTTGATTTCGTCATCCATCATCATGGCCAACCTTCACGCGAACAAATCACGCGCCTTCTGCAATGCCGCGATCAAGACATCCACTTCAGCTTTGGTATTATACATCGCGAACGATGCCCGGCACGTCGCCGAAACGCCGAGACGCGCCATCAGCGGCTGCGCGCAATGGTGGCCGGCACGAATGGCGACACCGGAGCGATCGATGATCGTCGAGACGTCGTGCGGGTGCAGCCCTTCCACGTTGAACGCCACGATCGCCCCCTTGCCTGCGGCCTTGCCATATACCGTCAGCCAAGGAAATTCCGCGAAACGCTCGTGGACATATTTCGACAATTCGTGCTCGTGGGCCGCGATCGCCTCCCGGCCCGTTTGCATCATGTAGTTGAGCGCGGTTCCAAGCCCCACCGTTTCCACAATGGCCGGCGTTCCGGCCTCGAACTTGTGCGGCGTCTGCGCGTAGGTGACCACGTCGACGGCAACCTTTTCGATCATCTCGCCGCCGCCCTGATAGGGGGGCATGGCATCGAGATGCCGCCTCTTGGCATAGAGAACACCGATGCCGGAAGGCCCATAGAGCTTGTGCCCGGTCGCCACGTAGAAATCGACACCGAGGTCCTGCACATCGACCGGCAGATGCACCGCCGCCTGGCTGCCATCCACCAGCACCGGGATGTTCCGCGAATGCGCGATGCGCACGATGTCCTTGATCGGCGTGACGGTGCCAAGCACGTTCGACATATGCGTAATGGCGACGATCTTGGTCTTGGGCGTCAAAAGACGCTCGAACTCGTCGATCAGGAACTCGCCACTGTCCGAAACCGGCGCCCACTTCAGAACGGCGCCCCGCCGTTCGCGGTGGAAGTGCCACGGTACGATGTTGGAGTGGTGCTCCATGATCGACAGCACGATCTCGTCGCCTTCGCCGATGATCATGCCACCGAACGACGACGCCACCAGATTGATCGCGTCGGTCGCGTTGCGCGTGAAGATGATCTCTTCCACGGTCGGCGCGTTGAAGAACCGGCGCACCGTCTCGCGGGCATCTTCCATGCGGGCGGTTGCGGTGTTGGAAAGGTAATGGAGGCCCCGGTGTACGTTGGCATATTCGAACCGGTAGGCGTGATCCATGGCATCGATCACGGCCGCCGGCTTCTGCGCGCTGGCTCCATTATCGAGATAGACGAGAGGCTTGCCGTGGACTTCCCGAAACAGGATCGGGAAATCCGCTCTGAGCCGCGCCACGTCGAGCGAACCGGCGCGCGGCGCCGTCGCCTCCTCCTGCAACTGCCGGACTGCATTTGGCATTCGCTTCTCCCGCGGACCTGCGAATCTTCAGGCCCGCAATCTATCACGCTGCAAGACTGTCTTGGGCAATCCCAGTCAGCGCCTCGCGCACCGCGTCGTGTTCGATCTTGTCGAGGGCTTCGCCGACAAAGCTCTCGATCAGCAGCGCACGCGCGACCGCCGCCGGAATACCCCGCGATGTGCAGTAGAACACGAGGTCCGGATCGATTTCCGCCGCCGTCGAGCCGTGCCCGCACACGACGTCATCGGCATAGATCTCGAGTTCCGGCTTGGAATCGAATTCCGCATCCGGGGAAAGCATGAGGGCCTGGGCCATCTGCTTGCCGTCGGTCTTCTGCGCGCCGGGCTGCACGATCACCTTGCCCTGGAACACGGCCCGCGACTGGCCGTCGAGAACCGCCTTGAACAGTTCCCGGCTCGTGCAATGCGGAACCTTGTGGTCAACGACGACCGTGGTATCGGCGTGGCCGCGCCCGTGCACAATGGCAGCCGCCCCGAAATCGAAGGTCGAGTGCTCGCCCTGGAACGTGACGTTGAGCCCGTTGCGAACCAGTCCCTCGCCCAACGTCAACTGGAACGGCTTGTACGTGGCATTGCCGCCGAGCGACACCTGCCAGTGACCAAGATGAAGCGAGCCGGAATGGCTTTCAACCACTTTGACGTGGACGACTTCCGCGCCATCCGCGATGTCGAGTTGCGTCAGTACGCTCGACTGACGGGTACCGCCATCGTCCGGAGCCCTCTCCACCTCCACGATCGTCGCTTTGACGCCCTTGCCGACACGAACGACGTGGCGCAAGGCGGTCAGCACGTTGCTGCGGGCCGCGGCAACGATGACGATAGGCTCGCTGGCTTCGAAGCCTTCCGGCAAGTCGATGACAGCACCATCCGTAAACAGCGCCGTATTGAGCAGCAGGTCCGACGATGCCGATAGCGCGGCGTCGGCCAGCACCGACTGGGCCGCGCCGGATCCCTTCGCCAGGACTTCCGACAGAAAGGCCGTGCCGGCATTGGCAACAGCGCCGCGGCCGTCGACGAACAGTGCAGCCCCGGAGGCAAGTCCGAGTCCGAAGTGCGGCCCCAGCGCCGTGCTGATGGCATCGGCGGCATCGATCCTTCCGTCGCCGTCCGCGAGGCCAAAAGCCTCCCGCACGTTCGCCTTGAGATCGGTATATTTGAACTCTTCCACCCGACGGCTCGGCAAGCCCTTCGAAGCGAACGCGCCGATGGCGGCCCGCCGCAGGTCCGCGACGGCCCTGTTCCCGGGCAACCTCGCCGCGCGTTCCTCGAAGGACTTGAGGATCGAAATCTCTGCCTTCGTATTCAGTGTCTGAAGGGTCATATCACGCTGCGCCTTCTCTGCTACCGTGTCCGCACCATCCATTCTCACGCCGCCTTGCCGGTGAAGTCGGCGTATCCCGACTTTTCAAGCTCGAGCGCCAGTTCTTTGCCGCCCGTCTTGCGAATGCGGCCATCCGCAAGAACGTGCACCTTGTCGGGTACAATGTGATTTAAGAGGCGCTGATAGTGCGTGATGACCAGCATTGCGCGGTCCGGTCCCCGCAGGGCGTTGACGCCGTCGGACACGATCCTCAGCGCGTCGATGTCGAGCCCGGAGTCGGTTTCGTCGAGCACGCACAGGGAAGGCTCGAGCATCGCCATCTGGAGAATTTCCGACCGCTTCTTCTCGCCACCCGAAAACCCGACGTTGACCGGCCGCTTGAGCATCTCGAAGTCGATGTTGAGCTTGGCCGCGCGTTCCTTCACGAGCTTCATGAACTCAGGCGTCGAAAGCTCCGCCTCGCCCCTTTTCTTGCGTACCGCGTTCGCCGCCGTGCGCAGGAAGGTGAGCCCGGCGACGCCAGGAATCTCCATCGGATACTGGAAGGCGAGGAACACGCCCTTGGCGGCCCGCTCGTCCGGCTCCATGCCGATGATGCTCTCTCCATTCCAGAGAATGTCGCCCTCGGTGATTTCGTAGCCTTCACGGCCGGCGAGCACGTAGGCGAGCGTCGACTTGCCCGACCCGTTCGGACCCATGATCGCGTGCACTTCGCCCTTGGGTACCGTCAGCGAAAGGCCCTTGAGGATGACCTTGTCTTCGTCTTCCAGCTTCACATGCAGATTCTTGATCTCGAGCATCGTTCGTCAGCCTTTTTGAATGGGGTTTCGTGTGGATCGGACAGCTGTCGTCAACCGACGCTGCCTTCCAGTGAAATGCCGATCAGCTTCTGCGTTTCGGCCAGGAATTCCATGGGCAACTGCTGCAGCACGTCGCGAACGAAGCCGTTCACAACAAGGGCCACCGCCTCTTCTTCCGACAGTCCGCGCTGCATGCAGTAGAACAGCATATCGTCGGAGATCTTCGACGTGGTTGCCTCGTGCTCGAAGTGCGCCGAGGAGTTCTTCGCCTCGATGTAGGGAACCGTGTGCGCGCCGCACTTGTCGCCGATGAGGAGCGAGTCGCACGCGGTGAAGTTCCGCGCACCCGTAGCCTTGCGGTGCGCCGAGACGAGCCCGCGATAGGTGTTCTGCGAGAACCCCGCCGCGATCCCCTTGGAGATAATGCGGCTCGACGTATTCTTGCCGAGGTGGATCATCTTCGTGCCGCTGTCGACCTGCTGGTAGCCGTTCGACACCGCGATCGAATAGAACTCGCCGCGCGAGTTATCGCCGCGCAGGATGCAACTGGGATATTTCCAGGTAATCGCGGAACCCGTCTCGACCTGCGTCCAGGATATTTTCGAGTTGTGGCCCCGGCAATCGCCGCGCTTGGTCACGAAGTTATAGATGCCACCCTTGCCCTGCGCGTCGCCGGGATACCAGTTCTGAACCGTGGAATACTTGATCTCGGCATCGTCCAAAGCGATGAGTTCGACCACGGCCGCGTGCAACTGATGCTCGTCGCGCATCGGCGCCGTGCAGCCTTCCAGGTACGACACATAGGCACCGCGGTCGGCGATGATGAGCGTGCGCTCGAACTGTCCGGTCTGACGCTCGTTGATGCGGAAATACGTTGAAAGCTCCATCGGGCAGCGCACGCCTTCCGGCACGTAGACAAACGAGCCGTCCGAAAACACCGCCGAGTTCAACGCCGCATAATAGTTGTCGGACTGCGGCACGACCGAGCCCAGGTACTTCTTCACTAGGTCCGGGTGGTTGCGCAGGGCTTCGGAAATCGAGCAGAAAATCACGCCCGCCTTGGCCAGTTCGTCCTTGAAGGTCGTCACGACCGAAACGCTGTCGAGAACCGCATCCACCGCGACTCTCGGCTTATCGCTTTTCACGCCGGCCAGGATCTCCTGCTCGCGCAGCGGCACGCCGAGCCGCTCGTACATCTTCAGGAGTTCGGGATCGACCTCATCGAGCGACTTCGGCCCCTCCGCGCTCCTGGGAGCCGCGTAGTAGTAGAGATCCTCGAAATCGATCTTGGGATAGGAAACCTTCGCCCAGGTCGGCTCGATCATCGCGCGCCAGCGCCGGTAAGCCTCCAGCCGCCACTCGAGCATCCAAGCGGGCTCGCCCTTCTTCTCCGAAATGAAGCGAACGATCTCCTCGCTGAGGCCCTTGGGAGCCTTCACCGTGTCGATCGCGGTCTCGAACCCGTACTTGTACTGGTCGACGTCGATCTTTCGAACCTGTTCGACCGTCTCTTGAACTGCAGGCATTTCGACCTCTTCTCCCGTGCGCCCTCAAGTGGTGCGCCGTTGGCAACAAATTTCAGTTAGTCAGGCAGCCATAGCCGCCGTTCCAGCGATTGCGGCCCACGCCGCAGAAAATCTCTCCAGGTCGTCGGCCGTCGTCTCCCGGCCGAGACTCACGCGAACCGCACCGCGCGCCACATCCGGAGGCACTCCCATCGCCTCCAGAACGTGACTGGTGCCGACCTTGCCTGACGAGCAGGCCGCACCCGCGCTGAGCGCGAACCCGGCCAGATCGAGCTTGATGACGATCGTCTCTGCCAGCTTCCCCGGCAACGAGACGAGCGTGGTGTTCGGCAAGCGCGGAACTTCGCCCGCAATGACAACGCTCTCAGGGCTGCTACGCTGGAGCCCGGCCTCCAGACCGTCTCTGAGAGCTGCGATTTTCTGCGCAAGATCAAGATCGCGCCGTGCGGCCTCGGCTGCCGCACCAAAACCGGCAATCGCCATGACGTTCTCGGTGCCAGCCCGCCGCCGGCGCTCCTGCCCGCCGCCCGTGATCAAAGGATCGAGAGGCGTACCGTCGCGCACAACGAGAGCGCCGATGCCCTTGGGACCTCCCATCTTGTGAGCAGAAAGCGACATGAGCGACAGGCCGAGCGCGGAGAAGTTAACCGGTACGCGGCCCGCCGCCTGCGCCGCGTCTGAGTGGACGACGACGTTGTAGGCCGCCAAAGCTGCCGTCAAAGCGGCGACCGGCTGCAAGACTCCGGTCTCACCGTTCGCCAAGGCGAGGCTCGCCAACACAGGCGCCGATGCCTGCGGCTGGCGTGCCGCCCATTCCGCAACCGCGCTGATGTCCTGAACGCCACTCGCATCGCAAGGCATTTCCATGCGCGGGGCATCGAGCCGACGCGCCGCGGCGAGAACGGCGGCGTGCTCGCAATTTCCATAGAGCACCGCGCCCCAGCGCCGGCCTCCGATCGCCGTTGCATTCGCTTCCGTGGCACCGCTCGTGAAGATGATCTCCCCCGGACGCGCGTTGACCAGGCGCGCCACCTGCTCCCGGGCTGCTTCGATGATGGCGCGCGCCGCCCGGCCCTCACAATGAACCGACGACGGGTTCCCGAACACGTCGAACGCAGCGTGCATCGCCGCCCGCGCTTCCGGCCGCAGCGGCTCCGTCGCGTTATGATCGAGATATGTGCGCGGCGCGGTCATTCGGCTGCGAGCCTTTCCTGACCGGTTTCTGCAACGCCGGCGGCACGAGGTCCTCCATCGATCACGTCCTGAAGCGTGACCGTCTGGAAGAACTGCTCGATGTGCTGGCCGAGCGCCTGCCAAAGCCCATGCGTGATACAGCGGGTTGCACCGAGGCATCCGGCCTCGCCTTCCCCCGAACAGCGCGTCATGCGCGTTTCTTCTTCCACGGCCCGCAAAATGTCGGCAATCGTGATATCCGCCGCCGAGCGTCCAAGCCTGTAACCGCCGCTCCGGCCTCGTGCGCTGATGACGATCTCAGCCCGCCTCAGCCGGGCGAACAATTGTTCCAGGTAGGCGAGCGACAGCTTCTGCCGCTCAGCGATCGCCGCGAGCGCCACCGGCTCGCCCGCCTGATGGCGCGCCAGATCGGCCATGGCCATGACGGCATAGCGTCCCCGGGTGGTCAGTTCCATTCAAGCGCCTCCAGGCTTGCGAAAGGCAGCGACACCACCGGTCCCCTACGCCTACCCCTCACGGAGCTTGCAAATGGGGACGGCACTCGTGCTAAGAGGTCCGCCCGTCCGGGCGTTGGCGACCGCCAGCCCCGTCAGACTTTCGAAGAGTTCTAATCTCGCCTGTTTATGGAAATTCCGAGCATTGAAGTCAAGTATTCGCCGGAACACGCGACAACACGGCTCCGTGATGAGTTCAAACCCTGGAAGTCCCAGCGATTTTTCCTGACCAACAGGCAGCACCCATCGGCCCCTGACGGCCGCCAGCAGCAATAGAGCGAGGCTTGAAGACCTGATGCCCGAACTAATTCTCAATGGTCCGGCCGGCCGGCTCGAGGCCCGGTATCACCACGACCCAAAGCCGGACAGCCCGATCGCGCTGATCCTCCACCCCCATCCGCAATTCGGGGGTACGATGAACAATCAGGTGGTCTACTCGCTTTACTACACCTTCGCCGAGCGGGGCTTCTCGGTTCTGCGCTTCAATTTCCGCGGCGTCGGCCGCAGCCAGGGCTTCTGGGATGGCGGCCCCGGCGAACTTGCCGACGCGGCGAGCGCCCTCGACTGGCTTCAGATCGTCAAGCCCGATGCCAAGTACTGCTGGATCGCCGGCGTCTCCTTCGGCACCTGGATCGCCATGCAGCTTCTCATGCGGCGGCCCGAGATCGACGGCTTCATCTGCGTCGCCCCGCCGTCGAACCTCTACGACTTCTCGTTTCTCGCCCCGTGCCCCTCGTCCGGCCTCATGATCAACGGCGACAAGGACAGGGTCGTTCCGACGGCGTCGGTGGCTGAACTGTCGACAAAGCTCAAGACCCAGCGCGGCATCAAGATCGATCACGAGGTGGTACCGGGCGCCAACCATTTCTTCGAAAACAAGACCGATGAGTTGCAGTCCGTGGTCGGTTCCTACCTCGACCGTCGCTTGCAGCAGGCCGAGGAAGAATACGAAGCCAAGAAGGCGAGAGAGCGCGAACGAGAGGCCGAACGCCAGAAGGAGCGCGAGCGCGAACGCAATGAAGCGCCGCCGGCGGCCGTCGATGACAGCGATGAATGAAGCATCGGGCCCCGCATCCACGGGGCCTTTTGTTTTTCACGCGGCCGAGGACGACGGAGGCCGGGAGATAACGCCGCCCGTCAGAGGCTGGGCGACGCCCGTCGTGCCCGGAAATGTGATCGCAAGCCCCATGAGGGCGCGCACCGCAAGATAGCCCCACGCCTCGGCTTCGACCGCATCGCCGTCTAGCCCCACCGCTTCGGCGGGAACCACCGCATTCTGCACGAGCCCGGCGATTCCGCTCATCATCGTGCGGTTCTTTCTGCCACCGCCGGCGACGATCCACAGCTCCGGCTCCTCGGGAAAGTGCTCGCGCGACTTTGCAATTGCCGCCACGGTGAGCTGCGTCAGCGTCGCAGCACCATCCTCAAGCCCCATCCAATCGACCACGTCCCAAACGAACGCGTTTCGATCGAGCGACTTTGGTGGCGGCGAACTGAAGAACGAATGCGACAGGCAGAACCTGACCACCGCATCGTCAGCGCGGCCTTTCGCGGCCGTCTCGCCATCGCGATCGTAGGCCACGCCGGCACGCTTCATCATCCAGTCATCGACAAGAGCGTTGCCGGGACCGGTGTCGAAGGCGAGCAAGACACCATCGCGGCCGATGTACGTCACGTTCGCCACACCGCCGATGTTCACGAAAGCGACCGGGCGCACCGGCACGGTGTCGACGAGAGCGCGATGATAAACGGGAACGAGCGGCGCTCCCTGTCCGCCCGACTCCACGTCGCGGGCGCGCAGGTCATGGACCACCGTCAGTCCGGACAGTTCCGCCAGCAGCGGGCCGTCGCCGAGCTGCACCGTCAATCCTCGCTCGGGCCTGTGCAGCACCGTCTGGCCGTGAAAACCGACCACATCGATTGCCGCCCGTTCGATCCCGTGGCTCGACAGGAACGTAGCCAGCACCCCGGCGTGCGCCTCGGTCAGCATGCGTTCCGTGCCACCCAATGTTCCCGGCCGGTCGAAACGCCCAGTCAAACCCCGCGCCTCCGCGAGCGCCCTCGCGATCGCCGCGCGCTGCTCCGAACTGTAGGGGTAGGTCGTTGCGGGGCCGCGCCGGGCCACGGACAGGCCGTCGGTTTCAACCAGCGCGACGGAAATACCGTCCATCGAGGTCCCGCTCATCAGTCCCACCGCGCGCATCGGCTTGCTCCCAACCCCGTCGTCATGCAATTTGCCCGGCGATTTGCCTGATGCGCTCGCACCTGGGCAACCGAAAGGCCGGCGCCGATGCCGGCGCGAACACACGAAAGACGATGACCCATACAGCCAAGAGCCAGTTCCTGGCCACCCTCACCGAACGCGGCTTCATTCATCAGACCTCCGATTTCGACGGTCTCGACCGGCTTGCCGCCGACGGCAAGGTGATCGCCTACGTCGGATATGACTGCACCGCGCCTTCGCTGCATATCGGGCACCTGCTCTCGATCATGATCCTGCACTGGCTACAGAAGACCGGTGGAGGCAAACCGCTGACGCTGATGGGTGGCGGAACAACGCGCATAGGCGATCCCTCGGGCCGGGACGAAACCCGTCAGCTGCGATCCATCGAGGAAATCGACGCCAACAAGGACAGCATCAAGCAGGTCTTTTCGAAATTCCTGAACTTCGGTGAGGGCGGGACCGATGCGGTGATGCTCGACAACGCCGAATGGCTGGCGCCCCTGAACTATATCGAGTTCCTGCGCGATGTCGGGCGCCACTTCTCGGTCAACCGCATGCTCACGATGGATTCGGCCAAGCTGCGCCTCGACCGCGAGCAGGAGCTGTCGTTCATCGAATTCAACTACATGCTGCTCCAGGCCTACGACTTCGTCGAACTCGCCCGCCGCTACGGCTGCAATACGCAGATGGGTGGCTCGGACCAGTGGGGCAACATCGTCACCGGCATCGATCTCGGCCGCCGGATGGGCTTGAAGCATCAGCTTCATGCGCTGACCTGCCCGCTGCTGACCACGTCATCTGGCGCCAAAATGGGCAAAACCGCCAGCGGTGCCGTATGGCTGAACGAGGCGCAGCTACCGAGCTACGACTACTGGCAGTTCTGGCGCAACACGGAAGACGCCGACGTCGGCCGCTTCTTGAAGTTGTTCACGCTGCTTCCGATGAATGAGGTCACGCGTCTAGCGGCACTGGGCGGCGCGGAGATTAATGAGGCAAAGAAAGTGCTGGCTACGGAAGCGACGGCGCTGGTGCATGGCCGCGAAAAAGCCGAAGCGGCCGCTGAAACGGCTCGCAAGACCTTCGAGGAAGGCACCCTTGCCTCCGATCTTCCCACGGTCACCGTGCCGAAGTCCGATCTTGCCGCGGGACTGGGCGTGCTGGCAGCATTCGTTACCGCCGGCCTCGTAAAATCGAACGGCGAGGCGCGCCGCCAGATCCAGGGCGGGGGCCTCAAGATCAACGACACATCCGTCACCGACGAAAAGGCCCTGCTCTCCGAGCGGGACCTGACCGGCGACGGCGTCATCAAGCTGTCCTTGGGCAAGAAGCGGCACGTCTTGCTGAGGCCCGGCTGAGTCTCACTTCAGTCTCAATTCTTCTTCGACGGCACCACCGTGTCGGACGACCAGCCGTCGACCGTCTCCGGCTCCTTGTAAGCGCCGCCCGAACTCGACGCCCTGACCCGCTTGTCGACCGGCACGTTCGCCGGCGAGGGCGCGCGCGGTTGCACGCTCGTGCTGGGATTGGTCATCTGGAACATCTCGCGGAAAATCCCCGGCGCGACCAATGAGAGCGGATTGACGATCACTTGAGGGTTAGACATCGCACCCTGCACGGCGAAGGTGATGCCGAAGATTCCTTCTCCGCGCGGTCCGGACAGAATCTGCCCGAGCACGGGAATGCCACCGAGCGCGTTGTTGAGCCCCTGGAGCGGAATGTAGGTGCCCCCAAGGTTCACCTTCTGCGCGGCGTAATCGACCTTGCCCCTGAGTGTCGCGCCGAGCAGCGGGCCACGCAGGTAGCTGTCCTCGATCGCGAACTGACCGTATCCGACCGTGAACGGCAGTCGCATCCGGTCGAACTCGAACACCTCGCGCACCACTTTCCGCTCGCCATAACCCGCCGATCCGATCGCAGGTCCATCGCCGGATGCACTGGAAACGACCTCCGAAACGATGGGATCGCCCAGAACCTTGAAGTCTTCGATGATCAAGAGGCCCGAAGTCTGCTCGGCATCGCGCCCGGTGAGATTGATATCCATCCGGCCGCGCCCCCCCTGCATGTTCGGATAGAACCCGACAAGGCGCAGCGTCTCTCCGGCATCGGTCGTGTCCGAGATAATCTTGCGCGCGCCATTGGGGTCCGTCTGAAGGATCGCGATCAGAGCCTTTCCGCCGTCGAGCGCCCCACGCGCATCGAGCGCCGTCAGTTCATCGCCGCGCTTGGACATCTTCATCGAGAAATTTCGAAGATTGGCGTCCGAGAAGCCGATGACATTGTCGATTGAAACAGTGGCATCGACACCGCCTTTCTTCGCCGCGCCCTTGCGCCGGGCTCCGGTTCCGGCCGTGAACAGTGAACGGAAAAAATCACGGCCATCGAAAGTGCTGCCACTTACCCTGACATCCATGACGTCGCGCGGGCCTTTCTTGCCACTGACCTCGAGCCGAGACACCGTGTTGAGAGAGACCGCCGGGAACTGAAATTCCTGAAGCTTCTGATCGGCCGCCAGCGTGATGAACCCCTCCGCCGCGATGGTGTCGCCGGATATCTTGAAGTTCCTCAGTTCCGTTGTGTCCCCGGCGCCGGTCACGACGTCGAACTCGATCTTTCCGCTCTGACCGCGCGGTTTGTTCCAGGCGATCGCCGATATTCTGAAATCGGCAGGCGTGACGTCGGCCGTGACACGGACCGCCGCCGGACCAGCCCCACTTGCCGACCCGAGCGCAACGGAGACCGGTACATCCCCGTCGATAAAATCGGCAACGTCAAAACCCAGTTGCCGCCTGTCCGCATTGTCGAGCATGGCCGTCAAGGTCAGCGGCGAAGTCACCGGATCGGCGCCGGGCGGCGTCTGCCGCCGCCAATCAAGCTTGGCGATCACGCCATTCAAGATCAGCTCGCCCTTGGCCGTCACATCTTCCGGATTGAACTGCAGGTCGATGGCACCGCCCTGGACATTGACGACCCCGATTTTCTCCTTCGACTTGACGTCCGCTATCTTCGCCTTGCCGGTGATCGCAACCGTCGCACCTTGGATTTCCGGGAGAAGCGGCAAACGAACATCGAACTCGCCATCGATTTTCCCGCCAACCTTCTCCGGCGGAACTGCGAAACCTTCCATCTCCAGGAACTTCAATTGCCGCGCCGCATCGATTGCGGGGCCGAGTGCGGATTGCAGGCGGAAGGCGACCTGCGCATCGGCGATTGGCGCATCGACGTCCTGAACCGTGAACCTGACCGTCTTTAACCCGACGCCGGCCCCGAGCGCCGACTCCGGCGCCGTAAGCTCCATGACCCGGTTGCGAAGAGCCACCTTCACGGCCGGCGCCGTCATCATCGGGCCGTTCTTGACGGGATAAAGCGAGACGTTCTCCGCCGTCACATCCATCGTGACGGCTTCCGCCGTTCCACGAATTCCGATCGGCGAGCCGGCCGGCGCATAGGACCCGCTGGCAAACCGCACGGTGCCTTCGCGCAATGTGGCGCCTTCGAGATGTTCACCGGTCCACTGGCGTGCTCTGGGCGCCATCATCCGCGGCCAGAACGCCTTTATGATCCCCGCCTCAGCCGGGCCGAACCGGCCCTCAATGCGGGAGCCGGCCTTCCCGTCGTCCCCAGCGACCAGTTCGCCGGCAAATTCCGCGCTGGCTGGGCCGGCGGACGCAGCAATGCGGTCGAATTCGATCCGGTTGGACGCAGGCTCGATGCGCCCGGTGACCAACAGTGCATCGAGCGGAATGGCCGCGACATTGAACTCCTCCGCGGCGAGTGAACCGGCCGTGCTCCGTATGTTGAAATCCCAGATGGACGGCTCGGCGCTGTTCGGGTTTCTCACCGCCTCGCCTGTCAACGTCACGGAGCTATCGCCCCAGCGCGCCGTCGACGGCGCGATCGACAACCGCTCGCCGGCCGCATCGTAACTGATATTGAAAAGACCCGCGTCTATGAGCATCGGCGCCGACATCGCAGCGCCAAAGTCCAGAAGCCCGCGTCCGATCTCCACGGCGATGTCGGCGCCGTTCAGTTCGCCGGTGGTTTGAAAGCGAACCGATGCATTGCCGGCAAGCGGAAGTTCGAGCGCGCGCAGCAGCGCAAGGTTCGGAAAGGCCCGGCCGAGAGAACTCGGCACCAGGTCGCGCACCGCCGCCTTCAATGTGAGCGTTCCCGTCTTCTCCGAATCCTCCGTCAAGACGGAAAGCGACCAAAGACCCCGGTCCGATTCCACCCGGGCAACCGCGGAAATGACACTGCCGCGCCGTCGGTGATCGAGGTCGATGGCAAGATCGGCAACCTTCCAGGTGCTGCGCTCTCCCTCATAATCGATCTCGACGGCAGCATTCCGGAGCCCGATCTGAGCAAGGCTCGACGTGGCATCCTCCTGCCGCCGCGCACGCGCGGAGAACTCGGAGATGACGCGCGCCAGATCGAGTTTCTGCAGGGCGCCTGCCGGTCCACCCGACGGCTTGACCGCATCGGCGGCAGGCAAGGAATCCACAGGTGGCTGCTGCGGGACGGTAGCTCCGGACGAAGGCGTTTCGCTGAGGTCGGGCTCGGTGAAACTCAAAGCCAAGCCGTCCTGCTTCGAATAGACGACGGAGACCCGCGGCTCGATCAGGTCGACCCGCCTCGGCTGAACGTCGAGCAGAAGCAGATTGCCGAGATCGACCCACACCGCCGCGACCGGGGCTGATGCCACAACGCTTCCGTCAGCCTCATGCAGCCTCAGATTGACGAGCCGGAATTCCAGGTCGCCATCTTCCCCCAGTTGCAGCAGGGTGTCGCCGACTTTCGCGGTGAGGCCGTTGAGTTGCGCGGTGATGCCTCGCTCAATGGGTCCGGCCATCATCTTCAGAGAGATCGGCCCCTGCTGGAGCCGCACATAGACGACGATGAAAGCCAACGCCGATAGCAGGAGTACGGGGGAGAACCACAGGAGCGCCCGCCCGGCGAGGCGCACACCGACGGGCCATTTTTCCAGATCGCGCCACGTGCGGGCCGTCGCCGTCACACGGTCCCCGGCCGGTTGAACGCGGTCTGGCCTGGCGGTCACCGGGCGGCCCGTGCGCGGCGTACCAGTGCGCGTTACAGGCTCGATCTTCGGCTTTTCCACCCTTGCGCTTCCCCCTGGTGCGCCGCGATCGCATGAATCTCCCGGCACGGAGTGACCGCCGGGACCGATGCGGCCCTTTTTCCCTCGAGGGCCTGCGAAAAAATACGCCGGAACAACAGCCTCTTGAACCGGGATCGGTTATCGTCCGTTCAAACGCAAGTGCGGTTGAAAAAGCGACAAAAGAAAGGCGCGCGCCCCATGCTTACCGAAGGTTCCAAAATCTAAGGGCAAAATCGTGGTCGTCTACTTCTATCCGAAGGACGATACATCCGGCTGCACCAGAGAAGCGAAGGACTTTTCCGATCTCGCCAGTGAGTTCGCCAGCGCCGGTGCCGAAGTCTACGGCATCTCGCCCGATAGCGTGAAGAGCCACGACAAGTTCCGCTGCAAGCATGGGCTTGAAGTCCGTCTGCTGTCCGATGAGGAAAAGTCGGCAGCGACGGCCTATGGAGTGTGGGTGGAGAAATCCATGTACGGCAAGAAGTACATGGGCGTGGAGCGGTCGACGTTCCTTATCGACTCTAAGGGAAAGCTGGCAAAGATCTGGCGCAAGGTGAGCGTTCCCGGTCATGCAGCGGAAGTCCTCGAAGCCGTGAAATCCTTGCCAGCGTGAACGACGCCGCGGGTTCGGGCAAATGAGCGCCCAGAAGTCAGGCAGAATGCTTCTATGCACTGTAACCGTCGTCGCCGGCGTGCTTCTGGAGTGACCGCTTGAAACGGACGTGATAATCGGCTCGACATCTAATCGGTGGGATAACCGGCTTTCGTCACAATCATGCGCGGTTTCAGCTATAGGGCGCGAGGATTGGGCGAAACGTGCGTTCAGGGAGGTTTCCGATGTTGCCGAATTTTCGCAAGCCGGACAGCGAAGGCAAATCCGGCTTCATCTCGTCTCCGGTTCTCCCGCAGACCAGCCCCCCGCCGACACGGCCGATCGGCTCGGCGCTTCGAACCTCCGAACGTGGAACGCCGTCCGTGATCGGCCCTGAATTGCAGATCACCGGCAATCTCGTTTCGCGCGGCGAAGTCCAGATTGACGGGGAAATAAACGGCGACGTTCATGGTTCAAACGTGGTCGTTGGAGAACGGGCGACGGTAACCGGCGGCATTGTCGCCGACGAAGTCGTCGTCCGGGGCCATGTCATGGGCTCCGTTCGCGGCAAACGGGTCCTGCTGCAATCAACCTGCCGCGTCGAAGGCGACGTCTATCATCTTACCCTGGCGATCGAGCAGGGCGCATATTTCGAGGGCAAGTCCCGCCGCACGGAAGATCCGACGGCCGGTTATGGCTTAGCCGCCCAGCCCGAAACGAGAGAACACCCCCCGGCACCGGAGCCCCAAGCCGCGGAACCGGCAACCGATCCGGAACCGTCCGAAACACCCTGATCAGCCAAATTCACCTCGTTTCATGTTTTGTTCGCCTGCCCCGTTCTGCTTCTGATCACATGTGGATAAGTTACGGAACATTTTGATTTTCTGCTTTAGAATCAGAATTCCAGGATTCGAATCGGGGTTGTTTATTGTCAGTGGACTTCCAAACGGTGGTCGTCGGCGGGGGCGTCGTCGGGCTGGCCTGCGCTGAAGCATGCCTTGGCATGGGCCGTGACGTCCTTCTCATCGAGCGTCATGCCCGTCTCGGCCAGGAGACATCCTCCCGCAACAGCGAGGTCGCTCACGGCGGCCTCTATTACCCCCCGGGCTCCTTGAAGGCGCGGCTTTGCGTCGAAGGCCGCCACCTCATGCGCGCGTTCTGCGAGGGCGCGGGCGTTCCCTATCACCGCGTCGGCAAACTTATCGTCGCCTGCGACGATATGGAGATCGCACCTCTGGAAGCACTGGCCGCCCGGGCGCAAAGCAACGGCGTTGAAGGTATCCGCCTGATCAGCGCCGCCGAAGCCAAGGCCCTCGAACCCGAATTGGACTGCGTCGCGGCCATCCACTCCCCCGCGACGGCCATCGTCGACAGCACCGGCTTCATGCTCGCACTGGAGGCCCGATACATCGACCGAGGTGGCACCATTGCAACCGGCACGAACGTCGTGGGCATCGAGCGTATCCCAAACGGCTTTAGCATCGCCTGCGTGAGCAACGGTTGCGATGCTACGATATCCGCGCGGACACTGATCCTATCCGGCGGCCTGTCGGCAAGCGCGCTAGCCCGCCTGATCGTCCCGCCGCTTGCCGGCCCGATCCCGGAAACGACCTACGCGAAGGGGCATTACTTCGCGCTCACGGGAAAAATCCCCTTCTCGCGACTGGTCTATCCGATGCCGTCGACCGCGGGACTGGGAATTCACTTCACGCTCTCAACGGGCGGCGAAGCCAAGTTCGGACCCGACGTCGAGTGGTGCGCCGAGCCCGACGCCACGTTCGATGAAGACGGCGGAGCCCGTAACGTCGACGAGGAGCGCCTGACCCCGGCCTATGTCGGCATCCGGCCGAAAATCGCCGGCGAGGGCACACCGGCTAAGGATTTCGCCATCGAAGGTCCAGAGACGCATGGTTGCGAAGGGCTTATCGCGCTCTATGGCATCGAGAGCCCGGGGCTCACCTCCAGCCTGGCCATCGCCAAGCTGGTTGCCGATCGATTGACGCGGGAACTTGCGTGCGCGGCTAAGTGAGGTCACGAGCGAGCATCACGATCTCCCGGCCGTTCCATTCGGTCGCCGCAACCTCGCGAAAGCCGGCAGCCTGATAGAAGCGGACATTGCGCATTCCCCGCCCCGTAAAGACGTGAACGCCCCTGGTGCCGGCGCGAGCGGCATGCCGGCAGAAGGCGTCTACGAGCAACTGCCCCAATCCCCTTCCCCGCCACTCGGGCGCCAGATTGACGTGAAGGTTCGCCGGATAACGAGCGGTGAAGGCCGCAAGTTTCCGGAAATAGGCCAGGTCGTCGAACCGCGGCGACTGGGCTGGATCGTCGAGGGACCCGACCAGATAACCCGCAACCTCGTCATTTGCGCCCGCAAACGCGAGAAAAGCGTGCTGCGCATCATGAGCGAGATAGCGGCCGAGCCATCGGTCGTGAAATGCTGCCCGCTCTAGCGGCGAGGAGAACGTCTTCGTCCCGCTTGCCTCGAAGAAGATCCCGTCCACCTGATCGAGCACCGCCGCGCTCCGCGGTCTGACCAGAAAAGGTTCGATGACGGGCAGTTGGTCTGCCCCTGACGGCGAGGCCGGCCCCGGTCGCGACATAAACACTCCGCTTGGAAGTCGGCACAGGCTAGCCGCTCAGCGGCGGCACTTCCAGCGGGCATTGAAAGGACAGGAGACGGCCGGTCGCGAAGAGTGGACTCTGCGCGGACGAGCTGAGACGGGCTCGGGCAACACTCCCGCCTCTTCCGGCCCCATCGGGACGGGAAGACCGTCGTCACCGCCTGGCGAACCTTCAGGCACGTCGTTCTGCGAAATCGTGATCCAGTCCTCGCGCGCGGCGCCGCCATCCGGCGACGGCACGGACGTCGCATCGTCCGCGGTTTCGACATAGGCCGTATGCACGGACGCCGCCGCGGCCGGCTCGGGCTGGAGCCACGCGAAGACCTTGGGCCCGGAGGCGTGCTGGGAACTGGAACATGCGGCCAGAAACGCCGCGAGCGAAAGGACAGTGCCGGTCCCGATGCAACGGACGGCGCGCACACGCAAGGGCGCGCGGGATGACGCAGACATGAAACGCAAACCTCGGAAATGACGCGAACTAAGGTCCGAGGATCGCAGCTTCCGGTTAAGGCCCGCCTAACGGCTGTGTCATTGAGATCACCCGCGAGCGGTGTCGAACAGCCCGCTACCGGCGAACCCGTCGAAAACCGCCTGTACCGCGATTGCGGCAAGGAGAATACCGAACACGCGCATCAGAACCCGCTGCGCGGTCACACCCAGCGCGCGGGAAAGTTCGTTGGCCAGAAACAGCAGGATGAACGTCAGGATCATCACCGCAGCGAGCGCGAGCACGACACCGGAATAGCTGGCCGTATCGGCCGAAGCTCCCGCCGCCATGAGGATCACCGCACCGATGGCCCCCGGCCCCGCCAGCAGCGGCGTGGCAATCGGAAAGATTGCGATGTCCTCCTTGACGTGGGCTTCCTCATCTTCAATCGGCGTCAATTTGAATGCACTGGTCGGCCGGGCAAAAATCATATCGAGCGCGATGACCAGCAGGATGATGCCGCCCGCGGTCTGCAAGGCCGGAATTCCCACTCCGAGTTGCTTTAAAAGTGGCCCGCCGGCGAACAACGCTCCGAACAGGATGATCGACGCGATGCCGACAGCCCTTGCCGCAACGCGGGTGCGTTCAGGCCGCATCATCTGCGGTGTCAGCGCAGCAAAAATAACGGCCGCCTCGACCGGACCGATCGTGGCGAAGAACGTCGCGAAACTGGCAAGAAATGACGGCAGCATGATCTCTACACAGGCGCGGCCCGAACGGTCAGGAGGCCGGCCGCTCCAGAGGCCAGACCGCCCGCATGTATTTCACGAACCAAGCCGTAAAGACTTCCGGTGTTGCGTCGAAAGCCGATAGCAGGGCAGCCGGGCTGATCCAACGGACCTCGGAAACTTCTTCCGGCGCCGGCACAAACACGCCATCGAAGGTGCCGCGAAAAACGTGAACGAACTCGTGCTCGACGAGACCCTGATCCAGTTCCGCTCGGTAGGTGATGGTGCCGAACTCCTCGAGCGGACAAGCCAAACCCAGTTCCTCACCGAGCCGGCGCAGCGCCGCCGCCGCGACTGGCTCCCCCGGCCGCGGGTGCCCGCAGCAGGCATTCGTCCAAAGCCCGCCGGAATGGTACTTGCAGAGCGCGCGGCGCTGCAGGAGCACCTCTCCTTTGCTGTTCCAGATAATGACCGAGAAAGCACGATGAAGAGCGCCATCGCGGTGCGCGGCCATCTTGCCGGCCGTACCGGTCGGCCGGTCTTCGGCGTCCACCAGAACGACCTGCTCGGCTTCCGGCCGCTCCTCGAGTTGCATCGCACGCTCCAAAGCGTCAATTTCAGCTGACACACAATGAACCCCCTCGCACCCCGCTGCAAGACGGAAACGGCGCACCGGATCGGCACTGCCCGCAATCCATCAAAAGGCTGTACAGTGCGCGTCGTCACACCGGCTGAACGGACATGATCGAAAAACTCGAATTGCTCCTGGCACTTTCGCGGGAACGCCACTTCGGCCGCGCGGCGGAAGCGTGTGGCATCAGCCAGCCGACCTTGTCATCGGCCGTGAAAAGCCTCGAGGATCAACTTGGCGTTCTGATCGTCGAGCGCGGTTCGCGTTTCCGCGGCTTCACGCCCGAAGGCGAACGGGTACTCGATTGGGCCCGCCGGATCGTATCCGACGCTCGAACGATGCGTCAGGAAATCGACGGATTGAAGCGTGGCCTCACGGGCACGCTGAAGCTCGGTGTCATCCCCACCGCACTCCCGTTCGTCCCCGACATGACGCTGCCATTCATGGCCAAGCATACGGAATTGCATCTGTCGATCGTCTCGATGTCGACGGGTGCGATCCTGTCCGGCCTGGACAATCTCGAGATCGATATCGGCATCACTTATATCGGAACCGAACTCGTCCAGCGCTTCCAGACCGTTCCGCTCTACGCCGAGCACTATGCCCTGCTGGTCGCGCCCGGTCACACGCTCGCGAAACGCACTCATATCTCCTGGGCGGAAGCCGGATTGCTGCCGCTTTGCCTGCTGACCGGCGACATGCAGAACCGTCGCATCATCGACCGCCATCTATCCGACGCGGGCGTCGAAAAACCACCGATGCTGGAGTCCAACTCGATGACCATGCTGCATGTTCATGTCCGCTCTGGTCTGTTCGCAACGATCGCGGCGCTCGGAAAGGGCGACCGCTTCGAGCCTCCCATGGAGCTGGTGGCCATTCCGATCGTGGAACCGGCGGTGACACACGAAATCGGCCTTGTTCTGAAAGCCCGCGAACCTCACCCGCCCCACGTCTCGGCTTTCCTCACGATGGCGCGAAAAATCGTGCAACCGGCTGTCACGGCATCGCGCGTCTGACCTCCGCGAAGCGCGTCGCGCCAGCCCCGGGACTGGTTCGCAGCATTTCGATGTCGTAGAGTTACGGCTGTAAATTCCAACGGAGCCCTGCGCGATCAATGCCACCGTCCGACATGCCCGAATGGACTGCGAGGCAACGGCGGAGCGTCGAACTGATCGCGAAGAGTTTTCGGCGTCTGACGGGCAAGCCGCTCGTCTGTGCCGAAAATGATAGCGCCGAGGCGCTCTGGGCCGCAGATTGCGCCATTGTCGCGCACGGGACGCAAGCTGATCCCGTCTTTTTCTTCGGCAACAGAACCGCGCTGCGCCTCTTCGAAATGACGTTCGACGCCTTCACGTGCCTGCCCTCGCGGCTCTCCGCCGAGCCGATGCTCCGCGACGAACGCCAGCGCCTTCTGGACCGCGTGACCCGCTCCGGCATCATCGACGACTATGCCGGCGTGCGGATCTCCGCATCGGGCCGGCGCTTTCGTATCGTGAACGCTTCCGTCTGGAATCTCACGGACGACGACGGACGGCCCGCAGGGCAGGCCGCCGCCTTCTCCGATTGGACGCCTCTGTCCTGACGCTACCTGCCAGGCACCGGGTTCGTGGCCGTCGGAGAGGAACTTTTCTCATCCTCGTCCGACGTGCTGCCCGGCAGCGGCGGCCGCGCTGCCGACTCTCCACCCGGCGTGAGCGGCGGCGTCGCCGGCGGCAGATCGTTCACAAGCCGCCAGATCTCGAACCACAGCGGAACTTGGTTCATCTGCACCCATCCGCGGGTACGTACGCCTTGCCGCAGCAGTTCCGGCGCCGGCCATACCGCACCATCCTTGCGTTTGACGATGACGCGGAAACGGCCGCGCCCGTCGTCCGACGGATCGATCAGCTTGACCGTTCCAAGGAAGGTGCCAGTGGACAATTGCGGCAGTCCCGAAAACTGCAGAATCGGCCAGCCCTCGAACTGCAGGCGAACATCCTGACCGACACGAATGAATGGCAGGTCCAGACCGTTGACAAAGAGTTCAACCGTCCGCTCGTCCGTTTCGGGAACGACATACGCGATCGCCACGCCGGACTTCAAAAGACCACTGTTCTCGCCCGCGAGAATGCTTTGCACGACGCCCGCCCGCGGGGACCGGATATCGAGCGTCATCTGCCGCGCGATCTGCGTGTCGAGCCGCGCTAGCCGCCCTTCCGCATCGGCCAGATCCTTCTGTGCACGGGCTTCGGCTATGCGAGCCTGCTCGACGTTGAAATCCGTCGAGAACTCCTTTTTGAGCAACTCCTTCTGCCGGTCGCGGTTGCGGCTGGAGAGTTGCACGCTCAGTTCCAGCGCCTCGATCTCCTTCACCAGCGCAACGCGCTCACGCTTGAGCCGTTCGATGATCTCCGGGTCGTTGTCCGCCATGCGCGCGAGCAGGTCGCCTTCGCGCACCTTGTCACCCTCGCGCACGTACCATTTGTCGATGCGGCCATCGAGATTGGCGGTGATGATCTGCAGACGCTCGGCCGGGTCGAACGCGATCACGCGGCCATCCCCGACAGCCGTTTGTTGCCAGGGGATGAGAAGCACCGCCGTGGCGATCAGCGCGAAAACAACGAGGATCAGGATGGCCGAGCGACGCAGCACACGCGGTAGGCCCAGCATGCGATAAGCTGTCGATTCCGAGAGGAGTTGCGGCATACCCTTCATGCTCCCGCCTCCCCGACGCTAACGATGCGTGTGACGAGCGGATCGATCGCAGTGTCGAACGCGTTGAGGATCAGGATGCGATCCGGAAAGCGCTTCTTGAACTCGGTCACGAAAGCGACCTGATCGTCCAGTTCCATCAGGTTGAAAAACATATCAATGAGCACCACCGGCCTCTTGCTCATGAAAACGCGCGCAGCAGCATACCGGGCCCGATCGGATATACTCATCTCGTTGTCGTCGATCATCTGATCTGCCCGCACGCGCTCGTGTGGCCGGATCAGCGGCACATCGAGGACCGACTGCCGCGCCTCACCCATCGTATCGGCGTCGCTCAGAAGTGAAAGGTTTTCAGCAAGCGGCATGCGCAAGACCGCCGGTCGTGCCAGATACAGCATCAAATCGGCATTCTGGCGCCGATCGACTGGCGTGGAACTGTCCCACCCGACCCGGACGGCATCGTCCCTGTCGGAAGCCGCAATATCACGCAAAAGCACACTGCAATTGCGCCGCGAAGGTCCGCGCAGCACGATCACGTCTCCGCCTCGCGCCACCAGCGGCTCCGCCAGCATGGGCGAGGTCAAGGTCAGACCGCCGATGACCGGCAGCGGCGAAGCAGGCAGATCTTTCAAGGCATCATCGCCCTGGATTTCGGTCAGTTCGCCCACCTTCCAGGCCGCAACCACGCCCTCGTAGAAGTTGTCGAGGTAGAAATAGAAGCGGGTCAGGGCGCTCATATTCGCAAGAAGAATGATCTCAGCCGCCACCAGCTGCCCGAGGTTCAACTGACCGCGCACGACCAGCCAACCGCCGATCCCGAAGAAGGCCGCGCTGGCGATGGCTTGGATGAAGAAGAGCCCCCCGCTCTGCCACAACAGGACGCGCAGATAGTCGAAGTAACTGCGCACATAGCGCAGGGACAATTCGTCCATCCGCTCCTGGATGATGCGGTTCGCACGTGTCTGGCGCAAAAGCGACCTGTTCTCCGCAACCTGGGAAATCCAATAGGCGACGCTGTATTTTTCATTGGACCGGGCATAGCTGCGAATGACACCCCGTTTTGCCAGTCCTGCAATCACCAGGATACAGAGCAGCGTGACGATAATGCCGAAGGCAAAGAAAAGCGGATGATAGAGCGCCAGGATGACGATACCGACGACGCTCAGAACGAGTACGCCGAGACCCTCCGATGCCAGGAGGCCGAACGCCACCTGAAACGTCATCACGTCGAAGAACCTGTTGGCTATTTCCCGATCATCGAACTCATAGGCTCGCGACGGGTGATCGAGAAGAGATTGGGTGCCCTTGAGAGCCGACCGCACGAACAGCCGCTTCGCGATCAGCGCCGCCACGCGAATCTGAAACAACCGGATGAACGCGCCGAGCACCAGGATGCCGAGAACGATCAGCGAGAGGGCCACGATCGGCGGCGCCGATCCCGTGAAGGCGGCCTGATTGACGAGAACCTGCGACGCAAACGGCACGGCGGCGGCAACGACGCCAAGCGCAAGAGTGTAGACGAGGAGGATGAATACCTCGCGGCCGTCGAACTCCACCATCCGCCAGACCGGCGTCATCAACTGCCGCCAGGAGAGACCGCTTTCGATCTTCGGAGTTTTCATGGATGAGTAAATCTCAGGGGTTTCCCCAGGGGGCCGCCATGCACAAACACGCAAACGCCGTCCTGCGTCCGTTCCACTGGTAGGCTGCTGTCAATTCAAACGTCGCCCAGCCCGGACTCGATGACCGAACGCGCGTCTGGGCCGGTCAATGTGCAGCAATTAAGTCGCCGACGTGACGATTCAACCCTTGATGTCCGCGAAAGCGACGGATGCGACACCTGAGCCGTGGTTGCATCTGCGGATGGCGAAAAATTCCCCGCAACGACCAAATGATAGCCATTCAAAACGATGATCACCAAGATGCCGAAAGGCACAAAGCCTATCGCCCAAGCCTTGTTCAAACGCCAATGCGAGAAGTCTCAAACCGCAATCCCAAGACGACCAGATGTTATGCGGCGGCCGTGGCGAGACATTCCAGTTTACGAAACGCGCGCTCCGGACCATGTGCCGATCCGGCGGGCGAGATATGCGATCTTTTTGGAATGATTGGTCGGAGCGAGAGGATTTGAACCTCCGACCCCCAGTCCCCCAGACTGGTGCGCTAACCAGGCTGCGCTACGCTCCGATGCGGCCCCTTTTGGCCGGGACGGCGCGCAGCTGCGGCCGGCGGTAACCGCGCGGTACGGCGACGGCGCCCCAGAGCCCCGGCCCCGCATCGACATCGAACACCACGAGCGCAGGACCGCCCGCCTCTTTCGAAACGGAAGACGCGCCGGTCTCGCGACCCCAGATACCGAAATGCGTCAAGGTCCGGCCGATGCCCCGCCCCTCCGCCTTGCCCCAGGCTTCGAGCCGCACCCAGGCCTGGAGTATACGCGCCTCGTCGTCGGCCGGAAGTTCGGCGCCACCGGCCGCGCGGATCGCCGCCTCCGCAATCATGGCGCGGCGCCGGTCATCCAGTCGCACGCTGCGCCTCTGCTCGAGATCGACACCGATCGATCCGGCCGAACAAACTCCAATCAGGGCAAAACCACCCGTTTCCAGCGAACCCGTATGGGAAAGATTGAAATCACCCGGCAATCCCGGAATGTTAGGCTTGCCGTGCGGTCCGGCTGTAAATGGAACTCCGGCGAAGGAACGCCCGAACGTCCGGGCAATCAAACGACGCAGCAGCTGCCGTGCAGCGTGCCGGAACGGATCGAACGCGGCCAATTCAGCCGCGGGATAGAGTGGATCGCACGCTTCCAGTTCGGCCAGGACCTCGGCCAGAGTGTCAAGCCGCGCGAGCCAGACTTCGGCCGCGTCGGCAACCGGCGCCGGGCCCGATTGCGCTGGAAGATCACCCACGGGCCGCGCGCGCGGGCTCGGTCTGCTGCTCCGCCTCACCCAGAAGCAGGCGCCGGCACGCCTGGAGTTCCGCAATAGCCTTCTGCAGAACGACACCGATCTGCGCTGGAGTTTCACGGGTTCGTGCCGGCTTGGAATTGGCCGATTTGGCGGGCGCGGAGTGATTTGACCCCGCGAGCGCGGCAGCTGCCGCGCCATCCGCCTTGCCGCGGCGCGGCTTGGTCTTTTCCGTTGTTGTGATATGCGCGAACGCCTTGACCTGATCGACGCCCTGTTCGCGCAGGATCTTCTGCACGCCCTTGATCGTGTAGCCTTCCGCGTGCAGCAGCCTGCGGATTCCCTTGAGCAGTTCCAGATCTTCAGGCCGGTAATAGCGCCGTCCACCACCACGCTTCATGGGACGGATCTGCGGGAATTTCGCTTCCCAGAAACGCAGCACGTGCTTGGGCACGTCGAGATCCGAGGCCACCTCGCTGATCGTGCGGAATGCTTCAGCGGCCTTCGCCATGGCGACCTTCCCCCCTTATGCAAAACGTCGTGGACCACGTCGCGGATATGATCATACCCCGTGCGGCGGCCTTCGTCCCGTCAGATCAAATTGATTTGGATAGGCCCGTGTGGACAACTCATGCGTCCGGGCGGACAACTCGTGTCAATTTCCGGCAGCTGGAGACATCAGGCTCGCACGACAGACTTGTCCCAGCGCGGCCGGCATTATTGCCTATTCAGCCGCCTTGCGGCGCATGCGCCCGGAATTGATGCGGTCCTTCATGATGTTGCTCGGCCGGAAGACGAGAACCTTGCGCGGCGTGATCGGCACTTCCTTGCCGGTCTTCGGGTTGCGCCCGACACGCTGTCCCTTTTGACGAATGCCGAACGATCCAAACGACGACAGCTTCACGCTGTCTCCGCGGGCGAGACTTCCTGAAATTTCACTGAGAACCAATTCCACGAGATCCTGCGACTCGTTGCGCGGAAGCCCGACTTTCTTCACCACAGCTTCAGCGAGATCTGCTCGCGTCAGAGTTTTACCGGTCATGGTTGAAACACGCCTCCCCGCAATTTCCTGCACCCTTCTTTTCGTGGTGCAGAGCAATGCTAGCGGGGCGAGCCGCACCGGTCAACGAGGGTATGAATGCAACATGCTGAAATTAAACAATTATCTGAATAGACCTTACCGCAGTGCAGCAAAATAGCCCCCGGCAAGCAGCATTTCTACCAGCGGGCGAGCACCGCTCCCCAGGTAAATCCTCCCCCCATGGCCTCCATGAGCACGAGTTTGCCTTCCTTGACTTTATGCTCGTCCACCGCCGCTGCGAGCGCCAGCGGGATCGAGGCCGCAGACGTGTTGCCGTGCCTGGAGAGGGTCATCATGATCTTGTCCGGGCTGACGCCCAGCTTCTTGGCGATGCCGTCGAGGATGCGCGCGTTGGCCTGATGGGGCACATAAAGATCGATCTCGTCGGCGGCATACCCCGTGGCAACCAGCGTCTCCTCGATCACGCCGGAGATCTTTTGCACGGCATGACGGAAGACCTCCCGGCCATTCATGCGCAGGTGGCCGACCGTCTTCGTCGAACCCGGCCCGCCGTCGACGTAGAGAAGATCCTCAAACCGGCCGTCCGAGCGGATCGTCGTGGAAAGGATACCCCGGTCGTCTCTGTTGCCGTGCTGCGGCTGGGCTTCCAGAACGACTGCGCCCGCGCCGTCTCCGAAGAGAACGCAGGTCGAACGGTCGCTCCAGTCGAGAATGCGGGAGAACGTTTCCGCACCGATCACCAGCGCGCGTACGAACTGGCCGCTCTTCAGGAAATTGTCTGCAACCGTCATTGCATAGATGAAACCGGAGCAGACCGCCTGCACGTCGAAGGCGGCACCTTTTGTAATGCCAAGACCGTGCTGGATGCGCACGGCCGTTGCCGGAAACGTCTTGTCGGGCGTCGCCGTCGCGCAGATCACGAGGTCGATATCGACGGGATCGATACCGGCACGGACGAGGGCCTGGCGCGCAGCGGCGATCCCGAGGTCGGATGTCAGTTCGTCGTCGCCAGCGATGTGCCGCGAACGGATACCCGATCGCTCCACGATCCACTCGTCGGTCGTATCCACGATCTTGGAAAGGTCGTCGTTGGTGACGACACGCTTGGGCAGATGAGCGCCCACGCCGCGGATAACCGATCGAATGACTGCCACGCTCGTGCCTCTTGACCGTTTATTGCCCTTCCGAGCCGAGCGGTGCGGAAGGGTTCAAGGAGATGCCCGCCGGGATCAGGTCCCGGACGCAGCCTTGTCCAGCGTATGATGGAAACCGTCGAGATCGCTCCCGAGGCGCTCCAGGAGACCGCTCTGCGCCATCTCGTAGCCGAGATCGACAGCACTCGCAAAGCCCAGGGCGTCGATGCCGCCGTGGCTCTTCACCGCTATGCCATTGAGACCGAGGAACGTGCCGCCATTCACGCGGCGCGGGTCCATCTTGTGTTTCAAGACCTTGAACCCGCCCCGCGCGAGCATGGCTCCGAGTTTCGACGCCCATGACCGCGTCATTGCGTCTTTCAGATACTGGCCGATCTGCCGCGCCGTACCCTCGGCGGTTTTCAACGCGACGTTGCCGGCGAACCCTTCCACCACGACCACATCGACCTTGCCCTGGCCGATCTCGTCGCCTTCGATGAAGCCGCGATAGTCGAGCGGGAGATCAGTACCCTTCAGGATGGCATGGGCTTCCTTGACTTCCTCTCCGCCCTTGATCTCCTCGACCCCGACGTTCAGAAGCCCCACGGTCGGCCGTTCGACATGGAACAACGCCCGCGCCATCGCTGCGCCCATCAGCGCGAACTCGGCCAGCTGCTGACCCGACGCCCCGATATTGGCCCCGACATCCAGCACGATGCATTCCGATTTCACCGTCGGCCAGAGCGCCGCGATGGCAGGCCGCTCGATGCCGGCCATCGGCCGCAGAACGAGCCGCGCCATGGCCATCAGCGCACCGGTGTTGCCGGCCGAAACGGCGGCATGCGCTTCACCCGTCTTCACCGCCTCCAGAGCCATCCACATGCTCGAGCCCTTGCCGCGGCGCAGCGCCTGGCTGGGCTTGTCATGCATGCTCACGACCAGTGGCGTGTGCACGACGCGCGATTTGGCCTTGAGGGCGGGATGTTCGTCGAGCACCGGCAGCACCTGCGCTTCATCACCGAAGAAGATGAAGGAAAGCTGCGGGTGCCGCACGAGGGAGATCGCCGCTCCCGGAACGACGACCTGCGGACCATGATCGCCGCCCATGGCGTCGAGCGCCAATGTCCGAGGTTCCACCATGACGTGAAAATCGCTTTTCTGATCTCAGGGCAAGCCGCTCCGCCAGCGCCACGCGGCCCCTGGTCCCCCTGCCGACGGCGGATATTGACCGGGAAAATAGCCCGCGCATCCCCCCTGGCAACCGCTAATTCGGTCGCGCCCGCTCTGATCCCCGGAATTGAGCGGGTTCAACTCCGGTCTTTGAGTTTTCCAAGGACGGCGAACGGGTTGTTTCCGGCCGAGGACTGTTCAGGATCACTCCAGTCGAATTCCGCACCGGGTTTGCGAGGATAAGGGTCGAGCCCCGCCGACAGGGCTTCATAGACGATCCGCCCGAGTTCGATCACGTCGCCAACCAGGGGCTCAACATCGGCGCCGGATAAGATTTCGAGATCACCCGCATCACCGGTGGCGCGGGATGAATCTCGCTTGAAGTCGACACTGAAGCTCTCGGCGACACGGCTGGCGATCGGCTCCAATGTAATCACGCAGGCTTGATTGACGGAGGCGTCGATACCGCCTTCAAGACGATACCCGCTGGCAATCGGCGTAATGCTGTACGTCGCTTCCAATGACCCGCAGGAAAGAAGAACGAGGGCTTCGGCAAGCGAAGCCCGCTCCATGTCCGTCGCTGTCCGCGAGCCCTTCAATCCCCGCTCCGGAATGTCTGCGGCGCCGATCGTCCAGTCGAGCGGCAGTGGTTCGATATGGTCTGTCATGTCACGTCCGGTCGCAAAATTGAGAACATGCCGTCCGGCCGGTCAGCGACCGTCCACTATAGTGTCGAGCGGTATTCCCGCCAGCCGCTCCACCTGCTCCAGCACATCGCGCGCTAGAGCACTCGCGTCCAGGTCCTGCCCGGCGCGAGCCGGAACGAGACGGCCAAGTTGGACGGCAAGGTCTTCCGGACCCGACGCGATCGCGGCCCGGTAGACGTCCGCCCGGTCGTAGAACGCCGCCGCTGCCTTCTTGACCTTGCGCGGGACACTGAGGTCGCCAACCCCCATCTCGCGCATGTTGTCATCCATGTCGGTCACGAACGCCTCGAGCAGAGCCTGCGACTGCAGGTTCGCCTGCGCACCTTCCACCTTCATGCGCTCGAGGACAAGAAACAGATAGAGAACAAGAGCCTCGTATCGGCCTTCAGGCGTGTCCGCGATGCCGATGCCTTCATAAAGCGCCGGCCGCCGGGCCAAGGCCACGACGGCGCCATAAAGGTCGGCTGCTTTGCGTTTGCTGTCGTCGCGCCGGAATAACCAGTTCAGCATGAGGTCGATCCGCTTCTCAGGTGTCCACGACGTTAAAGTTGGCTGCGCGAGCGGTGCACACAATGGCTGTACGGGGCAGAGCCGCAGGGAAATAGTGGTTGAAACCGGCCCGGCGTTGCGTTGCCAGTTCGTATGCCACCCGATAAGCGCTCTTGTAAACGTCCAGACCTCGTGATTCTCCGCGCTGCAAACCAGGACCGTCGTGACCCGCAAGCCTAGAACAAAACACTACCACCGGCTGCCGCGTGCGATCCAGGCCGCGCTCCTGGCCGGTCTCGTCGTCGCGCTGGCCGGCTGCTCCGAGACCATCACCAAACACGGTCAGCTTTTCCGGGAAAGCGATTTGCAGCAGATCCAACCCGGCATGATGCAGGAACAGGTCAAGCTGGCGCTCGGCTCGCCCACCACGACAACCACGACCGGTTCGGGTCAAGTTTACTATTACATTTCCAGCACCATGTCGCAGAAGGCATTCTTTGCCCCTGAGGAGATCGACCGTCGCGTGGTGGCTGTTTATTTCAACGAGACCGGCATGGTGCAGCGCGTCGCCAGTTACGGTCTGAAGGACGGCAAGATCTTCGACTTCCTGTCGAGCACCACGCCCGCTCCCGGAGGCAACGAAGACGGCATCCTGAAGCAGCTCTTCCGCAACCTCGGTCAGCGGCAGATCTTCGGCGAATAGCATGCGCGCCTTGCCCTTCGACCGCGGCCCCCTGCCGATCGCCAGCCTAATCTGATCAGGGGGGGGGCCGCGACACGTTCCGGCCGGACTGCGATCGCGGCACGGCCAGCGCAAATCTCCGTGGTTGTCCAGTCAGAATTAGCTCACATATATAACGCGAGCGGCGTGTGTCTCCGCTCACGCCGCTTTTCCCGATACCGCCGCAGGATTGCCGACAACCGGAGGCCAGGCCCCGAGATGCCGCACGATACGCCGTTGATTGCAACCATCGTCGCCGGCCTTTCATTGGCATTTGCCCTGGGCACGCTTGCAAATCGTCTGCGGATCTCACCGATCGTGGGCTACCTGTTGGCCGGCGTTGCTGTCGGCCCCTTCACGCCCGGATTTGTCGCCGATCAGCACCTCGCAACAGAACTCGCCGAGATCGGCATCATTCTTCTGATGTTCGGCGTCGGATTGCATTTCTCGCTGTCTGAGCTTCTGTCGGTCAAGGCAATCGCGGTTCCTGGCGCTATGGTGCAGATCGTCTGCGCCACCTTGCTCGGCATTGGCCTTGCTCAGGCGCTCGGATGGTCGATTGGAGCCGGCCTGGTGTTCGGGCTCGCATTGTCGGTGGCAAGTACGGTCGTGCTGCTGCGAGCGCTTCAAGAACGCCACCTCGTGACCACCGAACAAGGCCGCATCGCTGTCGGCTGGCTGATCGTGGAGGACCTCGTCATGGTTCTCACACTGGTGGCGCTCCCCGCGCTCACTCCGCTGCTGGCCCCGAACGGCAGCGCAGCGGTCGCGGCCGACGGCAACATCTTGCTGACGCTCGCCGTCACGCTTTTGAAGGTAATAGCCTTTTTCGCCGTGATGATGGTTGTAGGGCGGCGCGTCATTCCGTGGATTTTGCATTACATCGCCCACACCGGCTCGCGCGAACTCTTCCGCCTCGGCGTCCTGACGATCGCGCTTGGCGTGGCCTTCGGCGCCGCCAAGCTCTTCGGGGTCTCCTTCGCGCTCGGCGCCTTCTTCGCCGGCATGATCTTGAGCGAGAGCCAACTCAGCCAGCAGGCCGCCAACGAGAGCCTGCCATTGCGCGATGCCTTCGCCGTTCTGTTCTTCGTCTCAGTGGGGATGCTTTTCGATCCCTACTCGCTGTCGGAAAACTTCACACCGCTGCTCGCAACCGTCGCGATCATCATTTTGGGCAAATCGCTGGCCGCCCTGGCGATCGTGATGGCCTTCGGTCACCCGCTGCGTACAGGACTGCTGATCGCGGCGAGCCTCGCACAGATCGGCGAGTTCTCATTCATCCTCGCCGGCCTCGGCGTCTCCTTGAATATCCTTCCGCCGGACGGCCGCGAGTTGATCCTCGCCGGCGCCATCGTTTCGATCATTCTGAACCCGCTCCTGTTCTACCTCCTGGACCGCTTCGGCCCCGAAATGACACCCGAGCGTCCCGGCAAACCTGGACCGGGATCGAGCACCATCCGGCCGCCCACGTCGGACAAGACGAACCACACTGTGCTGGTCGGCTTCGGGCGGGTCGGCAATGTGGTCGGCCACGCGTTGATCGAGGCCGGCATTCCCTTCGTCGTAATCGACGATCAGGATGAGACGGTCGCCAAGCTCCGGCAAAGGGGCGTGGAAGCCATCGCAGCCAACGCGGTGACAGGCCTCTCGGCTGCCAATCTGAAGGCCGCGCACACCCTCGTGATTGCAATTCCAGACTGCTTTGAGACGGGCCAGATCGTCGAGCAGGCGCGCAATGCCAATTCCTCGCTCCGGATCATCGCACGCGCCCATTCGGACGCAGAGGAAGCCTACCTCAAGAGCCATGGCGCAACAGATGTAATCCAGGGCTCGCGCGAGACCGCTCATGCGATTTTGTCTGCCTTGCGTTCACGCGACTGAAGCGCACAAAAAACCCCGGGATCACTCCCGGGGTTTTTTATTTTCGTTTGCGCAAGGCAACTCCCCTCGCGGGCAGCCACTCTACCGGCATTAGCCGTGCGCCAGCACCGCGAGCAGAAGCAGCGCCACGATGTTCGTGATCTTGATCGCCGGGTTTACGGCAGGACCGGCGGTATCCTTGTAGGGATCGCCGACGGTGTCGCCGGTCACGGAAGCCTTGTGGGCGTCCGAGCCCTTAAGATGCTTCACGCCATCCTTATCGACGAAGCCATCCTCAAAGCTCTTCTTGGCATTGTCCCAGGCGCCGCCGCCCGACGTCATGGAGATCGCGACGAAGAGGCCGGTGACGATCACGCCGAGCAGCATGGCACCCACGGCGGAGAACGCCGCGCCCTTGCCGCCGATGGCACTGATCACGAAGAAAAGAACGATAGGCGACAGGACCGGCAGCAGCGACGGCACCACCATCTCCTTAATCGCCGCGCGCGTCAGAAGGTCCACCGCCGCCGCGTAGTCCGGCTTCTCGGTGCCCTTCATGATGCCGGGCTTCGCCTTGAACTGGCGGCGCACCTCTTCGACGATTGCACCACCCGCACGGCCAACAGCCGTCATGGCGATGCCGCCGAACAGGTAGGGAATGAGACCGCCGAGCAGCAGGCCGACCACGACGTAGGGATTGTCGAGGCCGAAGTTGATTTCGACGCCCTTGAAGAACTGATAGGCTGTCGAACCTTCCTTGTTAGCTTCCGAGATGAAGTACTGCAGATCGTAGTTGTAGGCCGCAAACAGCACGAGCGCGCCGAGACCGGCCGAGCCGATCGCGTAGCCCTTGGTGACAGCCTTGGTGGTGTTGCCGACCGCGTCCAGCGCATCCGTCGAACGGCGCACTTCCTTCGGCAGACCGGCCATTTCCGCGATGCCGCCGGCGTTGTCCGTCACCGGACCGAACGCATCGAGGGCCACCACGACGCCGGCCAGACCCAGCATGGTCGTCGTGGCGATCGCCGTTCCGAACAGACCGGCAAGGTTATAGGTGATCAGGATGCCGGCAACGATGACGATCGTCGGCAGCGCGCAGGCTTCCAGAGAAACCGCAAGCCCCTGAATCACGTTCGTGCCGTGTCCCGTCACCGACGCCTGGCTAATCGAACGCACCGGACGGTAGCCGATGCCCGTGTAGTATTCGGTGATCCACACGATGAGGCCGGTGACGCCCAGACCGACGAGGCCGCAGAGCATCAGATTGAGACCCGTGATATCGAGCCCGCGCGCCGTGCCGACGGAACCGTAGCCGCCCAGAACATACTGGGTGGCAAGCCACAGACCGCCCACGGAGAGAACGGCCGACGCGATGAAGCCCTTGTAGAGCGCGCCCATGATGGAGCCGTTCGGACCTAGCTTCACGAAGTAGGTGCCGATGATCGACGTGACGATGCATGCCGCGCAGATCGCGAGCGGATAGATCATCAGCGGAACGAGATTGGCCTGCCCGGCGAACAGGATCGCCGCCAGAACCATCGTCGCCACCACCGTGACGGCATACGTTTCGAAAAGGTCGGCGGCCATGCCGGCGCAGTCGCCGACGTTGTCGCCGACGTTATCGGCGATCGTGGCCGGGTTGCGCGGATCGTCCTCGGGAATACCCGCTTCCACCTTGCCGACAAGATCGCCGCCGACGTCGGCGCCCTTGGTGAAGATGCCGCCGCCGAGACGTGCGAAGATCGAGATCAGAGACGCGCCGAAGCCAAGCGCCACCAGAGCGTCGATCACCTGACGGCTGCCGGGCTCATATCCCAGCGTGTGCGTGAGGATGAAGAAGTAGACGGCGACGCCGAGCAACGCCAGACCGGCAACAAGCATGCCGGTCACCGCACCCGCCTTGAATGCGATGTCGAGGCCGGCGGCGAGCGACTGCGTGGCGGCCTGAGCCGTGCGCACGTTGGCGCGAACCGAAACGTTCATGCCGATGTAACCGGCCAGCCCCGAAAGAACCGCGCCGATCAGGAAACCGAAGGCGACAGCAGGTCCAAGAAGCACCCAGGCCAGAATGAAGATCGCCACGCCGACGATGCCGATGGTGCGATATTGCCGGTCGAGGTAGGCCTGAGCCCCCTCGCGGACCGCGCCGGCGATTTCCTGCATGCGCGCATTACCTGCGTCGGCGGCCATCACATTGCGGATCGTCACGGCGGCGTAAACGCACGCCAGGAGTCCGCAGGCGATGATCGCCCAGAGAATTTCCGTCATTAGTGGTTCCTCCCCTTCGGCATGGCGCCGATGTGTTCCCGGAATGTGCGGACCTTACGAGACACGCAGCCGGTCAATTGAGCCTTCGGAGGCAAAAACCCCCGAGTCGCGGCCGGACCATGCCAAAAGTGACGCGCCGGCGCAACCAAGGCGCGGACGTCAATTGGCCGACTTAAGTCGTAAAATCCGCTTGTTTTTTGCCGTTCCCCCCTGGCTGCGGATGGCGGGCCGTCCACGGCTGCGATAGGAGAAGGTCAACGCGCAGTTAGGTTTGCAAGGCGAACGGTGGAGTGGGGCGGAAATGACGGGGAATATCCTGGAGATACTCACGGCGGGTCAGGGCGGGCAGGTCGTGGACAATCTGGCGCGGAGTTTTGGGCTCGACCGCGCTCAGGCGGCGAGCGTCCTCGCCGCTGTCGTCCCGGAACTGGCCTGGAACTTGGAAAGGCAGTCCTTCAACCGGGGCGGTCTCGCCGACATGGTCTCCGCCCTCGGCCGCGCCGATTACACGAAGGCCTTGTCGGCGGGCGTACCGCTTTCCTCCCCCGAAGTTCAGCAGGGAGGCATCGAAGCCCTGGATACGATGCTCTGGTCCAAGGACCGCAGCCGCACCGTCGCCCATCGGGCCGCGCGTGAAACCGGCGTCGACGAGAACGTCATCAAGAGCATGCTGCCGTCGATCGCCGCAGTGCTCTTCGGAGGTATCGACCAGAAAGCCGGCGCCACCTTCCGCAATATAGCCACGGAGGTAGGCGCTCCGGTACCAAAGGCAGCCGGCATCGGGGTCGGCGACCAGCAACCGCTCCCGGTGCCGGGCGAGCGGCCTGGGCTCGGACGATCCCGCAACCCCTACGGCGACCTTTCCGACATCATTCGCAGAGGCGGAAAGAGCATTCCCGGCGGTGCAGCACCACGCACCCCGACCGGCGGCGGAAACCGGGGCGGCGGCACGTCCATCGAGTTGCCGCAGGGCGGTGTCAGTCTCGACAAGGTCATCCGCGACGTGCTGGGCGGCATCGCAGGTTTTCAAAGCAACAGCGTCATCGGCTGGATCATCCGCTACTTCCTCGTGCGGTGGGGCTGGAATTTCATCCAATCGATTCTTCGCCGACTCCTTCGTGGACGATGATGACCTCGACGCGCAGCGGCCGGCGCACCGAAGGTGTGTCGCTGCGCAAAATCGAAAAAATACCGCAGCGGCCGGCGCCCCGAAGGTGTGTCGCTGCGCCCAACTCAAAAAACCTTCGCCGCGAAAAAATAAAGAGCCGGAACGTGGGCAGCGTTCCGGCTCTTCGTTTGCGTGTGCGAGGCCTGTCCGGCCTGTGTTCGTCAATGCGAGGCTGAGAAAGAGAGAGAGAGAGAGAGAGAAATAGAGAGAGACGGCTAATCTAGAGAGTGAAAGGCACGAAACGCTCCGGTCGAAAGCGACTGGAACCTAGCGGCAAGGCCGGCCTTCGATGGCGCAACTCACACCACCGCTTCCTTCCTTGGAGCACGAAACACTTTTGCTGGCGGCCCTCTGGAAGCGAGCCCAGTCGGACCCGTATTCCAGAGCTGTGAAATTCTGCCACGAGCCGACCGCGTCAGCCATGGCGAGCTTCTTGTTGACGCCCGACCCGCTGCCATAATGCCAGTGATCAACCTGGCAGAGCTTGCCGCCTTCGCGACGCAGATCGTGGATCGCACCCGCCATTCCGTTGTCGTCAGCCACGGCAGGCAGCCCGGCGGACACCAGAAATCCACAGGCAGAAGCTAAAACAGCCAATTTTTTCAGCATTTTAAGCCACCTTTCCGAAAAGGGTGGATAGGACGAGTTTCATTGCAGACCGTGACAGATTCATCGCGGGCCTTCGAGCCCCCCAAGTCAGGATTTGGAGAATTGGGCGCGGCGCTGCAAACCGGCAACATGGGTTGCATGTCGCCCCCACCCAGCGCCCGTCACTTCACCGCGATCACGCCGATCTCAACCAGCATCCTCGGGTCGACGAGCTTGGCTTCGACCGTGGCACGGGCCGGCGCGTCCTTGCCACCCATCCAGGCCGACCAGGCCTCGTTCACGGCTTCGCGGTGACGCACATCGGCGAGCCAGAGGTTCGCGAACACCACCTTGGACCGCGACGTACCGGCGAGCGTCAATAGCCGATCGATTTCGGCGAGAACCTCGGCAGCCTGCGCCTTGGCGTCCGCGTCGAGTTTGGAAGGAACGATACCGGCAGTAAAAACGAAGCCGTTGGCTTCGACGGCTTTGGCGTAAACGGCATTGGCTTCGTGGCGAACGATTTGCATGGACGTCGAACTCCCCGCGATGGAAGGCCAAGCACCAGCGCGCCGGCCCTAAGGAAACGCGTCTCTAGCAGCCAGACCGCTCACCTGCCAGACGATGCGGCGACGTGGTCACAACGCCGGTTCGCTCGCGATCGGCTTGCCATCGCTCTCGAGGCCTTTGAGCGCCATCCGGCCGTCGGCGCCAACGGCGAGCACAGCAACCACGCGCTGATCGCGAACAAGACCTTCGATCTCGCGTCCCTCGCCCTCCGGTACATAGAACCGCTCGATGCCGTACCTCAGCCCCCCAAGCACAGCCCCGCCTCCATCTGAACGGCCCGGGCGCACGCTCTCGACGATCGCCTTGACCGCGATCTCGTCCTGCGTCGCCGTCTCGGGTTGGACAAACGACACGGAAGCCTGCGCCCATTCGTTGGGACCTTGCCGTTTCAGGAGCACATAGACGGCATCTCCCTCGCGGGCGCCCTGCGGCAGCGCGATGTCGTTTCGCCCGCTGAACCCATAGCCAAGAACCACATAGTCGCCGCGAAACACGTCGCGCGGATCGACTGGCACGACCGCGGCCCGGATTTCGCGGCCGCCAGAAATCAGCCGCGCGCGATCCCATACTGTCCATCCGATGACGAGGCTTTGCAGAATCGCAGCAGTCGCGAGCGCCGGGATGGCAAACCGAGGAACAGTCATTGCACAACTCCCCGTGCTTCACCCCGCGCATGGAGGCGGTAGGCGAAATAAGCCAGACCCGCCACGAGGAAACCGGCTGTGAGAAAGAATACGGATGATCCAAGCAGCGTGCCCACGGTTTTCCCGTAGATGCCCAGAATTTCGGTCGAGAAGCCGAGGTAGCCGAGCCACAACGCGCGCCGCTCTCCTGATACCAGTCCCCACCAGATCGCGCCGAGCGAAACAATAAGCGCCAGCGCCGACAGGACGACAAAAGCCGGCAGATCGGGGGACTTCATGAACTGCAGGGCAAATAGGCCCGCGAACGAGATGATCAGGGCATAATCGATCCCGCCCTTCCACAGCGTTTCGAGAGACGGCAGCCGTGCGAGGCCTAGAGCCGAGATCGCACCAATGACAACACCCGCCAGCACGACAATTTCATGCCCGCCGTTCGAATGATGGAAGTAACCGTAAGTGATGATGAAGCCGCTTAGCGCCAGCCCTGAAAGATGCAACCCCGGTTCCCAGCGCTGCCAGAAGAAAGCCGCCGAAACGGCCGCCCAGGGAATGAGGTAAGGCCAATGCAGTTCGTTGCGCTGTCCCGTCTCCCACATGCCCCAGATGGAAAACAGGATGAGCGCAAACGCCAGCGCCGGGTTGGAACGCACCAGCAGACCGGCGGCGAAGGTTCCTGCGGCCCACACCCAGACGATGTCCGGCGCATTGCCGTCCATGTGATACATCTGCGAGACGAGCATGAGGTCGGCGCCGAACACGGCGCAGCCGGCCAGAACAGCTGCATGCCCGAATGAGTCCATGCCGCGCTTGAACAGTGCGGCCGCCAGTGCGTACATCGCCCACAATAACGCCGTCAGCAGACCGAGGCGGGCGAGGCGCGGAATATCCTGCCAGTTGGCCGCAACGAAACTCATGACCGCGAAGCCGATCAGAACCGCCGCCAGGATCGCCAGGACACCCGGCACGCCGATCCCATAGCTGCGGCTGGCGACGTCTGTCCGAATCGCCCGTTCCGCCGCCTCGTCGATGAAGCCGGCGTCCCGCCAACGCGCCAGGTCTTTTTTCAGCTTCTGCTGGTAGCCGAACATCGCTTCTCCTGTCGACGGATCCGCCGCTTCTTGAACCATGTTCAAGACTACGGCCTATTTGCGGCGGCGTCCATGCCGATCGACGAAAAAGGGCGCGGCAGTAATCTGCCGCGCCCTGCTGTCTGTCCGAGACGACCCAAAAAACGGCTTAAGGCGTCGTCGCGGGGGCCGGAGCCGGTTCGGCCGGCGCGGCGGGTGCCGGTTCGGCGGCCGGTGCAGGTGCTGGTTCTGCAGCAGGAGCCGGGGCCGGCTCGGCGGCAGGCGCCGCGGCCGGTGCGGGCGCTTCCGCGTTAGGCGCGGTCGCCGGCGGTTGCAGAACCAAAACGTAAGCGAGAATGGCGGCAGCGGCCGCCAGAAGAATGAGAGTAAGGGCTCTACCCATGGATGTCTCCACCGATTGTTGATTGCAGTCAGAAGACTGTGACGAGGCACTCTTAGGTGAGTTTACCGCTGATGGCCAGAGCTTGAGCGCGACGGCCGGTTAGCAATTGCAGCAAAGCAGCGGCTCGACGAAGCCCGCCGAACGGGCTCATAGTGAACCACAGCCAATTCCAGTGGAGCCGGGCCCGCCATGGATCTCGATGCAGTTTTTCTGGCGCGCATCCAGTTCGCGTTCACCGTTTCGTTCCACATCATCTTTCCCAGCTTCACCATCGGTCTCGCGGCCTTCATCGCCACGCTGCTGGTGCGCTGGCGGCTGACCGGCGAAGAGCGCTTTCACAGGCTCGCACGCTTTTGGACCAAGATTTTCGCCGTCAGCTTCGCGATGGGGGTCGTTTCCGGCATCGTACTGTCTTACCAGTTCGGCACCAACTGGGCCGGATTTTCCCGAGCCACCGGTAACGTGCTCGGCCCGCTCATCGGTTACGAGGTCCTGACGGCATTCTTCCTTGAGGCGTCGTTCCTTGGCGTGATGCTGTTCGGCTGGAACCGCGTGCCACCTACTCTGCATGTGGCATCTGCTGTACTGGTGGCCATCGGGACGTCCCTGTCGGCATTCTGGATTTTGGCGGCCAACAGCTGGATGCAGACGCCCGCGGGCCATGAGGTGCGCGATGGAATTGCCTATCCCGTCGACTGGCTGGCGATTATCTTCAATCCGAGCTTTCCATATCGCTTCTCGCACATGTTCACCGCCGCCTACTTGACGACCTCACTCGTCGTTCTCGCCGTGGGCGCGCGCTATCTCGTTCAGAACAGATTCCAGGAAGAAGCCAAGACGATGGTCCGCATGGGACTTGGCATGGTCGCGGTGCTGGCCCCGCTCCAGCTTGTGATCGGCGATCTGCACGGCCTCAATACAAAGGAGCATCAGCCGGCAAAACTCGCGGCGATGGAGGCACACTGGAATTCAAATGAACCGGCCGATTTCGTGCTGTTCGCACTGCCCAACAAGGCCGGCAACGGCAACGATTACGAAGTGAAAGTGCCAATCCCGGGCCTGGCGAGCTACGTCATCACACATGACTTCGAAGGCAAGTTCCAGGGCCTCAATGATTTCAAACCCGAAGACAGACCGCCTATCCTGCCGGTCTTTTTCTCCTTCCGGGTCATGGTCGGCATGGGGCTTCTGATGATCCTCCTGGGCTTGGCCGGCGCCTACCTGTGGATCCGGGGAACACTCTTTGAAACGCGATCATACTTTGCGATCGCACAACACGCCTGGCCCATGGGGTTCATCGCCATTCTCGCAGGCTGGTGGGTGACGGAGAGCGGCCGGCAACCCTGGCTCGCCACCGGCATCATCAGAACCTACGACGCCGTCTCGCCGGCCATCACATTCAACGCCGTGCTGACAACGCTGATCCTATTCGTTCTCGTCTACTCCGTCGTCTTCTCGATGGGCACGTACTACATCAACCGCTTGATCAACAAAGGCCCCGCCGGCGCAGCCGAAGAAGCCTCGCACGGACAGCCCAACCGGCCACTTTCCGCGGCGGAAGACGCCGCACGCGAAGCCATCATCGGAGTACAGTGACATGGTCGAGATGGCGAGCGGAGAAGCCATGGCGACCTGGTTGCCGGTCATATGGATCGCCCTGCTGGGGACCGCGGTCGCCCTCTATGTCGTACTCGACGGTTTCGATCTGGGTATCGGAATCCTGTTTCCGTTCTCCCCGGAGGAGGAGGACCGCGATGTGATGATGAACTCCGTCGCGCCGTTCTGGGACGGCAACGAAACCTGGCTCATCCTCGGAGGCGGCGGCCTTTTCGTCGCTTTTCCGCTGGCCTATGGCATCATCATGTCCGGTCTCTACCTGCCGGTGATCATCATGCTGCTGGCGCTCGTCTTTCGAGGCGTTGCGTTCGAATACCGTTGGGTAGCAAAGCCCAGGCATTCGTCGTGGGATATCGCCTTCGCCGGAGGATCGATCACGGCGTCTTTCATGCAGGGCGTCATTCTCGGCGGATTGCTGCACGGCCTGCCGGTCAAAGACGGCCATTTCGCTGGCGGAATGCTCGATTGGCTGCAGCCGTTCCCGGTTTTCGTCGGACTGGCCACCGTGGCAGGCTATGCGCTTCTCGGTGCGACTTGGCTCGTGATGCGCACCGAGGGCGAGGTCGCCGAGCAGGCGCGCCAACAAGCCCGCCCCCTGCTCTGGGTCGTGCTTGCGGCGATGGCGATCGTCAGCCTGTGGACCCCGTTGACCGAGCCGCGCATCTGGGACCGCTGGTTCACACTACCCAATTTTGTTTACCTATCGCCAATCCCCGTCCTCACCGCTCTCGCAGCGCTGGCGGTCTGGCGCGGCCTGACGTCGAACCACGACACTCTGCCTTTCGCCGGCACGGTGGCCCTGTTTCTCCTGGGCTTTGCTGGCCTGGCCATATCGACCTTGCCCTACCTCGTGCCGCCCACGGTGACGATCTGGGACGCGGCCGCGCATCCATCGTCACAACTCTTCATGTTGATCGGAACGGCGGCACTTCTGCCGCTGATCCTTGGCTACACCGCCTTCGTCTACTGGACGTTCAGGGGCAAGGTTAAACCCGGCGAGGGATACCACTGAAACCGCCTGAACTTGTCGGCTTCAACTCAGCACTAGGCCGAATACATGTGCGGCACGGGGAGAGGTAGGTCCCCCTCGGCGCGGTTCGCGGCAAGTTCACTTTCCAGCCGGTCAACGTTGCGACCGTCGGATGCATCGGCAGTGACGCGAAAAATCCTCTTTTCTTCCGGGATGACACAAGCAGGCCCCGGGACGACACCTTTGAGCATCACAATAAAATCCATGCCGAGCGCTCCTTGACAGGTGAACCGGCCCTCGCGTCTCAGAACGGATTGGCAAACAATTTGTTCCCCGCACTGACGAAGGAACAGGGCAGAATTGACCCCAGCGGGCCCGCGTGGGATAGGCTCGCAGCATGACGAATATCGACCCAGTACATGTAATCGGCGGCGGTCTCGCCGGATCGGAAGCCGCCTACCAGTTGGCCTGCGCCGGCGTTCCCGTGGTGTTGCATGAAATGCGCCCAGGCCGGATGACCGAGGCCCACAAGACAGAGGCGCTCGCCGAACTCGTCTGCTCCAACTCGTTCCGTTCCGATGACTGGGAAACCAATGCGGTCGGGCTCCTCCACGAAGAGATGCGCCGCGCCAACTCGCTGATCATGAGTGCCGGGGACAAAACCAAGCTTCCGGCCGGCGGCGCGCTGGCCGTGGACCGGGACGCTTTCTCCGCCGAGGTGACGAGAAGGCTCCAGTCTCATCCTCTCATCACGATCGAGCGCGCCGAAATTGCCGGCCTGCCGCCCGCCGCGTGGGACAGCGTCATCGTCGCGACCGGGCCGCTGACGTCACCCGCCCTGGGCACGGCGATAGCAGGGCTGACCGGCGAGAAGGAACTTGCCTTCTTCGATGCAATCGCCCCCGTCATCCATGTCGATTCCATCGATACGTCGGTGGCCTGGCGCGCCTCGCGTTACGGCAAGGCCGGCCCCGCAGGAACCGGCGCCGACTACCTCAATTGTCCGATGACGAAGGACGAATACGAAGCGTTCATCGACGCGCTGCTATCGGCCGAGAAGACCGTTTTCAAGGAATGGGAGGCCAGTACGCCGTATTTCGACGGCTGCCTGCCCGTGGAGGTGATGGCTGAACGCGGACGCGAGACCCTGCGCTTCGGCCCGATGAAACCGGTCGGCCTGGACGACCCGCGCACCGGCCGGTGGCCGCATGCCGTCGTCCAGCTCCGGCAGGACAACGCTCTTGCCACCCTGTGGAACATGGTTGGCTTCCAGACCAAGATGAAGCACGCCGAACAGGTCCGTGTATTCCGGATGATCCCCGGTCTGCACAACGCCGAGTTCGCTCGCCTCGGCGGCCTGCACCGCAATACCTACCTCAACTCGCCGGTTGTTCTCGATACGTCGCTTCGCTTGAAGGCGATGCCCCGGCTTCGCTTTGCTGGACAGATCACCGGGGTTGAAGGCTACGTCGAGAGTGCTGCGGTAGGTTTGCTCGCGGGCCGGTTCGCGGCCGCCGAACGGCTGGGCCGCAGCATGCTTCCGCCTCCGACGGAGACCGCTCTCGGTGCTTTGCTTAACCACATCACCGGTGGACACATCGTCACAGAAGGTGACGCAAACAGCCCGGCACCCCGCTCTTTCCAGCCCATGAACATCAACTACGGTTTGCTGCCGCCGCTGGACGAGACGCCGACAACCTCCGCCGACGGCAAGCGCCTGAAGGGCCCTGAACGCGGAATGGCGAAGAAAAAACTTCAATCCCGGCGCGCGCTGGACGCACTATCCCGGTGGCTCGATCAAGGCGCGCAGATAGCGGCCGCCGAATAAGTATAACCCCTAGCCTGCAGCGCGTCTTTTGTGCGCCGCAGCACCACGGCTCGCGCATCGCTCTACCAAAGGACAACTGGTTCGCTCCTGTCCGAATGGATATAGCAACTCCAGCATTCCCTAAGGCCGGTCTGAGCAGCGGAGCGGACACGGCCAACTTTAAATGAGCCGCCGAGGAGGAAACCCATGCTTCAGAAAGCGCTGAACGAACTCGCCCAGCAGATCCGCATTCGCGCCCGCTATGATAACTTCATCGGCGGCACGTGGGTGCCCCCTGCAAAGGGCCAGTACTTCACCAACATCACGCCGATCACCGGCAAGCCGCTCTGCGAAATCGCCCGCTCGACGGCGGAAGACATTGAGACGGCGCTCGATACCGCTCACGTCGCCAAGGACAAGTGGGGCAAGGCTGCCCCGGCAGAGCGCGCCGCCGTTCTCCTCAAGATCGCGGATCGCATGGAGCAGAACCTGAAGCTCCTGGCTCTCGCCGAAACGCTCGACAACGGCAAGCCGATCCGCGAGACGACGGCGGCCGACGTTCCGCTCGCCATCGACCACTTCCGCTATTTCGCAGGCTGCGTCCGCGCCCAGGAAGGTTCGATCTCGGAAATCGACCACGACACGGTCGCCTATCACTTCCACGAACCGCTCGGCGTGGTCGGCCAGATCATTCCCTGGAACTTCCCGCTGCTGATGGCCTGCTGGAAGCTCGCCCCAGCTATCGCCGCCGGCAACTGCGTGGTTCTCAAGCCGGCCGAGCAGACGCCCATGAGCATCATGGTTCTCATGGACCTCATCGGCGACATCCTGCCACCGGGCGTTGTGAACGTCGTCAACGGCTTCGGCGTCGAGGCCGGCAAGCCCCTCGCCCAGAACAAGCGCATCTCCAAGATCGCGTTCACGGGTGAGACGACGACGGGCCGCCTCATCATGCAGTACGCTTCGGAAAACATCATTCCCTGCACGCTGGAACTGGGCGGCAAATCTCCGAACATCTTCTTCGCCGACGTCGCCGACGCAGACGATGCCTACTTCGACAAGGCGCTCGAGGGCTTCACCCTGTTTGCGCTCAACCAGGGCGAAGTCTGCACCTGTCCGTCGCGCGCCCTCGTGCATGAATCGATCTACGACCGGTTCATGGAACGCGCCGTCAAGCGCGTGAACGCGATCAAGGCCGGCCACCCGCTCGATCCCACGACCATGATCGGCGCCCAGGCCTCCAACGATCAGATGGAGAAGATCCTCTCCTACATCGACATCGGCAAGCAGGAAGGCGCCCAGTGCCTCGCAGGCGGCGAACGCAACCGTCTGGAAGGCGAGCTGGCCGACGGCTTCTACGTCAAGCCGACGATCATGGCCGGCCACAACAAGATGCGCATCTTCCAGGAAGAAATCTTCGGGCCTGTCGTGTCGGTCACGAAGTTCAAGGATGATGACGAAGCGCTGGCCATTGCCAACGACACGATGTTCGGCCTCGGCGCCGGTGTCTGGACCCGCAACGGCACCCGCGCTTACCGCTTCGGCCGGGCGATCCAGGCGGGCCGCGTGTGGACCAACTGCTACCACCTCTATCCGGCCCATGCCGCGTTCGGTGGCTACAAGCAGTCGGGCATCGGCCGCGAGACGCACAAGATGATGCTCGACCATTACCAGCAGACCAAGAATATGCTGGTTTCCTACAGCCCGAACGCTCTGGGCTTCTTCTGATCCAACCAAGACAGAATGGGCTCGGCCGCAAGCCGGGCCCATTTTGCGTTTCGACGGCCGGTTCTTTCGCCAGGCCGCACTTGCGCGCGCCCCCTCCCCAAGCCTATCTCTGTCCAGAACTCTGTTTGTGAGGCCATATGTCCAGCCCAACGTTGCGCACGCTCCTGCAACTTCCCAACGAACCGGCTCCATTGTCGAAATCGGCGTTGATCCTCATCGACTGCCAGAACACCTATCGGGAAGGGATCATGCAGCTGGAAGGCGTGGAGCCGGCACTGGCTGAGTGCTCTCGCCTCCTGGCCCGCGCGCGTGCGGCCGGCACCCCGGTTATTCACATCCAGCATGATGCCGGCGCTGGCTCTCCCTACGACGTCAACGCCCCCATCGGCCAGATCGCCGATCCGGTTGCGCCACGCCCCGGCGAAAAGGTGATCACCAAGACGTTACCCAGTTCCTTCGAGGGCACGGACCTCGACGAGGAGTTGAAGCGGCTCGGCGTCACCGATCTGGTACTCGCCGGCTTCATGACCCACGTCTGCATCAACTCCACAGCGCGCGCTGCCTTCAACCACGGCTACCGCCCAACGGTCGTCGCCGCAGGGACAGCAACCCGTTCAATCCCCGATCCCCGCGGCGGCGATGTTCCCGCCTCGTCCCTGCATGCGGCTTCTCTGGCTGCGCTGTCCGATATCTTCGCCATCGTCGTCCCCGATCAGACCAAGGTTCCGACATGACCGAGACCGTCCTGCGCGTCACCGCAACGCCGGAAGCCGTCGACGGCTCGGCGCCGATGTGCTATCCCCGCCATGACTTCCGTGTCGGTGCGCAGGACGTCTACCTCGGCGAAATCGGCGGACAGCCGTTCTACATGGGCCGCCAGCAGTTCGAGTATTGGCAGGACACGCACTTGATCATTGATGTCGTACCCGGCCGCGGTTCGGGCTTTTCGCTCGAAGCACCCGAAGGCGTGCGCTTTCTCACCCGGTCGCGCGTCTACACGGATGCCGAATTCGATGTCCTTGCCCGCATGGGCCCGCCGCCATCGGGCGTTGACCGTCCCGCCGCCTGAATCCGCATCCGGCCTGCTCAGTTTTTAGGCTGATCATTGCCGCCGACAGCGGGCCAGCCCCTGCGTTTTCGTGAAAAAGATAGCAAATTCAATGCGGCCCCCGTCTGGCACGCGGTCTGCAATGCTTAACACATAATGCATCTAGGGTTCCGGCCGCGCACGATGTCAGCGCGGTGCCTGGTCCGAGAGATGCGCTCCCGGTCGGCAGCCAAGTGTGCCGTCCGGAGCCACGGCGGGACAAAAGCCCGGGAGACCTGTACCGCGAGAAGCTTCGGCTTTCGGACGGACGGCCTCCTCGATGCGCTCAAATCGGCGCCACCCTCCGGATCTAGCAATCGGTGGTGACAAGGAGATCCCCATGACGAGCCGCTCTTCATTCAGACTGAGCTACACCTTCGCCGCACTGGCGGCACTGGCGCTGCCGTTGGCCGCCCCTGCTCAGGCCGAGCCGAAGAAGGAATTCAACGTCTGCTGGACGATCTATGCGGGCTGGATGCCGTGGGGCTATGCGACCGACACGGGCATCATCAAAAAGTGGGCGGACAAGTACGGCCTCACGATCAATGTCACGCAGGTCGGCGACTACGTCGAGTGCATCAACCAATTCACCGCCGGCAAGTTCGACGCCGCAACGTCCACCTCCATGGATGCCCTCGCCATCCCCTCGGTTGGCGGCGTCGATACGACCGTCCTGATCGCCGGCGACTATTCGAATGGAAACGACGGCCTGATCCTTCGCGACAAGACAAAGCTGGAGGACATCAAGGGCCAGAAGGTCAACGTTCTTGAGTTGTCCGTGTCGCACTACTTCCTGGCCCGTTCGCTCTCCACAGTCGGTCTGACAGAAAAGGACATCACCATCGTCAACACGTCCGACGCCGATTGGGTATCCGCCTACAAGACCGGAGATGTCACCGCGATCGTCGCATGGAACCCGATGCTGGCCGACATCGACAGCGAGAAGGACGCCAACCTCGTCATCTCGTCCACGTCCTTTCCCGGAGAAATCGTCGACGCGCTGATCACCAACACCGCGCTGATCAAAGAAAATCCCGACTTCGCAAAGGCTCTCACCGGCGCCTGGTTCGAAGTCGTGGCATTGACGCTCGACCCCTCGGACAAGGGCAAGGCAGCCCGCGAGTCCATGGGCAAGGCCTCCGGCACCGATCTTGCCGGCTTCGAGGCTCAGCTTGCCACCACGAAGCTTTTCGCAACGCCGAAAGAAGCCCTCGAATTCATCGTCGACCCCAAGGACAAGGAGCGCTTCGACTACGTGCGCAAGTTCTCGTTTGAGAAAGGTCTCTACGGCCAGGGCGCCAAGAGTGTCGATGATATCGGCATCGAATTCGCCGACGGTTCCGTCCTCGGGTCGAAGGACAACGTGAAACTGCGCTTCACGCCTGAATTCCTGAAGCTCGCCGTGGACGGCAAGTTGTAAGTCGAGTTGCCCGGCGCGGGGCGTCAAGCCTCGCACCGGGCACGTCCTGCGAACGATGCACATACCGAGAGCCGCACATGCCATCCAACTTCAAGTCTCTACCCATCGTCGACATCAGCGGCCTCTACTCGGCCGATGCTGACACCCGCAAGCGTGTCGCCGCGGAAATCGGGGCGGCTGCACGCGATTCCGGTTTTCTCTACGTCGTTGGCCACCCGATCGAACAGGCGACGCGCGACCGTCTCCTGGATGTCACCCGCAAGTTCTTCTCACGGCCTATAGACACCAAGATGAAGTCCTATATCGGGCTCTCGAAATCCCATTCCGGTTATGTGCCTCCCGGGGAAGAGGTCTTCTACGGGCAGAAGCCCGACCGAAAGGAAGCCTTCGACGTCTCCCTCGATGTTCCAGCCGATGATCCCGACGTGCTGTCCGGACGGGCGCCGATGCTGGGTCCTGTGCAGTGGCCCGATGATCCTGAGTTCAAGTCCGCCGTCGGCCGCTATTACGATGACGTATCCGAACTCGCGCGCACGCTCTTTGGCGGATTTGCCCTCGCACTCGACCTGCCCGAAAACTACTTCGAACCTCATTTGACGAAGCCGCCGAGCCAGCTCCGCCTCATCCACTACCCCTATGCGCCCGATGCACCGGCGGATGAACCGGGGATCGGCGCCCACACCGACTATGAGTGCTTTACGATTCTTTGGCCGACGGCTCCGGGGCTGGAGGTGATGAACGGAGCCGGCGAGTGGATCGATGCCCCACCCATCGAAGGCGGGTTCGTCATCAACATCGGCGACATGCTTGAAGCCTGGACGAACGCAACGTTCGTCGCCACGTCGCACCGCGTCCGCAAGGTGAAAGAGGAACGCTATTCGTTCCCCTACTTCGCCGCATGCGATTACCACACGGTCGTCGAACCGCTGTCTCAGTTCATCCCACCCGGCGAAAAGCCGAAATTCGAACCACTGGTGGCAGGCGATCATCTGCTCGCCCAAACCGCGCAGACGTTCCAGTACCTCAAGAACCGCATCGAGGCCGGCACGTTCAGATTGCCGGAAGGCGCCCGGAAGCTGTCGAGCTTCGGCCAGGAAGCCATCCATGCGAGCGCACCGCGATGACACTCGATGAGATCGCCGCGGCCAAGCCCAAAGCCGGCACGCAGCGCGTGCCGGATTGGGCGCTCGGGTGCGTGCGGCGGCGCTCGATAACCTTCGCCACTGGCGTTGAGGATCGCCAGACGCGCGTATTCTGGGCGCAGGCCCACGGCATGACCGGAGACATTCGGGTCAATCCTTCCCGCCCTGCTGTCCCGGCCGGTACGAAACTCTCCTCGCTCGACCACGAGACGCTGATCCGTCTTGCCAGCGTCGAAGGTGGCGTTGCGACGACATCGTGGAACGAACCGGTGATGTCATGGGCGGACTGGATCGGCTTTCAACCCTACGACAAGTACCCCGAGCCCGGACTCATGCGCCGCATCGGTGACTGCATGATCGAATTCGCGCCATCCGGGGCCTACGTGGAAGACTGGCGATTCCTGCCCAGTGCGCCCGGTCTTCTGGCCGGCCTTCGGCTCGAAGCCGAGATCGACCACGCGGGCAAGGAACACCGCCGGCAGGGCGGTCTCGTCATTGCGGGCGACCACGCCATCCGCGCGCTGGCGCGCCGCGACGAACTGCCCCCGGGAACCCGCGCGCAGGATTTTGTCCGCACCAGCGACGATCCGGTTGCCGCGCTGGAAAGAGTTTTCGACTGCACGGCGGATTACGCTGTTCTCAACGCAGGGAACTGGACCGTTGAAGTGTCGACCGATCCACGTCGCGAACAAACGTCGATCTCCCTGCTGGGACCGCTCCTCGACAGTGGGCGCAGGGTCTGGCGGATCGATAGCCTCGAAGCAGGCCGCCGTTTCCCTTCCTCCACACAGCTCGCACCCAGCGCACGCTCCTGGCTCGATCGCGAGGCCGACACGTTGCTTCTCCCGCTGGAAGAAACAGAACCACGAAAGGTGGCTTGATGCGCATTATCAACCGGCATCCGAGCCGAGGTCTCTACTACTTTCTCGCGGCTCTGCCGTTCGTTGCATTGGCCGTGGCCTATTCGATCGGCAGCTATCAACGCCTC
>JALOTA010000095.1 GCA_025458125.1 Hyphomicrobium sp.
TGGCGTTGGTGTAGTCGAGGCGCCCGACAAGAACCCCAAATACATCACTGTGCAGGTGTTCGGCCGCCCGCAATCCATGAAGTACCGGTTTCAGATTGCGAACGCGGCCGGCAAGCCCGTCGTGTACGCCTTCGACGGCGACGAACACGACATCAGTCCGAACATGAGCGTGACGCATACGTCCTGCGCGCCGGGATCACTCGAGTTCCGCAAGCCCGGGACAGCGAGCGTCGCCGCCCGCTTCGAGGCGAGCGATCAGACGGTCTATACGCTGAAGAGCGACCCGCAGAAGGGCATCAAGGTGGAGCTATCCACCCGCGCCAGGCAGGCAGCGTTTCTCCCTTTGGCGCCAGAACGCGTTGTTCCAGGAAATAGCCGGTCAGCGCAAAGCCTGCCTCGATATCCTCTCGCAAGACCTGCCGATCCCGTGCCGACGTCAGAAACTGCGGCAGCCGCAGCAGCCGGTCGCGGTAGGGTTCGCCCGCCGATGCCGAGACGGCCCGCCCCGACTTTGGTGAAACATAGATCAACTGGTCGTTCGCTCCAGTCGCCGCGCAAGCCGCGAGATCCAGCCCGAACCCGAGTTCCTGCAGCAGCGCCAGTTCCCAGCGCACCATGAGCGCCGGCCAGACGGTCGGATCGTCGAGGAAGCTCAAGACGAACAGCGTGACTTCATAGAGCGCAGGATGCGGGTCGCGCTCCGGCAGGTGCCGCGCCAGGGCGCACATCGACGTCAAGCCCGCAAGAGCCGCGGCATCGTCCATCGCAGCCGCGGCATACCCGCGCCTCAGCTCAACCGAAACATGCCCCAGATGCTCCGGCAGCCGCGCCTTCCATGTCGCGTCCACATGGTTGCCCATCTGCAAAACCGGCCGCGACTTGCGCGATCGCCCGCCATGCACGAGGCCCGAATGGCGGCCATGCGCACGCGTGAAGAGTTCGACCACGGCCGCCGTCTCGCCGTGTGCGCGCACGCTCAACACGATGGCCTCGTCGGACCACTCCATAAAATGCCTTTCGACTACAGCGGTTCGGTGCGGCTTATGCGATCCCGCTTCAGTCCTTCGGGAAATCGAGACCGATCTCGCGATACCGTTCCGGGTCGCTGCCCCAGTTCTCGCGCACCTTCACGAAGAGGAATAGATGCACGTCGCGTTCGAGGATCTTGGACAATTCACTTCGCGACAGGCTGGAGATCTTCTTGATGGTCTGCCCGCCCTTGCCGAGAACGATCGCCTTCTGGCTGTCGCGCTCGACATAGATGGTCTGCTCGACACGCACGGAGCCATTCTTGAAAGGCTTCCAATCCGTCGTTTCCACCGTCGTCGCGTATGGCAGCTCTTCATGCAGATAGTGATAGATCTTCTCGCGGGTCAATTCTGCCGCCAGCAGCCGCAATGGCACATCGGAAATCTCGTCTTCCGGATAATGCCACGGACCCGCCGGCATCCGGTCTGCGAGATACCGCTTCAGGTCCTCCACGCCGTTGCCGTCCAGTGCCGAGACGGCAAAGACGCGCTCGAACGTGAGCTTTTCCGATAGCTTCGCAATCAACGGCAGCAACCGGTCCTTGTCGGCGACTCGATCGACCTTGTTGAGAACCAGAATCTTGGGATGGGCCGATGGAGTGAGCCTCTCCAGGATACGCTCCACGTCGTCGTCGAGCCCCTTGGCAGCATCGACGAGCAGCACCATCAGGTCTGCGTCGTGCGCCCCGCTCCAGGCCGCATCGACCATCGCCCGGTCGAGCCGGCGTTTCGGCTGGAATATACCGGGCGTATCGATGAAAACGATCTGGGCCGGGCCCTCGACGGCAATGCCCCGCACCGGAACGCGCGTCGTCTGGACCTTATGCGAAACGATCGACACCTTCGCGCCGACCATATGATTGACCAGCGTCGACTTGCCGGCGTTCGGCGCACCGATGATCGCGACGAAGCCGCATCGTGTGTCGCTGGCGGTGCCGCCGCCTTCGTCGCGTGAACCGTCAGCCATTTCCACCCCGCGCGATCACGCCTTCCCGTTCCAGCAGACTTGCGGCCGCCGCCTGTTCTGCCAGCCGCTTCGATGCGCCCTCGCCACGTGCGGGCTCGAGCGACTTGATCTTCACTTCGGCCGTAAACATCGGCGCATGATCCGGCCCCTCTCGGGAGACCACGGAATACTGCGGCAGATTTAGACCGCGCCCTTGCGCCCACTCTTGCAGGGCCGTCTTCGGATCGGCTGCCACCATCTGAGGCTTCTGATCCCCGAGCTGTGACGCCCATAATTTCATAACAACATCGCGCGCCACATCAAAACCAGCCTCGATGAAGATGGCGCCGAGAATGGCTTCCACCGCATCGGCGAGGATCGTGTCTTTGTCCCGCCCGCCGCTGGTGGCCTCTGCTTCCGAGAGTACGAGCTTGGGGCCGATGTCCAGAGCGCGGCCGATGCGTGCACAAGCCTCGCCCCTCACTAAACCATTATAGCGCCGCGCAAGTTCACCTTCCTTCGCGGTCGGAAACGCTTGGTTGAGGAAGCCGGCAATGGCGAGCCCGAGAACCCGGTCACCAACGAATTCGAGCCGCTCGTTATCGGCACGCACCGGCTTGCCGCCCCGCACGCTGGCATGCGTCAACGCGCATTCGAGAAACCGCTCGTCCTTGAACTTGTAGCCGAGCTTGCGCTCGAGATCCTTGAATTTCCGGGCCTTGAACACCGCGGCTCCGTCAGCGCACGAGAGTGAAGAACCGGTTCCACCGGATATCGAACGGCCATGTCCATGGACTGGTCCAGCGCAGGGCGTCGGGCTCATCGACCGCCGCCGAGAAGAAAATGATTTCCGCGCGTCCGACGAAGTTCTCGAACGGCACGAAACCGACCGCACGCTGGGCCCGGCTGTCGGTCGAATTGTCCCGGTTGTCGCCCATCATGAAGAAATGGCCTTCCGGTACCTTGTAAGGACCGGCATTGTCGAAGGGGCCATTCTCCTGCGCATCGAGCACGGTGTAGCTGACGCCGTTCGGAAGCGTCTCCGTGAACGACGGGATCTGCACGGTCACCCCTTCGTCATCCACGGTGGTGAAAGAGCCCTTTCGAACCTTCGGAACGGGCGTGCCGTTGATGACGAGTTGCCCGTCTCTCATCTCGATTTCATCTCCCGGCAAGCCGATCACGCGCTTGATGTAATCCGTGGAGTTGTCACGCGGCAGCTTGAAGACGGCAACATCGCCCCGCTCGGGTTCGGAAGCGAAGATGCGGCCGGAAAACAGATTGGGAGAAAAGGGAAACGAGAAGCGGCTGTAGCCGTAGGAGAGCTTGGACACGAAAAGGTAGTCGCCGACCAGCAGCGTCTCCTTCATCGACCCGGAAGGAATGTTGAACGGCTGATAGAAGAAAACACGCACGAAGAGTGCGATCGCCAGGGCCTGAAGGACGACGACGAACGTGTCCCGCATCCCGTAGTAGCGCGACGATCGCGCGTCTGAATTAGCCGCCATGTTGTCTCCAGTGCCGCCGGTCGCATGACCCGCCGCGCGTCTCATAAATAGCGGCCCGCTATACCGCCTTGCCTTGCGGTGCGCAAACGCCTCGCGGACGCCCCAGGGGCGGCCAAACTAACCCCGCAGATCCGACTTGGTGGCAATACAGGAAATGATCACCACGGCCTCCGCAAGGGGATAATCGTCTGTTATCGTTAGGTCTATCCGTGCCGAATAGCCTTCAGGAACGAGCCGCTCCAGGTGCGCGGCCGCGCCACCCGTCAGGGCCAAGGTCGGCCGCCCGCTGGCAAGATTAACAACTCCCATGTCGCGCCAGTAGACCCCGTGCCTGAGACCGGTTCCCAGCGCCTTGGCACAAGCCTCCTTCGCCGCGAACCGCTTGGCGTACGAGGCGGCCCGCGCCGCGCGCCGGTCGGATTTTGCCCTCTCGATGTCGGTGAACACCCTCAACAGGAACCGGTCTCCAAATCGCGACAGCGTGTTTTCGATCCTGCGGATGTCGATGATGTCATTGCCGATGCCAATAATCATTGCGGCGCCTGTGACCGGTGCGGACCGGCCCGCGCCTGATCCATAAGCGACCTCATATGACGAATAGCCGAATGCATTCCGCCAAAGATCGCCTCCCCAATGAGGAAATGCCCGATGTTGAGTTCGACGATTTGCGGCATCCGTGCGACAGCAACGACTGTGTTGTAGGTGAGGCCGTGCCCGGCATGGACTTCAAGACCAGCCTCGTCGGCCAGAACGGCAGCGCGACGCAACCTCTCGACCTCCCTGGCAATGCCGGCAGCATTGTCTTCCAAAGCCCGTTCGCAATACTGACCGGTATGCAATTCCACAATATCGGCACCGACCTTTGCCGACGCTTCGATCGCCCGCTCGTCGGCCTCGATGAAGAGCGAGACGCGAATCCCGGCATCGCGAAGGCTCCCGACGATTCTGGCCAGCGGCTCACCTCCGCGCACGACATCCAGGCCGCCCTCGGTCGTGCGCTCCTCGCGCCGTTCCGGGACGAGGCAGCACGCGTTCGGGACATGGCGTAGCGCGATCGCAAGCATCTCGGGCGTCGCCGCCATTTCGAGATTGAGAGGCCGCGTCAATTCCGACTTGAGGCGCGCGATATCGCTGTCGGAAATGTGCCGCCGGTCCTCGCGCAAATGGGCGGTGATGCCGTCGGCACCCGCTTCGACCGCCAGATGTGCCGCTCTCAAGGGATCCGGATGACGGCCGCCCCGCGCGTTGCGGATTGTCGCCACGTGGTCGATGTTGACCCCGAGGCGCAGGAACTTCGATCCGGACGGCGCGCTGCTCATGATGGTTCCTCGATGCGATGTAGGCCGGGGTGGGCGCGGGACGCGGGATTGCCCGCGCTATTCGAATATACGTTCGACCCGGCTGACGATGTCCTTCTGCCTGAGCCCGGCGACGATGCGATTGAGATGGGCGAGATCGAAGACTTCCACCTCGATGCGCAGTTCCGTGAAGTCCGATGCGCGCCGGATCATCTTGAGGTTGTCGATGTTTCCGCCGGCCTCGCCGATGACCTCTGCAATCGCTGCCAGTGAACCCGGCCGGTTGGGCGCTGTGACGCTGAGTTTAGCGGGAAACCGCTCCTGCTTGCCCGGATCGATGTGCCACGTCATGTCGATCCAGCGCTGATGCTCGTAGGCTTGCAGCCTGGGCGAATGGATCTGGAAAATGCGAATGCCCGCGCCCGGTTCCAGCACGCCCACGATCCGGTCGCCCGGCACCGCGCCACCTTCCTCGAAAATGACGGGAACATCGTCCTTCAGCCCTTTGAGCGCGATCCCAGAAGAAAACTGCGCCGCAGCCGCACCCGCCGCCGGCGAGCGCACCCGCAAGCCTGGAATCTTGGTCAGATCGAGCCAACCCTTCATCGGATTTTCCAGAACGCTTTGCACGGCAGCCGCCTGGACGGCCTCGGGTGCGACGGCCTTGAGAACATCACCCGCCGGAAGTTCGCCACGCGCCACCGCTGCCAGGAGTTCATCGAGCGTTTTGTGCGGAAACTTCGAAAGAACGCGCTTCACCGACTCATCCGAATAGGCGACGCGAGCCGCCTCGAAAGCCGATGACGCGAGCCTGCGCCCCAGCTCGACATACTGCCGCCGCACCGCTTCCCTCGCGGCCCGCCTGATAGCGCCCTGCGCACGCCCCGTGACGCAAAGGCTTTCCCACGCCGCCGGCGGAACATGCCCTTTCGAGGTCCTGATCTCCACCTCGTCGCCGTTGCGAAGCCGCGTATCGATGGGAACGTGACGGCCATTGACGTAGGCCCCCACCGCCGCGTTGCCGACGTCAGTGTGAACCGCATAGGCGAAGTCGAGCGGTGTGGCGCCTCTGGGCAGCGCGATCAGCCGGCCCTTCGGCGTGAAGCAGAACACCTGATCCTGGAAGAGTTCGAGCTTGGTGTGCTCGAGGAACTCCTCGGGATTGGAACCTTCCAACAGCGTCTCCACCATGCGCCGCAGCCAGACGTAAGGCCCATGTTCCTTGTCGTCGAGCGACGTTGGCGAACCGGCTGAAATCTTTCCTTTGGTCATATCCTTGTAGAGCGCATGCGCGGCCACGCCGTATTCGGCCACCTGATGCATGAGCTGCGTGCGGATCTGAAGCTCGACGCGCTGGTGGCGCGGTCCCACCACCGTCGTATGGATGGACTGATAATTATTCTGCTTGGGCGTGGAGATGTAGTCCTTGAACCGGCCAGGTACCGCGCGCCAAGTGGTGTGCGCGACGCCGAGGGCTCCATAACAGTCGGTGATATCCTGACACGTCACGCGGAAGGCGTAGATGTCTGACAATTGCTCCAGCGAGATCTGCTTGTTCGTCATCTTGCGCCAGATCGAATAGGGCTTCTTCTCGCGGCCCGATACGCTGGCTTCGATCCCCATTTCCTTCAGCTTGGACTTGAGTGCGTTTTCGATCTCCTCGACGAGGCCGCCGTTCTTGCCGCGCAATTCGGCCAATTTGTCGGTGACAGCCGAATAGGCGTCAGGGTGCAGCCAGCGGAACGCATGGTCCTCCAGCTCGTCTCGAATGGCCTGCATCCCCATGCGTCCGGCAAGCGGCGCATAGATGTCGAGCGTCTCCTCCGAGATGCGCTGACGGCTTCCCGGCTTCATGTGCTCAAGCGTGCGCATGTTGTGCAGCCGATCGGCCAACTTCACCAGCAACACCCGGATGTCTGTCGAAATGGCGATCAGAAGCTTGCGGAAATTCTCCGCCTGCTCGGTTTTCTTCGAAACGAGATCGAGCCGCTTGATCTTGGTGAGGCCATCGACGAGAGCCCCGATCTCCGGACCGAACAGTTGATCGATCTCCTGCCGCGTCGCGTCGGTGTCCTCGATGACGTCATGCAGCAGGGCCGTCGCCACGGTCGCGTCATCGAGCTTGAGATCGGTGAGAATGGCAGCGACTTCGAGCGGATGAGAGAAATAAGGGTCGCCGGAGGCTCGCTTCTGATTGCCGTGCGCCTTCATGGCGTAAACATAGGCGCGGTTCAGCAGCGCCTCGTTCGCCTTCGGATCATACTTCTGAACCCGTTCGACGAGTTCGTATTGGCGCATCATGGGTGTGAACAGGTCCTCGGATAGGCCGCGGACAGATCCCCTAAACTAGAACGCCGCGGCACGCCTTCCAAGTGTAAGGCATGCCGCGGCGGATCGAACAGGGCACAGGGTGAAGGAACCCCGGCAGGCCGTCTCAACGGCCGCGTTCGCGGGGATTCGCCGGGCCGGTACCGCTGGACGAGGGCTCCGACGGCGTCATGCTTTCCAGCCCGCGAAGCAGTTGTTCTTCCGTCAGCACGTCCACCTGCGTGTCGCTCGACTGATCGTCCCGGCCCAGGATGGGGGA
>JALOTA010000023.1 GCA_025458125.1 Hyphomicrobium sp.
CAACCAAAGTCGAACCCCGGGTAGGATACGCAACCTATGTCCAAGAAGAAAATTCTGATCACCTGGCCTCTGCCGGATGCCGTCATGGCCCGCGCCCGGGAGACCTACGACGTCATCGCCCATGGCGACGACCCCAAGATCACCATCGATGAAATGCTGGAGACGGCGAAGTCGGTCGACGCAATCCTTCTGACGCTGAACGAGAAGTGCCGCGCCGATGTGATCGAACGCATCCCCGAGCACATCAAGTGCATTTCCACGTTCTCCATCGGCTTCGATCACATCGATCTGGAAGCTTGCAAGAAGCGCGGCATCAAGGTCGGCAATGCACCGCATGGCGTGACGGTCGCCACCGCCGAAATCGCGATGCTGCTCCTGCTCGGCTCAGCCCGCCGCGCGTCTGAAGGCGAGAAGATGATCCGGACACGCTCGTGGCCGGGCTGGCAGCCGCTGCAACTCGTCGGTCAGAGGCTCGATAACAAGAATCTCGGCATCTACGGCTTCGGCAAGATCGGCCAGGCGCTCGCGCAGCGCGCGCGCGGCTTCGACATGAACGTCCACTACTACGACATCTATCGCGCCAAGCCCGAAGTCGAGGCGAAGTACAACGCTACCTATCACGAAAGCCTCGACAGCCTTCTCAGCGTCTCGCAGTTCTTCTCGATCAACGCGCCATCGACGCCCGAGACGCGGGGCTTCTTCAACAAGGCCACGATTGAAAAGCTGCCGACGGGCGCCATCGTCGTGAACACGGCCCGTGGCGACCTCGTCAACGACGAGGACATGATCGCCGCTCTGAAATCCGGCCGCCTGTCGTACGCCGGTCTGGACGTGTTTGCAGGCGAGCCCAAGATCAACGAGGGCTACTACGATCTGCCGAACACCTTCCTCTTCCCGCACCTTGGCTCCGCAGCCATCGAAGCACGCAACCAGATGGGCTTCGAGGCGCTGGACAACATCGATGCGTTCTTCGCCGGCAAGGACATGCCCTTCAAGCTGGCCTGACCGGGCCGGCAGCGCGACGACGAAGGGCCGGACGGCACATGCCGACCGGCCCTTGTTTTTTTCGTTCGCACCGCCATGCTGTCGGCTAGAAGGGGTGAAGGATGAGCGCGAAGAATCTTCCCGCCGCCGGGAACTTGTCAAAATCGCGTCCCGTGATCCGGGGCCGAACACCTGCAATCGGCCTCGCTCTCGGCGGCGGCGGCGCACGCGGCCTTGCCCATACCGTGATGTTGGAAGCCTTCGACGAGCTTGGTCTGAGGCCGAAGGTGATGGCCGGAACGTCGATCGGCGCCGTGATCGGGGCTGCCTATGCCTCGGGAATGTCGGCCCGCGAGATACGCGCGCAGATGCAGGAAATCCTATCGGCGCGCATCGAACTCCTCCGCGATCTCTTCGCATCCCGCGCCCGGACCTTGCCGCGCGTGTCGGGAATTTTCGGTCCATTCAACGCGATGCTCTCGCCGCAGGTCCTTCTCGATCAGATATACCCGGCGCGGGTTGCGCGCGATTTCGCCCAGCTCGAAATACCTCTCAAGATCGTCGCAACCGATTTCTATGCCCTCGACGCACGCATTTTCGAGACCGGCTCGTTGCGCCAGGCGGTGGCCGCCAGCATGGCGCTGCCGGCTGTTTTCGAGCCGATCGTCCTCGACAATCGCGCCTACATCGACGGCGGCCTCGTCAATCCGCTGCCCTACGATCTGGTTCGCGAGGGAACCGATGTCACGGTCGCCATCGACGTATCGGGAGTTCCGGTTCCGGCGCCTGATCGCGTTCACCCGACTGCGACGGAAGCTCTGTTTGCTTCCTCCTTCATTTTCGAACGCACCATCATCCGCGAGAAACTGCGGACGGAGCAGCCCGACATTTTCATCCAAGCGGGCACCAGCCACTTTCAATTGTTCGATATCTGGAGGGTCGAAGAAATTCTGGCGGCGGCCGCTCCTGCCAAAGCCGAACTGAAGGTCAAACTGGAACGGATACTGGGTGCCGAAACGCTACCCATCGAAATGGCCGGCCACGCGCCGCTGCCCGCCGTCAGGCACGAAGCATCAACGGCTCTGGTGCGCGCCGGTAAGTCTCGCTTGGTCCGGCGATTGAAGGGCCTGAAGCGGACTCGACAGCCGGAGGACTAGCGCCGCTCTGCAAAGAAGCTTCTCAGGATCATCGCTGCTTCATCTTCTCCAAGACCTGGATAGACGTCGGGGGCATGATGGCAGGTGGCATGCGAGTAGACCCGCGCGCCGTTCTCGACCCCGCCCCCCTTGGGATCGGAGGCGCCATAGTAGAGCCGCCGGATGCGCGCGAACGATAAAGCGGCCGCGCACATGGGGCACGGCTCGAGAGTCACATAGAGATCGTGACCGGGGAGCCGCTCTGAACCGGCCGCCCGGCAGGCAGCACGTAGCGCGAGGATCTCGGCGTGGGCCGTCGGATCGCAAAGTTCCCGCGACCGGTTGCCCTCCGCCGCTACCACACGACCGTCCGGCGAAACGACCACGGCACCCACGGGAACTTCGCCCCGCCCTGCGGCGAGCCGCGCTTGCTGGAGAGCCACTTCCATGTGGCCGGTTTTCGCAGTCGATGTCATAAGCGGTTCCGAACGGGCACAAGGCCCGCTTGATGTCGAAGGGCCCGCATCTGATGCGCAAACCCCGTTCCGGTCAACGTCCACACGCGGCCGCCGGTAAACACGGTCAGCCACGCCGTCCTGCGGCTGGACAGGATCGCGCTTCTGCGCACAGGGATGAGCGCTCGCAGCGTCCCTTTGTGAAACGCAAGCCGGCTCCCACACCGGCCGAGCCAGCTGCCGCGTTGAGCGAACCCATGCGCATCGCCAAGGCGATGGCACGGGCGGGCCTTTGTTCGCGCCGCGAAGCGGAGCGCTGGATCGCGGACGGGCGCGTCTCGGTCAACGGCAAGATACTTCCGACCCCCGCTGTCGAGGTCGGCCCCGGCGATAAGATCCTCGTCGACGGAAAGCCTCTCCCTTCCGCCGAGCCCGTGCGTCTCTGGCGCTACCACAAGACAAAGGGCCTCGTTACGACGCATCAGGACCCGCAGGGCCGCCCAACCGTTTTCGAGAAGTTGCCGCCGGAGATGCCGCGCGTGATCTCGATTGGCCGCCTCGATTTCAATACCGAAGGCCTGCTGCTTCTGACCAACGATGGTGAACTGGCCCGGCACCTCGAACTGCCCACGACAGGCTGGCTGCGCCGCTATCGCGTCCGGGCGCGAGGGCGCGTGACACAGGCAGAACTCGACAAGCTCAAGGACGGAATAGAGATCGAAGGCGTGCGCTACGGCGCCATCGAGGCGACGGCCGACACGGCGCAGGGAGCCAACATCTGGCTGACGGTCGGCATTCGAGAGGGCAAGAACAGGGAGGTTCGCAAAGTGATGGCGGCGCTGGGGCTCGATGTTTCCCGGCTCATTCGCATTTCTTTTGGCCCCTTCGAACTGGGCGAACTCGCGCCCGGTGCGGTCGATCAAGTCCGCCGCAAGCATCTGGCCGAGCAGCTGGGGCCCGACACCGCGGGAAAGTTCGGCCTGGTCGAGACGCCTCAACAGCGTCGCGAACGCCATGCGCGCGGTAAGGGGAGACCCGGATCAGGCGAGGACGAGGCGTGAGGATCGTCGGGGGCAGGTTCAGGGGCCGCAACATCGCCAGCCCCGCGCATGAAGGCGTGCGACCGACTTCCGACCGTGTGCGCGAAAGCGTCTTCAACGTCTTGCTGCACGGCGTCGAAGACTTCAACGTCGATGGCCAGCGCGTGATCGATCTGTTCGCCGGGACGGGTGCGCTGGGACTGGAAGCGCTGTCGCGCGGGGCGTCGCACGCCCTTTTCGTCGAAGAGAACGCCGAAAGCCGTGGACTGATCCGCCAGAACATAGAGGCGCTGGGCCTCACGGGCAGCACGCGCCTGTTTCGTCGTGATGCGACCGATTTGGGCCCCGCCTCGCCCATGCCGCCGTTCGCCCTCGCCTTCCTCGATCCGCCCTACGGCAAAGGGCTGGGCGAACGGGCCATCTTTTCGTTGCGTGACGGCAAGTGGCTCACACCGGGCGCCGTCGTCGTCTGGGAGGAACGCGCGTCGTCCGAACTTTCCTGGCCGGAAGGGTTCACGGAAATCGATCGCCGGACATGGGGCGATACTCAGGTCGCGTTCGGCCGCTTCACCGGCATGTAATTAGCCTGCCTTCAGATCGCGTTCGACGGAAACGGGAAACCGCGCGTGTGGTCTGCCATTCGCGCGCGACTCCAGAGCCAGAAGTTCCTGCGGAAATGGCATCTTTGTCGTCCGCAGGGCCGTGCCCATCAGCGAGGCGTTGGCGTGCAGTGACAAGACGTGGTGATGCAGATCGCCTTCGACGAACGCGCCATCCATCAAGTGAACCACCCCGGCGTGGACAGTGCCGACGATCTGGCCCTGAACGTAGAGCTCGCGGGTGGTGATGTTGCCGAGAACATATCCATCGCGGCCGATGTCCAGCCGCGAGCAAAGAATATCGCCTTCGAACCAGGTATCGAGTTCAACCCGCCCGGCAGCAACGAGATGGCCGCGCATGACGCTCGACGTCGCAATCTTAAGCATGGAACAATCACATCGATAAGAATGGGCGCCCACCCGCCAGCATCCAATGCAAGATCGATGGTGAAATTTTGGCGGCACCGCATCTTGGCTTGTGCTCAGCGGCGGCCGAACAGCCGCTCGATGTCCGCGAGCTTCAGCTCCACATAGGTCGGCCGTCCGTGATTGCATTGGCCGGTGTAGGGCGTTGCTTCCATTTCCCGCAAGAGCGCGTTCATCTCCTCCGGCGCCAGGCGCCGCCCCGCGCGGACGCTGCCGTGACAGGCCATGCGCGAGCAGATCGCCTCCAGACGGTCGCGCAGTGAAAACCCCTGTCCTTCGTTGAGAATTTCCGCGGCCAGATCCTTGACGAGCCCCTTTACATTCGTATCGCCGAGAAGTGCTGGAACTTCGCGCACGGCGACGGCGCCGATTCCGAAGGCTTCGAGCACAAGTCCAAGTTCGGCAAGTTCGGCCTCCCGTTCGATGAGCGCATGCGCTTCGTCGTCGGTGACGTCTACGATCACCGGAATGAGCAGGCCCTGTCGCTCAACTCCGCTGTCGGCCAGCATCGTCTTCATGCGTTCATAGACAAGCCGCTCGTGCGCCGCGTGCTGATCGACGATGACGACCGAGGTGCGAGTCTGGGCAACAATGTAGGTCTCGTGCAACTGCGCCCGCGCCGCACCGAGCGGCCGGTCGAGAAGATCCGGCGCGACCGGCGCCGCATGGGCCCGCGTGTCGGCGCTTGGTGCGGAAAAGGCTTCGAAGGGGGCCTGCATGGCTTCGGCGAGGCCGGCCGGAATGCTAGTTGGTGCGCGACCGGCCGGCCACGTCTCGCGGTATCTGCCAGCTTGCGGGGCGGTTGCCGAACTGGCCAGTGTGTCCAGTGTCAGTCCGCCGCCCCTTGCACTGGCGCGATGTCCAGCACGCTCCAGCGCGTGCTGGATGGCACCGATGATGAGCGATCGCACGCGGCCGCCGTCGCGGAACCGGACTTCGGCCTTGGTCGGGTGAACGTTCACGTCGACGTTGGATGGATCGACGGTGACGAACAAAGCGAGCAGGGGATTCCGCCCCTTCGGAATCAAGTCGCCGTAGGCCGCACGAACCGCCCCGACGAGAACCTTGTCGCGAACGGGACGACCGTTCACGAACAGAAACTGCTGTCCGGCATCTGGCCGGTGCAACGTCGGCAGGCCCACGAAGCCCATGATGCCCGTTCCATCACGTTCGCCCGTGACGGCGAGAGCGTCGGCCATGAATTCCGCCCCCATGATCCGTCCCAGCCGTTGCAACAGGCCGTCTGGGGTCGATCCGCAACGCGGCAGCCGCAGCCCCGCGCGCTCGCCGGTGGTTAGCGAGAAGCCGACATCGGGATGCGCCATGGCCAGACGTTTCACAGTCTCGGAGACGGCCATGTTTTCGGCGCGCTCCGACTTCAGGAACTTGAGCCGTGCCGGTGTCGCCGAAAAAAGCTCGCGCACTTCGACGCGCGTGCCGGAATTGATGGCGGCCGGTTTCAAGCCACCGATAGAACCGCCACCGAACCGATCGAAGGTAACGCCTCGCCGCGGAATCCCAAGGTGCGGATGTCGAACAGGTCGTCTTCGTTGAGCTTGGAGGTGGCGTGACGCTCCACCGCGAGGGCGAGATCATCCGGCGGCATCCCCGAGCCGTCGTCAGTGACGCGGATCAGCGAAAGACCGCCGCCGGCAGTTACGATTTCGATCTCCCGGGCGCCGGCGTCGATCGCATTCTCCACGAGCTCTTTGACGACGCTCGCGGGCCGCTCGATCACTTCACCGGCGGCGATTCGGTTGACGGTTTCCGGGGCCAACTGGCGGATGATCACGTTCGAATCTCCTTCCCCGCTCCTGCTTAGCAGAGACGGGGCAAGGCAGCACCCGGCGGGTCGCGTCGTGAACAGCCATCACCGGTTGAGGCGCTCTTTAGTCAGAACCTTGGCAAGTTCCACGCCCGGCTGGTCGAACGGGTCGACGCCGAGGAGTCGCCCGGCGACGATGGTCTCCATCATGAAGTGCATGAGGATCTGTCCGGCCGATCGCTCGTCGAGGACCGCGATATCGATCGCGCGCACCGGCCGTCCGGCCTGGACCAGAGCCTCGGCAATCGCATGTCCCTGCGCATCGACGATATCTCCGATCGCCTTCCCGCCGAGGAAGCTCACGCCGGCTTTGTCCGCGAGTGCCGCGTCGAGTACCGGCCCCGATCCCTTTGATGCCAGCCGCACGAGTGTCATTGCGATCTCGCGCGGGCCATCCATGAAAAGCTGCAGCTGACTATGCTGATCGACCGGTCCGACCGCGGGAACGGGCGTCGTGCCTTCGCCGCCTTTACCGAGGCTCTCGGCCCAGAGCTGCACGAACCAATCGGCCAATCTTCCAAGCCGGTCCGCGTAGGGCATCAGAACCAGCGTGCGGATGCCGCGATCCTTCGAAAGGGCCACCATTGCCGCCGCGCCGGCCGCAAACGGAATATCGGCGGCGCGCGCTCCATCGAGCATCGGCCGCAGCACCTCTTGGGCTCCCGCGCGGACCGCGCGCGCATCCAGGCCGCGCGCCATGGCCGGAAGAAGTCCGACGTTGGTGAGACACGAGAAGCGACCACCGATCCCGGTGTGGTGATCCAGCATCGGAATGCCGAAGGACTGACAAAGGGCGCGCAAGCCGTTCGTCTTGCCAGGCTTGTCCGGTTCCGTGATGCCGAGGAAGAGCTGCGGAATACGATCCCCGAGCCCAGCCGCCTTGACCGCGGAGAGGGTCGCAATGGCCTGAGCGAGCGTTTCGGCTGTCCCGCCCGATTTCGACGTGATGACGAACCTCGTCCGGGCGAAGTCCGTCGCCCTCAGAAGCGCGGCAAGAGTATCGCCATCGAGGTTATCGTAGAAGCGGATGCGGGGGCGTTGGTAGGGCGGCTTCTTGGCGGTGTGTGGAATGCCCCAGCCGGCGATCTGCGCGAGGGTTTGTCCACCGAGGCTGGAGCCGCCGGTCCCGAAAAAGACGATGGTGTCGGCGCCGTCCGACAGTCGGGCAAGCTGAGCTTCCGCCGCGTCGATGTCGGCGGTGTCGCCAGTGATGCGCAGAAGTGCCAGGGAGCCGCTGGCGTGCTCCGCTCTTAAGCCTTGCAACACCGCATCGGCATTCTTGGTCCATGCAGCGAGCGAAGCCTCGTCGAGACCGTGGCGCCCGATCGATTGCTCCAGGCATCCGGCGAGGGATTGTGTATAGGCAGCGCGCTCCGGCACGGCGTTTCTCCTCGTCAGCGGTCGGCGATAGGCTGCGCTATCGGTTTCTGCCCAGCCAGCCAATAGGGATTAGACATGCCGTGCGCCTCCGCCGCAGCTGGACCGTAAGCCATGCTTCCGGCTAGACGCTTCGCCGCGCAGTTTCAAGGATGTGCAGGATGTCATCGGGCGGCGCATCGGCGGGCAGCCGGTTGAAATCAGCCGGGTGGGCGATCGCCTGTTCCAGCCGCCGGTGAAAGGCCGTGCGGTCGATCTCGATGGTACCGAACTGCTTCAAGTGTTCGGTGACGAACTGCGTATCGAGCAGACGGAACCCGCCGTAAATCAGCCGTGCTGCGAGATGGGCGAGAGCGATCTTCGAGGCATCACGCTCATAGGAAAACATGCTCTCGCCGAAGAAGGCGCCTTCCAGCGCGACACCATAAAGGCCTCCCACAAGGCGTCGCCCGTCCCAGACCTCCACCGTATGACAATGGCCCTGACGGAAGAGTTCTCGATAAAGCGAACGAATGCGGCCATTGATCCAGGTGCTGTCACGGCCCTCGCGCGCGCCTGCGCAACCGTCGATCACACCTTCGTAGTCCGTATCGATGCGCACCTTGAGCGGGGTTGTGCGGATGGTGCGCTTCAGGCGCTTCGGGATATGCACGCCGTCCAGCGGCAGGACGCCCCTGTTCTGCGGCTCGATCCAATGCAACGCCGGGTCATCGGCGCTTTCAGCCATCGGGAAAATGCCGCAAGCATAGGCCTTCATCAGGACCTGAGGCGTAATCTCGATGAGGACGTCGTCACGCGACATCGATGCGTTGTTTCCCCTGCACCCGTAGAGCGTTGCGATAGTAGCGCCCTTGTCGCGGAAAGGCGAGCAGGGCGAACGGTATCAACATGTTCAGCCGGCAGGCAAAAGATAAATCCCGTTTCCACCCAGGTCCGCCGCGGGCTTGTAGCCAGCTTCCGCCAGGCCGTCGATGAGATCGTTTTGCCAACTGCCAACGTTGGCCTCAAAAATGACGGCCTTGGGAAAAAGCGACCGGGGAACAGACCGAAGGTAAGGTATGAGCACTTTGTCCTCAAACCCCTCGACGTCGATCTTGATCGCATCGACGTGGGTAAACCCAGCCTCCTGCACGAGGTCGGCCAGGGTCCGCACCGGCACCTTGAGAATGGTTTTGCCGCCGCGCGACTGGCGATCGAGCTGCAGCGAGGAACCACCCATGTTGCTCTCTTCCAGCGCGAATTCCATATCCCCCGCCACATCAGCGACCGCGGCGCGGGCCACCTGGATGTTGGTCAATCCATTGGCCGCCGCGTTGAATTCGAGGCGATCGAGAACGATCGCATTGGGATCTACAGCGAGAACGCGAGCCTGCGGACCGGCGTTCTTTGCCACATACACGCTGTAGGCTCCTACGTTGCAGCCGATGTCGAGGAAAACAAACGAGGGATGGATCCGGGACTTGAGGAAGGCAAGTTCGACGGGATCGAAGAACTGCGGCGTAACGATCAACCGCTTCTCGCAGGCATTGTTGGCAGCGTAGAGCCGCATCTTCTGCCCGATCACTTCGAGATCGAGCGGATCGGTCCTTAGCCGCTTGAGTGCAGAACGAAGGAAGGAAGCGGTACGCTTTCCGAACTTCGTCGGTTCAAGCCTCCGGCCGAGCGCGATCAGCCGGCCCTCGAATGCCGTGGGTTGATAGACGCCGAATGGAGGCTCATTCTCGATCACGGAGCGTCCTTGCCATCCTTAAGCTTGCTCACGGCTTGCCGAGATATTTTTCCAGCCAATGGATGTCGTACATTCCATTGACCACATCTGGATGCCTGACCAGTTCGTGAAATAGCGGAATTGTCGTTTCGATACCGTCGATGACGAATTCAGACAGCGCGCGTTTCAGTCTCATCATGCATTCGTTGCGTGTCTTGCCATGCACGATGAGCTTGCCGATCAGGCTGTCGTAGTACGGCGGAATGCGATAGCCCTGATAGGCGCCGCTATCGACGCGAACCCCGAGCCCCCCCGGCGGATGCCAATAGGTGATCTGGCCCGGCGATGGACGGAAGGTCCGAGGGTTCTCCGCGTTGATGCGGCACTCGATGGCATGTCCGGAAAACAGGATGTCGTCCTGGCGGAACGACAACCCCGCGCCCGAAGCAACCCGGATCTGTTCGAGCACCAGATCGATGCCGGTGATGGCTTCCGTGACCGGGTGCTCGACCTGGATGCGGGTGTTCATTTCGATGAAATAGAACTCGCCATCCTCGTACAGGAACTCGACCGTACCGGCGCCACGATACTTGATTTCGCTCATTGCCTGGGCGACCGTCGCGCCAATCTTGGCGCGCGACGCCGCATTGATGGCCGGCGACGGGGCTTCCTCGAAGACTTTCTGGTGCCGCCGCTGCAGCGAGCAATCCCGTTCCCCAAGATGGACCGCGTTGCCCTGACCGTCGCCGAATACCTGGATCTCGATATGCCGCGGCTTGGTCAGATACTTCTCAATGTAGACTTGATCGTTACCGAAGGCGGCCTTCGCTTCCGCGCGCGCCGTTGAAAAGGCGACAGGCAGATCCTCTGCCGTATACGCGACCTTCATGCCGCGTCCTCCGCCGCCCGCCGTCGCCTTTATGAGCACGGGAAAACCCATGCCCTTCGCAACTCGCATGGCGTCCGCTTCGGTCGGCACCGCGCCATCCGAGCCTGGAACGACTGGAATACCGAGCCGCTTTGCCGTTTCCTTCGCCTCGATCTTGTCGCCCATCATCCGGATGTGCTCCGATGTCGGGCCAATGAACGTGATGCTGTGCTCTTCCAGGATTTCTGCGAACCGGGCGTTCTCCGACAAGAAGCCGTAGCCGGGATGCACCGCGTCGGCGCCAGTGATTTCGCATGCCGCGAGCAGACGCGGAATATTGAGATAGCTATCCGTCGAAGTCGGCGGCCCGATGCACACGCTCTCGTCGGCGAGCCGGACATGCATCGCGTCGGCATCCGCCGTCGAATGAACCGCCACTGTGGCGATGCCCAGTTCCTTGCACGCCCGCTGGATGCGCAGCGCGATTTCACCTCGGTTTGCAATCAGAACTTTATCGAACATTCTTCATCCGTTCGCGTTCCCGGCGTTGTCCGGCGGCGTGCAGCGCCCGAAGCCTCGACCCGCCCACAGGCCGGGACGGCGCGCTTCTCATTCGATGACAGCGAGAACCTCGCCGAACTCAACCGGCTGCCCGTTCTCGAAGAAGATTGCCGTTACCGTGCCGGAGCGCGGAGCTGGAATCTGGTTCATCGTCTTCATCGCTTCGATGATGAGCAGCGTGTCGCCTTGCTGAACCCGAGCGCCGACTTCCACGAATGGCGGCGCGGACGGTTCGGGCGAGCGATAGGCCGTTCCGACCATGGGAGATTTGACCGCGCCGGGGTGCTGTCCCGGATCGCTGCCGGCGCCTGATGCCGGAGCCGCGGAACCACCCAGTGGCGCCGTCATGGCAGCAGGAGCAGCAATGGCATGTGAGGCTGAAATCGTCAGAGACCGGGCCACACGGACCTTGAGCCCGTCTTTTTCGATCTCGATCTCCGATAGTCCCGTCTCGTTCAGAAGTTCAGCCAGATCGCGAATGATCTTCTGTTCGGGGCTCTGTGCCTCGGCCTTGTCTTTGCCCGTCATTTTCCGTCTCACCTTCTTGGGCCGCGGCGGTACGGTCCGCGGCGCTTTCTTGGCCGATCTTGTTTTGCGCTTGGGTTTCACGCTGCCGGCTTCTTGTCGAGAATTGCGCGCACGGCTTCGAGCGCGAGTTCATAGCCTTTTGCGCCGAGGCCGCAGATAACACCGGTTGCGGCCAGGGACACGTAGGAATGCTGCCGGAAGGCGTCGCGCCGGAAAATGTTCGACAGATGCACTTCGACAACGGGGAGTTCTGAGGCTTGCAGCGCATCGAGCAACGCAACCGACGTGTGCGTCAGCCCGGCCGCATTGACGATAATGGCGCAGGCTGCACCGCGCGCCTCCTGGATCCAGCCGATCAGTTCACCTTCGGAGTTCGTCTGCCGGAAGTCGATTTGCAGACCTAGAGAGGTTGCGCGCGCCTTGGCCAGCCGTTCGACGTCGGCCAGCGTGTCGCGGCCGTAGATCGCCGGTTCCCGCTCACCAAGCAGGTTTAGATTTGGACCGTTGAGGATGTAGACCGGCTTTGACATGAGACCGAGTTGGCGACGATGGCGGGGCTCGAGGCGCGATCCGGACCGGCTCTCAGGATCAATTTCCGTGCCCGTCCGCATGCCCCGTACAACTTGTGCGGTCTAGCAGCTTTCATAGGGTCGCGAAAGGGCGGCGCCGCCGCGCCACACAATGTTGCAGTGGGAAAATCGCCATTCACGCCAGAACTTTGCGCGGTGGGGCTCTAATGCCGCTCAGAGTCCTGCCTAATTGGCTCAGCAGTAGGCACAACCGTCCTTGCGCAGCGAGGCGATCTTAGCCGTCAGCATGTCGAGCAGGTCGTCGGGTGCGCCGCCGATCGCTTCGTTGCCGACCAGAAAATGCGGCGTGCCGGTGATGTTCATCTTCCGGGCCAGCGCTTCCACGCGGGCCAGTTCGGCTTTGACCGCCTCGCTGTCCTTGTCGGCTTTCAGCTTTGCGACATCGAGCCCGAGTTTGCCCGCAGCCTCCAGTGCCGAGGCTTCCGTCACCCGACCTTTGCTCTCGATGAGGGCCTGGTGCAGTTCCCAGTATTTTCCTTGCGCGCGGGCGGCCAGTGCGATTTTGGCAGCCTCTTCCGAATCCTTGCTCAGGATCGGAAGTTCCTTGAAGACGACACGAACATTGCCGTCCTTTTCGATCAGTTCCCGAATGTTGTGGAAGCCGCGCTTGCAGTATCCGCAGTTGTAATCGAAGAACTCGACGACGGTGATGTCGCCTTTCGGATTACCGGCCACGGGCGCATCCGGGTGCCGGTAGATCTCTTTGGCATTCTCGGCCACGAGCTGCTTGGTCCGTTCAGCCTCTTCCTTGGCCATTTTCTGTTCGAGCGCGCCTTGAACCTCGACCAGGACCTCCGGGTTCTTGAGAAGGTAATCCTTCACGACCTGTTCAATCCCGCGCTTTTGCGCATCCGAGAACCCCGACGAATCGGCCGCGACCTTCTCCGGCCGCATCGGCCCCGAAACAAGGAACGCGGCCGACAGCAGAAGGGACGCCAAGAGCGCCGCCACTGCGAGCCGCGATGGGCGTCCCGTGGGTTCGTCGGGTCGGTTCTGGGAAGCGTCGGACATTTGCGATCTGCTCTATGGGAGTTGGAAACGAAACGGGGGTTCAGGTTTGAGGCTTGTAATTCAGGATGTCGTCAGCTTTGACCCATTCCGGGCTGCCTGGCTTCAGAGCGGCCTGGGCGCGGCGTGCAAATTCCTGAGCTTGCTTCAGGGCTCCGAAATAGAACAATCCCTGCGCGCGCGCCAGCTCCGCCTGAGGGATGAGCCCTTTGTCGTAATAGGCCTGCCCCAGCATGTTGTAAGCCATGGCGTTCTCGCCTTCGCGCGTAATCGCCTTGCGCAGGATGCTGATAGCCTCGTCGATGTACTGCGGCTGCTTGGACTGGATCATGCCCTGGGCGAGCTGCACGGCGATGAGCGGGGCGTCGCCGCCGCGAAGCTGGAGCGCCTTTCGTAGCAGCGGGATCGATTCCTGAAAGCGGCCGCTCTTCTGCAGAAAGTCAGCCTTGACCTCATAGAAGTAAGGGTTCTGTGGGTCGGATTTGATCAACTGGTCGGCTTGCGCCAGCGCTCCGTCGAGCCCGCCCGAGCCCACCATCCGGAACCGGGCCACGGTACGGGCGTATCGCGCCGGTGCGCTTTGATCCGTGCTCGGGTAGCGGTTCATAACGGTCTGAGGATTTTCGATGTAGCCCGACAGCTTCGCGCGCATCATGTCGTGTCGCAGTTGAAGCGCCGGCGGATCGGTCGCCGCGTAGTAGGGGCTGCCTTCGACCAGCTTGCGAAGGCGGGCCAAACGGTCCGTGGCAACGGGGTGCGTGCGGGCGAACGGGTCGCGGTTCTGGTCGGAGAAAAGCTCTTGGCCGGCGAAGCGTTCGAACGTCGTCAGCATCCCCTTGCCGGATTGGGCGGTGCCGTTGAGATAGGAGAGACCGGCCTGATCGGCCGCCGATTCCTGCGATCGCCGCTCGGCCGTCAGGCCGCGCATGATGACTTCATTGCCGCCGGATAGAACGCTCTGCCCCGCGCCGCCCAGATCACGGCCGCTGTCACCGCCGGCAACACCGCCCGCGACCATCAGGCCGATACCGAGGATCTGGGCGATGAGGGCCCGTGTCTGGTCCTGGGCAATACGGGCTCGCAATGCCGCCATATGGCCGCCCGCGATGTGTCCCGCCTCATGGGCGAGGACGCCGATCACCTCATTGGGCGTCTGCGCCTGCATGAGAGCGCCCGTGTGGATGTAGACGCTGCGGCCATCCACGACGAAGGCATTGAAATTCTCGTTGTTGACGATCCGGACCGCCACCCGCCCGCTGCCGAGGCCGGCAGCCTTGAAAATCGGCCGCGCGTAATCGTTGAGAAGATCTTCGATCTCGGTGTCGCGGATCAGCGGCAGGCCCTGAGCCGCCGCGGGCGTCGGCGCGAGCCCGGCAATGAGAGGCAGGATCGCGAAAAAAGCCATTGCGCTGCCACGCAGACGGTGCCCCGCCGCGATCAAACCGCGTTGGAAATTCGCAAAGATCTCGCTCATTCCCATCAGTTCGCTCAGAAATGAGCCAAAATATCGGCGAACCTGCGCTATGACATGGCTGTCAAGGGCTCGCTCCCTGGTCTCCGGAAGCCTGGTCGCCCCTGAAAAAGGCATAGGGGAAGACGGTGGCCACCGTCTTCCCCCCACACACACGAAGGCCTTAGCCGCGGCCGCTGTTGGCGCCAAGCGACACGAAGCGCGGCCCGATATCGACGTGGATATGGCTCATGTTCCGGTAGGTCATGGTGCCACCGGAGTGATGGTTCTTCACCAGCCAGTTGACGATCGCGCCCTTGCGGCTGCCGGCGTCAAAGTCGATGGCCATGCCGTTGCGATGCTTGGATGGCTTGCCGCTGGTGGCGATCACGGCGCCGGGCCGGCAGGTGGAAACGATGCTCACCGAACCAAACTGGCTTTCGATCCGGTTGAGAAGGGCTCGAGCCTGAGGCTGGAGGCAGGACCGGGAGGTGCCCCCGGAGGTGTATGACGTGACCGATCGCGAGGTGAGGCTCTTCTTGGCACCATAGCCGCGCGACTTGCCCGAATTCGAGTAGCGCTGCCCCTTGCCCGATCGGGCATAGGATTTCGATTTGCCAGTGAAATTCTTGGCGATGGTCGGCCGGTCCGCAGAGGACATCTGCGCGTCGGAGTGGGGCTTGGCGACAGCCCCGGTGGTGGTGACGGCAAGAAGGCCGGCGAGGGCCATAGCGATGGAAAGAGAACGATTGCTCATGGGTACTCCAATTTTCTTTGTAGGACACGCGCCGGTTTTCCGGCATTCAGGAGAAGATCATCGCAGCTGATGCTGTCTCTATAAGATTTGCTTGAGACAATCGAAGCGTCACGCCGCCAGTATAAGCCGCGAGAAACTGCGTTACCCCTCACACGACTGATCCACTCCCGAACGTTCATTGGCTTGCTGCGCTGCACACAGACGCGAACATTGCGCAGGCATTTGCCAACAGCGCGGACCATATGGTGAAAATTTGACAGGCGCGAGTTCGGGACGCGCCACTGCGACGACATGCGCCGGAGCCGGCGAGCAGGTCGGCCGCCTGCAGCTAATGCCTTGTTCGGAATAAAAAAAGCCGGGCTTTAGGCCCGGCTTTCGTGTCTGATCTGTCTATGGGGCTGGAGAAACGGGCGAGGATTAGCCGCCCAGCCGGCGCTGCCACCAGCCACGCCGGACGGGTTGCGCTGTCTCCCCTTCGGCGGGAGCCGGACCCTGATCCGGGGTTACGACCACCCGTTCGATCTTCGGCTCGCTCGACGAAGGATCGGCGGCACGGCGGCGTGATCGAGACTCGGCACTTTCGACCGCATCAAGTTCGGCCGTGGGGGGCTGCTCGACGGCACGGGCGGCAACGCTCTCTTGACGCTCAGGCTTGCGGGTCTCGGGCTGCAGGGAGGCAGATGGAGACGGCTTATCCTCTTCCAGGATCACGACCCCGGCAAAGTCGTCAACCAACTCCTCGGTCACATGCGGCCGAGCGACGTAACCGTTGGCCGCTTCGGCTTCGGAATGAACGCCGTCGCCGCTCTGCTCTCTGTCGCGTCCGCGGCCCCGGCGGCCGCCGCGACGTCCACGGCGGCGGCGCCGGCCGCCCCGATCGCGGTCGCCGTCCTCGCCGGCCCGAACAGGGCCGGTGTCGTCTTCGCCGTGATCTGCGCCGCCCTCAGCAGTGTTCGCGAAATCGTCGGGCGCCCTGGCTCCGTCGTCGTCGGTACCATCACGATCGTCGCCGCGGTCTTGAGCGGCGGAATAGTTAGGTTCGCCGCGATCCTCGCCACGGCCGGAACGGTCTCCGTCGCGGCGTCCACGCCGGCGACGCCTGCGGCGCCCGCGTCCGCCTTCCTCGCGCCCTTCGCGGCCCTCACGGCCTTCCCGCGCGCGGGGCCGATCGCTGTCGCCCGCATCTTCGTCGTCTGTCTCGCCGACGAATTGCGGACCTTCCGCAGTCGACGGACGCTCGTCTTCGATCCCGGCGTCGCCGCTCGAATCCTCGCCCTCGAAGCCCCAGTCCATGTTGACGGCGCCACGCTCCGACCGGCGAGGAGCGTCCGTGCGGACGTGGGTCTTCTCGATGGTGAAGTTAGCGCCCTGGAGTTTGTCGCTGGCCTGGACCGTGATCGAGATCCCGTGGTGCGCCTCGAGTTCCGTGATGAAGCGCCGCTTGTTGTTCAAAATGTAGAGCGCAACATGCGCTGTCGTGGTGGCGATGAGCGACGACGGATGACCGGCCATCAGCGCGTCTTCGATGCCGCGCAGAACCGCAAGCGCGACGCTCTCTGTGGACCGGATGATGCCCGTGCCCTGGCAGTGCGGACACTGCGATGTCGACCCTTCCAGAACGCCGGTGCGCAGCCGCTGCCGCGACATCTCCATAAGGCCGAAATGCGAGATGCGGCCGAGCTGAATGCGAGCACGGTCGAACCGCAGAGCGTCCTTGAGGCGCCGCTCGACGGCACGGTTGTTGCGCTTCTCCTCCATATCGATGAAGTCGATGACGATGAGCCCCGCAAGGTCGCGGAGCTTGAGCTGGCGCGCAATCTCGTCAGCCGCCTCGAGGTTCGTATTGTATGCCGTTTCCTCGATCGAGAATTCACGGGTCGACTTGCCCGAGTTCACGTCGATCGCGACCAGCGCCTCGGTCTGATTGATCACGAGGTATCCACCCGAGCGCAGTGTAACGAACGGACTGAACATGGCATTCAGCTGGCGTTCGATGCCGTACTTGTTGAACAGAGGTTCCGGCGAGGTGTGCAGCAGGACGTTCTTGGCATGGCTCGGCATGAGCATGCGCATGAAGTCGCGCGCTTCCCCATGCGCGGCGTCGCCCGCCACGACGATCTCGTCCACGTCCTTGTTATAGAGATCGCGGATGGACCTCTTGATGAGATTGCCTTCCTCGTAGACGAGGCTCGGCGCTGTCGACTGAAGCGTCAGATCGCGAACGCTCTCCCACAGCCGGAGCAGATATTCGTAGTCGCGCTTGATTTCCTGCTGTGTGCGCGCGGCTCCCGCCGTCCGGATGATGAGGCCCATGCCCTCCGGAACATCGAGTTCGGCAGCGATGGCCTTGAGGCGCTTGCGGTCCTGCGGGTTGGTGATCTTCCGGCTGATCCCGCCACCGCGGGCCGTGTTGGGCATGAGGACGGTATAGCGACCTGCAAGAGACAGGTACGTGGTGAGCGCCGCTCCCTTGTTGCCGCGCTCTTCCTTGACGACCTGAACCAGTATGACCTGGCGCCGCTTTATGACTTCCTGGATCTTATATGAGCGCGGACGGCGGCGAGGCCGCGACGGCAATTCTTCGAGCGCATCCTCCGAGCCGGTCTGTTCCACCGTTTCAGGTTCCGCTGCGGGCGCCGCGACAATCTCCACGCTCTCGTTTTCGACAAGGCCGATCTGGACGGGCGCGTCGTTCTGCACGGCTGCGTCGTCGGCGCCCGGCTCCGAGTCCAGGTCTTCGCCTTCCAGATCGCCGGGATCGGGCTCGTCCTGGTCGAGCGCTGGCTCGAAGCCGCCGACATCCTCCGGTTCGGGAAGGTCTTCGGAAATGTGGTCGTCGCTGCCGTGAATGTCGTGCGCAAGAACGGCATGACCGGCTTCATCGTGCGCATGGTCGTAATGCTGGTCGCCGTCGTCCGGCGCATCAGCGTGAGGGACGGCCGTCGCGCCGAACTCGTCGTCCGGCAGATCAGGCTGATCACCGGTTCCCGGAGCCGTACCGGCGTGCCGGCCATGAGGAGTCCGCTGGCGCCGCCGCGCCATGCGCTCGGCATGCGCGTCCGCCGCTGCTTCCTCGGCCGCCTCGGCCGCAGCTTCCTCTTCCAGCAGAGCCTGCCGGTCCGCCATCGGGATCTGATAGTAGTCGGGATGAATTTCGCTGAAGGCGAGGAAACCGTGACGGTTCCCACCGTAATCGACGAACGCGGCTTGCAGCGAGGGTTCGACGCGCGTCACCTTCGCCAGATAGATGTTGCCACGCAGGAGTTTGCGCGCGGCGCTTTCGTAGTCGAATTCCTCTACGCGGCCTTCACGCAGAACGACGACCCGGGTCTCCTCCGGATGCGTCGCATCAATGAGCATCTTGTTATTGGACATCTATGGAGTTCCTGGGCGCGCCGGCTTGGCAAGCGGCCGGTCGAAGACCGTGGGCCTTTTCCGGCTGTCGAAATGCCGTGGGCGCGCGCGTTGGATGGGGTTGATGGATAAAGTTTCGGGATGGACATGAATGCGCGCAGGCGCTCTCCGGCCGGGCGGGCCGGGCGGCGCAAACCGTCGATACCCGTGAGGGTCGCGGTCTTCGGCTGAACTGCACACAGAATGGGCATTCTTGCGCTTCGATTTGGCCTGACCGAGCGCGCGTGAGCGGCTGGCAGGCCGGTTGTCGGGAAAGTGCCACGCATCGCTTGCGGCGACAGGCACCATCGAAAGGCGCTGCTCCGGGTCCCCTTTCGCCGGACCCCGAGCAAGCCGCAGGCAATGGACAATGCGTCCGATCCATCGCGGCGCGGCCGTCTCGGTTCGAGAAACTTTGGAGGACCGCAGTCCGGCACGGTGCTTCCGCAGGGAAGGAGGCCGTTGCCGCTCGATTTCTCTTCCAGTTCTTCGCCGATCCGCGCGAACACCCATCTGATTGCCTGGAACCGGGTGACGCTGCACTCCGAACGGTTGTCGACGGAAAATGTGAGTATCCGCAACGACTTGCCATCCAGCGCGCGTCTTCCGCCAGCACCAGAGAGGCGCGGAGAAACAGAACGCAATGCAAGTCTAGCGGGTTCGCGGTCCCTGTGACAAGAGTGTTAAGCGGATCACACGGGACGGAAACGCCGCCGGCTGCGCTGCCAAGCTGGAGCAGATCGGCAAATTATTTGTTAAGGTCCGGCAGATTTTGACTTTTTTCGTTTGAACCGGGGGTCGGTGCTCGGACATGCCGGGGGGCATTGCGAGGAGAATTATATTGGCGGTGGCTGCGGCTGGAGTCGCGGTCGTCTCCCTGGGTGTGCCTGTCCTCACGGCCACTGCCCGCGCGCAGGAAGCTTCGGGCGCCTTTGATTGGTTCAGCAAGGCGACGGCGGCCGGCAATTCCGCTGGGGCATCGGCCGCACAAGATAAAGAAGCAACCCCGGAGTTCGTTTCCCAGGCAACCGCCGTCGATGTCATTGGTGATCAGGACGAAACCCTGTTCCAGTTGACTTTGACGCGTGGGGTAACTGCGGAAGTCTACACGCTGGCAAACCCTTATCGCGTGATCATCGATTTGCCGGACGTGGGTTTCGCCCTTTCGCCTGAGGCCGGCCGGGACGCTCGCGGACTCGTCAGTTCATTTCGATACGGGCAGTTTGACAAGGGCAAGGCCCGTATCGTGCTCGACACCACCGGCCCTGTCGCCATCGCCCGGGCCCGGATGGAAAACGTCCGGTCGGGCTCGGGCGTTGTCCTGACCGTGGCTCTCAAGCCAACGGAGGCGATCGCATTCGGCGAAGGGACCGGAGGCGGACGCCAGCCCCGGGCCGCGAGCAACGAGTCCACCCCGACCCGGCCAACCCGGGACGCATCGGCGCGCCCCATCGTGGTCATTGATGCAGGCCACGGCGGGATCGATCCTGGAGCCGTCGGCGCCGCTAACTTGCTGGAAAAAAACCTTGTCCTCTCAGTCGCCAAGAAGGTGCAGGAGCAGCTTGAGACGAGTGGACGCTTTGAAGTCGTGATGACCCGCTCCGGCGATGTGTTCGTTTCGCTCAATGACCGGCTCGCCGTATCCAAAAAGGCTCAGGCCGACCTTTTCATCTCCATCCATGCCGACAGCATTGAAGAAACCTACGCCCAATCCATCAAAGGTGCGACGATCTACACCTTGTCGGAGCGTGCGTCCGACGCGGAGGCGCGGGCGATCGCGGAGAAGGAGAACGCATCCGACCTGATCGCCGGTCTCGACGCCGGCGACGGGGAAGACAACACCGACGTCAAGAACATCCTGATCGACCTCATGAAACGTGAGACAGCGAACTTTTCGGCCGAATTCTCGCGGACCCTCGTGCGGTCGCTCAAGACCAACATCCGGCTCTCGCGTGATCCACAAAGATCCGCCGCTTTCAAAGTGTTACGGCAAACTCACGCCCCGTCGGTCCTGGTCGAACTGGGGTATGTCAGCAATCCCGAAGAGTCCCGACAGATGCAATCGGCGTCGTGGCAGGTGAAGGTCGCCGATTCCATCGTTGCCGCAATTGAATCGTTTTTTGCAAAGCGGTGAGGATCGGAGCCCGCAGAGCCAATTTCTCTACCGGGATTACCAAGTTGCCATGTTTCAATGACGATGTTGCGCCATAATTCGTGCTATGTTGATCATCCGGTTCGTCATGATTGCTGCGCTGCAGCAGGTCGTCTATCGAAACCCGATACCCGAACCGCTCTAAACGAGTTTTTCTGCCGGCGCCGTCGGGATACGGCTGAACCGGCCCGCAACGGATCGAATGCGAGCCCCTGCTTACCCGCCCCCGGCTGAACCCAAGAAGAAGCGGCGCCGCAAGAGCCTGCTCCTGACCTTTCTCGGCTGGAGTTTCGGGCTGTTCGTCGTTGGGTTCGTGGCTTTGTCTGCCGGTGTCGGTTGGCTGCTGTTTGAAGCCTCCAAGGACTTGCCCGACTACGAAAGCCTGGCGCGTTACGAACCGCCGGTCATGACCCGGATTCATGCGGCAGACGGTTCGTTGATTGCTGAGTACGCGCGCGAGCGGCGTATCTTCGTACCCATCAACACGATCCCCAAGCGAGTGATCGCGGCCTTCCTCTCGGCAGAGGATGCGCGCTTTTACGACCACGGCGGTATCGACTTCCAGGGCGTCCTGCGCGCCGCTATCAAGTACGCCGAAACGAAGGCCACGGGACGCGGTAGTATTCAGGGCGCATCGACGATTACTCAGCAGGTGGCGAAGAACTTCCTTCTCACCAGCGATCGCACCTTCGACCGCAAGATCAAGGAAGCCATTCTCGCCATCCGCATCGAGCGTGCCTATCCGAAAGACAAGATCCTCGAACTCTACCTCAACGAAATTTATCTGGGCATCGGTTCCTACGGCGTGGCCGCGGCCTCGCTCAACTATTTCAACAAGGAGCTGAAGGACCTTACCATCGAGGAAGCGGCCTATCTTGCTGCCCTGCCGAAGGCGCCGAACAACTATCACCCGTTCCGAAATCGCCAGAAGGCAACCGAGCGGAGAAACTGGATTCTCGACCAGATGGCCGAGAATGGTTACATCAAAAAGGAAGAGGCCGCCGAGGCGAAGGCGAAGCCGCTGGAAGTGAAATTCCGTCCGTCCGGCGCCCACATCTTCGCCGCAGAGTATTTCGCCGAGGAAGTCCGCCGCTCGATCAATGCGCAGTACGGCGAGGAAAAACTTTACGCGGGCGGTCTGTCGGTGCGCACCACCCTGAACCCGCGCCTGCAGGAAATGGCCCGCCTCGCTCTGATCGACGGACTGGTCAATTACGACCGTGACCAGGGCTGGCGCGGCCCGGTGGCCAAAATCGACATTTCCGGCGACTGGGGCGTTCCACTCGGGGCGATCGACATTCCATCCGACATCCTGCCCTGGCGGCTCGGCGTCGTGCTTGAGGCCGGCAAGGACAAGGCGGTGGTCGGCCTGCGCCCATCGCGTCAGCAGGACGGAACACTGACTAAGGATCGCGAAGCGGTGGAGATCACCCTGGCCGAAGTGAAGTGGGCCAGGGTTCCCGCGACGAAGGCCGTTCCCAAGGCGATTACCGATATTCTGGCCCCAGGCGACGTCATCTACGTATCGCCGAAAGATCCGCGCAAACTCGACGGCGTCTGGTCACTCATGCAGATCCCCGAGGTAGGGGGCGGTCTCATCGCGATGGACCCGCATACCGGGCGTGTGCTCGCCGTGGCGGGCGGGTTCTCATTTGCCATGAGCCAGTTCGACCGGGTCATTCAAGCCAAGCGGCAGCCCGGCTCGTCCTTCAAGCCCTTCGTCTACGCAGCGGCGCTCGACAACGGTTACAAGCCGACGTCGATCATTCTCGATGCGCCAATCGAGATCGAACAGGGCCCGGGCCAGGACATCTGGAAGCCGGAGAACTACGACAAGGAGAAATCCTTCGGTCCCACGACGCTGCGCGTCGGCGTCGAGAAATCGCGCAACCAGATGACCGTGCGGCTGGCTCAGGATGTCGGTATGCCGATCATCACCGAATATGCCAAGCGCTTCGGCATTTACGACGACCTTCTGCCCGTTCTGTCCATGTCCCTCGGCGCAGGCGAAACGACCCTGCTGCGGATGGCGACGGCTTATTCCATGCTCGCCAACGGTGGCAAGCAGGTGCGCGCGACGCTGATCGACCGCATCCAGGACCGTTGGGGCCGCTCGGTCTGGAAGCATGATGACCGAGAGTGTACGGGCTGCTCGGCCGAAGCCTGGGCCAACCAGCCGGAACCCGAAATCCCCGACGATCGCAAGCAAGTTATCGACCCGCATACGGCCTACCAGATGACGTCAATTCTGGAAGGTGTCGTTCAGCGCGGCACGGCGACCGTCTTGAAATCGCTCAATCGCCCGATCGCGGGCAAGACGGGAACAACGAACGAAGAGCGCGATGCCTGGTTCGTCGGATACACGCCCGATCTCGTCGTGGGTGTCTATGTCGGCTTCGACACGCCAAGACCCATGGGCAAGGGCCGTACCGGCGGTGGTGTTGCGGCACCCATCTTTGGAGACTTCATGAAGCGGGCCCTCGCCGATGAACCGGCCACGCCATTCCGCGTGCCTCCGGGGTTGAAGCTCGTGCGCGTCAATTTGAAGACGGGACTGAGGGCCGGCCCCAACGACGGGCAGGCAATTCTCGAATCCTTCAAGCCGAGTGAGGATCCGGATGATGCGTATTCCATCATCGGATTCCAGGTGAGCGACACCGCGAACGCGCCCGCTTCCGAGACCACGACATCAGCCGGGTCCTACTCGTCGGGCAGTGATGCCTGGACGCCGACGTCTGTGCCTCCAGGCAATGCGCCGGCGCCTCCGGCCCCACCCCCCGCGCGCCCGCCGGAGTGGTGACACCGTAGGGTTCATTCCTTTTGCAACGCGACTGTGCGTCTCTTGCGGGCGCCGTTTACATCCCCCCGCCGCAACACTATATGCGAGCAACTCTGCATCCTCTTTCGAGGCCATTCTGAAAGGCATGCCCCATGCGCGCTGAAGCGCAAAAAGTCGTCGACTCCATCGAAGAAGCGCTTGCGCTTCTGAGGAGGTATCTTTGACCCGGATCATGCCGAAGAACGTCTCGCGGAACTGAACCGGCGCGCCGAGGATCCGGCGCTGTGGTCCAAACCTGCCGAAGCGCAAAAAGTGATGCGCCAGCGTCAGTCGCTCGAGAAATCGCTTTCGAGCTTCAAACGCATGCGGCAGGAGCTGGAAGACAACGTCACGCTGATCGAACTCGGCGAAACCGAAGGCGATGCGGCCAGTGTCGCGGAAGCCGAGGCGTTGCTGGCCAAACTTGATCACGAGGTGCAGCAACGCAGCGTCGAGGCGCTCCTGTCCGGCGAAGCCGACGGGATGAACACCTACCTGGAAGTTCATGCCGGCGCCGGCGGAACGGAAAGCCAGGATTGGGCGTCCATGCTCCTGCGCATGTATATGCGCTGGGCCGAGCGCCGTGGCTTCAAGGTCAAGCTGATTGACGAAAGCCCGGGCGAAGAAGCCGGCATCAAGTCCGCGACGCTCGAGATCGAGGGAGAGAATGCCTTCGGCCTTCTCAAGACCGAAGGTGGAGTTCATCGGCTCGTCCGTATTTCACCTTATGATTCGAACGCCCGGCGCCACACCAGTTTCGCGTCCGTTCAGGTCTACCCCGTTATCGACGACTCGATCGACGTGGACGTCAACCCTGCGGACGTGGACATCTCCTTCGCGCGCGCCTCTGGCGCCGGCGGACAGCACGTCAACCGAACGGAAAGCGCTGTGCGCCTCGTTCACAAGCCGTCCGGTATCGTGATCTTCGCGCAAGAACAGCGGTCTCAGCACCAGAATAAGGAAATCGCCTTCAAACGCTTGAAGGCGCGCCTTTACGAGATGGAGTTGAAGCGGCGCGAAGAGAAAGCGTCGGCGGATCAGGCCGCGAAGACCGACATCGGCTGGGGGCACCAGATTCGCTCATACGTTCTCCAGCCCTACCAGCTCGTGAAGGACCTGCGTACGGGCGAGCAGTCCACGTCACCCGACGACGTGCTCGATGGCGACATCGATCCCTTCATTCAGGCGACGCTCTCGGCCCGTATCAAGGGCGGCAACGGAGCCGTCGTGGAAGATATCGAATAGGGCGTCAGCCACCCTGCCGTGCCGACACGATCTCGACGCGGTCGCCGGCCTGCAGGCGGTGCTCGCCGCGCACCCGCGCGGCAACGAAGGCACCGTTCACGGCCGTGGCGATGCGCACTTGGCCCAATTCTTCCGAGGCAACGAGTTCCGCAAGCGTCTCGGCGAATGTTTCGCGAGGCGCACCGTTGACCGTGAGCGCAATAGGGGTAGCACGCATGAGGCCCGGTGATCCCATTTATGCGAGCAGTTTGCCTTCCAGCTGAATGATGCAGCTGTCGATGTTGTGCAGGATTTCTTCCGTGTGAACGAGATCCTTCTCGAGCCGCTCGACATCTTCGCTGTGATCGTCCGAACTGAAAGCCGACGACAAGCGTCCCAGGGCCGCAAAAAATCCCTTCTGCTTCCGGCTCCGCTCCGCCGTCTTTTCGGCCTTTGCTTCCGCAGCGCGCGCCCGCTTCAGTTCTGCCGCGACGCGCCGCTTGAGCAGGCCGACCTCCTTCTTCTTATGCCTCAATTCCTTGATCGCGGCCTTCGCCTCGGCCGTTGAGGCGACCTTGACCGTGACCTCGGTTCCCACGATCGTCGCAAATCGCATTTCCCTCAGCTGCATCTAGATCGCTCCCGCCGGTCGAACGCTTCGGGACCCCGGCGCGGCTGGGGTGCGCGCTGTCACAGTCGCCACCTGCAACTCGAATCCGTTAACTGGTCTGAACAGGCGCGAGAGGAATACGCCGGGCGCCAAGCCTCGGCAACGGGGGCCGGGCAGGCCATTAATCTCCTTGCAACTGCGACATCCGCGCGCTGAGGCTGGCCCGCAGCCAGCTGAGCCAGTATCGGATGATCAAATTCGGCCCATCAGGAACGGACAGGACCGCTCGTGAACATCCTTGGAATCGTGACGAAGACGCATGACACCGGTCTTGCGCTCCTGAAGGACGGCGTCCCGGCCTATGTCCTGGAGGAAGAGCGGTTCAACCGCCAGAAACACACCCTCGAGTTTCCGGTGAATAGCCTGGATACGATTTTCGGCGACGGACGCATGTCGTTCGAGGACATCGATGTTCTCACCACTCCTTGGGAAATGGACCGCCTGCGCCCCACCTTCTACCACAACGTAACGTCCAAGCTCCCGCAGAGCCTCAATCTGCTTCGCCCCGGCGCCCACCGCGTGCAGGCCTCGGCGATCGTCAACCTGCCCTTCCGGCTCTGGATGGGCTTGGGACGGCGCTACGGCTACAGCAAGGTTCCGAAGATCGTGCAGGTCTCTCACCACAATGCCCACGCGGCCGTGTTCAACGTTTCGCCGTTTGAGGAAGCGGCCGTGCTCGTCATGGACGGCTACGGCGACGATACATCAACCAGCGGATACATCGGGCAGGGAACGAAGCTGGAGCGCGTCTGGCAAAGTTCGTTCTTCGACAGCCTCGGAATGCTCTACACCTGCGTCACCGAGTTTCTGGGCTTCAAGGTTTTCGAGGAAGGCACCATCATGGCGCTCGCCGCCTGCGGCGGGCCGACCTACGTGGACAAATTCCGCGAGTTGATCGAACTGCGGCCGGACGGCCAGTTCCGGATCAATCGCGATTACATCTCGTTCGATACGCACGGTCTGGTCCGCCCCTTCAAACGCAAGTTCTACGACACGTTCGGAGCGCCCCGGGCACGCCAGGATCCTCTGACCGATCATCACCGCGATCTCGCCTTCGCACTGCAGGCGACAATTGAGGAGGTCGTTCTTCACATCGTCCGGGACATGGAACGGCGTCAGGCGTCACGAAATCTGGTCATCTCCGGCGGCGTCGGGCTCAACTGCGTCGCCAACGCGCGCATACTGCGCGATACGAGGTTCGAGCGCGTCTGGGTGCCGCCCTGTGCGTCCGACACGGGCGCTCCCCTTGGATCGGCACTCTGGTATTGGCATCAGACGCTGGGCAACCCGCGCACTTTCGAAATGAAGCATGCCTTCTATGGCAAGGAGTTCACCGACGCCGAAATCCGTGCGGCTCTGGACAAGGCCGGCCTAGCCTACAAGAAGTTCGAGGAAGCCGACCTCCTTCGCCACGTCGCCAAACTATTGAGCGAACAGAAAATCGTCGGCTGGTTCCAAGGCCGCGCCGAGATGGGGCCGCGCGCTCTCGGCAACCGCTCCATTCTTTCGGACGCCCGCGACAACAAGATCAAGGACCTCATTAACGCCAAGATCAAGCACCGCGAGGCATTTCGTCCGTTCGCACCTGTCGTCCTGCTCGAACGCGCGCAAGAGTTCTTCGAGGTCAGCCAGCCCGACCCCTTCATGACGCTCGCGCCCCGCATCCGGCCGGACAAGATTTCGCTGATACCGGCGGCCGCCCACGTCGACGGCACCGGCCGCATTCAGACGATCGAGCGATCCGCCAACCCGCGCTATTACGGCGTGATCGAGGAGTACGCCAAGATCACGGGAATCCCCGT
>JALOTA010000024.1 GCA_025458125.1 Hyphomicrobium sp.
GTCGCGGGCACCGGCATTGTTCATGGCTTCGTAAGCCATGCCGGCCGACATGGCGCCGTCGCCGATCACGCAGATGACGTGGTTCTTCTCGCCCTTGAGGTCGCGGGCAACAGCCATGCCGAGACCCGCCGAGATCGAGGTGGACGAATGGGCGGCGCCGAATGGATCGTATTCGCTCTCGGCCCGCTTGGTGAAGCCGGAAAGGCCACCGCCTTGCCGGAGCGTACGGATGCGCTCGCGCCGGCCGGTGAGGATCTTGTGGGGGTAGCACTGGTGACCGACGTCGAAGATGAGACGGTCGCGCGGAGTGTCGAAGATGCGATGGATCGCAAGCGTCAATTCGACGACGCCGAGACCAGCACCAAGGTGCCCACCCGTCACGGATACGGCCTCGATCACTTCACGGCGAAGCTCCTCAGCCAGCGCTTTCATATCGCTTTCGGGAAGCGCGCGCAGGTCGGCGGGCACGCGGACCTTGTCGAGAAGGGGCTTTGGGGACGGCACGGGCTGACCGATATGGGCGTTCATGGCCGGTACTCCGGTTCTAGGCTTTCGCGCGTGACGGCGTTTGGATCTGCGTGAGTGCAAGGCGCGCTAGTTGTGCCTCGCGCTCGCGAATTTCCAGGCGCTCGAAGAGATCTATGATGCGGGCGGTTCGCGCCGGCAGGTTCCACCATGCCGGGAGGGCGGGTTCTCCGGTGGCTGGAAGAACCGAGTCGACCAGATACGCCGCTTCGAACACCCGGTCAGGTATGACGGGAGGCGACTGGGTCAGAGACAGCGAAGCGGCAATTGCAGCTTTGGCGGCCAACTCGATCTTGCGCTTGGCGGGGACGACCGCGCGGCGGCTGACCGAGTCGTGGCCGTTGCGGCGCACCTCGTTGCCGATCTCACCGTAAAGGTAGGCGGCCGCAAAGATGCCGGCGCGACAGTCCACAGGGAGCGCGGAAATTCCGCGCCCGGCCCGTCGGTAGAGGCTGTCGGCGGCTCGAAGAAGCCGTTCGACGACCTCCGCCAGTTGCGGGGAATGGTTCGGTGCCCTCAGCCAGGTCTCGGGTTCTATTTGAACCTCGCGCATCCAGGCGAGCGGAAGATAAATGCGGCCCGCCCGGGCATCTTCCCCGACGTCGCGCGCGATGTTGGAAATCTGCATCGCAATGCCCAGATCGCACGCCCGGGCCAGTTGCGACCGGTCGCGGGCTCCCATGAGCAGTGCCATCATTGCGCCGACACTGCCGGCGACGCGCGTGGCATAGGCCAGCACGTCGCCGAGCGTTTCGTAGCGGCGGCCTCCCGCATCCCATGCGAACCCCTCGATGAGGGCATCGGGGAGCGTGCGCGGAATATCGAATTTCTGGACGATTGTCGCGAAAGCCCGGTCGGTCGGCGAGGCGTGCGGCGCGTTGCGATAGATGGCGTCGAGGCGATCGGCAAGCAGTGCGAGATTGCCTTCGGTCGCGCCGCCGATATCGATGATGTCGTCGGCCTCGCGGCAGAATGCATAGAGAGCGATGGCGGGATCGCGGACGCGGCGGGGCAGCAGGCGGGATGCGGCCAGGAACGTGCGGGATCCGTTGGCAAGTTTATCACGGCAGGCATCAAGATCTGCGGCTTGCTGCCGCCGATCTTCAGGCGAAGGCTGATGCATCGGGCACGATCCTGTCGAGAACACGAGCGGAGGAGAGAACACCGGGAACGCCGGCTCCGGGATGGGTTCCGGCGCCGACGAGATAGAGGTGTTCGATATCTTCGCTGCGGTTATGAGGACGGAACCACGCGCTCTGGGTCAGCACGGGTTCCAGGCTGAAAGCTGCGCCCTTGTATGACATCAGGCGGTCGCGGAAATCGATCGGGGTCATGATGCGGGAGGTGACGAGGTGATCCTCGAACCCCGGCAGGACAGTGTCGGAGAGATATTTCGCGATGCGGCGGCGATAGGGCTCTGCCTCGACCGTCCAATCGGCATCGCCTTCCAGATGCGGCACGGGAGACAGCACGTAGAAAGCATCGTTGCCTTCGGGAGCGAGCGATGGGTCGGTCGCGGTGGGCCGGTGAAGGTAGAGGCTGAAATCGTCGGCGAGATGCTTTGCTTCGAAGATGTCGTCGAGAAGTTCCCGGTAGCGCGGACCGAGCAGGATCGTATGGTGCGGGACGTTCTCGTACTTCCGGTTGGTGCCGAAGTACCAGACGAAAAGGCTCATCGAGTAGCGTGCCTTGTCCAGGCGCTTGTCGGTCCAGGTGCGGCGTGCATTCTTGGGAAGCAGATACCGGTAGGTCCACGCGACGTCGGCATTGGAGATCACGACATCCGCAGGTATGGTCTCGCCCGATTTGAGCCGGACGCCCGTGGCGCGGCGGCCGTCGAGTGTGATTTCGCTGACTTCGGCGCCGTAGCGGATCTCGCTGCCCTGCTGCCTGATCAGTTTGGCCAATCCCGTGACAAGGCTGCCCGTGCCGCCCATTGCGAAATGGACGCCAAAGCGGCGTTCGAGAAACGAGATCAGTCCGTAGATCGATGTGACGTTGAAAGGATTGCCGCCCACGAAGAGGGGGTGGAAGCTGAGGAAGAGCCGCAGGCGCGGGTCCTGAACGTGCTTGGAGGCCAAACCGTATATTGAGCGGTAGCTTTCCAGCTTGAAGAGCTGCGGCAAGAGCTTTGCCATGTCCGTCCAGCTGTCGAAGGGAACGTCGCCCAGCTGCTCGAACCCCACCGCGTAAATCTGCCGGGCCTGCTCCATGAAGCGCTCATAGCCCTTCACGTCGCGCGGGGAGATGCGCTCCACTTCGCGGCGCATGGCGTCCATGTCGGCGCAGCAGGTGATGGTTTCGCCGTCGTGAAAGCGGAGTGTGTAAAAAGGCGAGAGCGGGCGCAGGTCGACATCGTCGGAGAGCTTGCGGCCGCACAGGCTCCAAAGCTCTTCCAGCAGAAACGGTGCGGTGATGATGGTGGGACCGGCATCGAACGTGAAGCCGTCCTGACGGAAGACGTAGGCGCGGCCGCCCGGAGCGTCGAGTTTTTCCAGAACGGTGACCTTGTAGCCCCGGGCGCCGAGCCGGATCGCCGCCGCCAGGCCTCCGAACCCGCTGCCGATGACGACGGCGTGAGGCCGCGCTTCCGGGACAGGGTAGGGGGCACTCGTGTGGGCAAGATGTGTCAACATAAGATGACATTTAAGAGTGTAAAGCTGACTTGCGCAAGGGTGAAGTTCGTTCAGCCAGGTATTTCCGCGCCGGTTCCCGCATCAACGGCCCTTGAAGCGATCAGTTCGGCGATCTCGGCCGGCCTTTCCTCGTGCGCCAGGTGTCCGAGGTTGGGCAGCCGGATCACTTGGCTCGAGGGGGCCAGACGGGCAATCAGCTTCGAGGAATCGGGGGATACCGTCAGGTCATTTTCGCCCACGATCAGCAGCAGCGGCGTTTCGAGCCGTGGAAGGTCGCGCAGGAGGCTGTCCAGATCCCACGACGCCATCATCGCAAGCGTGCTCGAAACGTGGGAAGGCGTGGAGAAAAGGCGGTGATAGTGCGCAAGGCTGTCCTCGGGAATGGCAGAGCCCGTGCTCTTGAGAAGCCGCTCGACCGCCGAGCGGTCGCTGGCGCTCCAGGCAAACAGCTGCGGTACGAATGGGTTCAACGTGAGAAGTTTGGCCAGCGGCGAGAAGAGCCGGGTCAAGACTCCGCCGAAGGGAATAAACGCGCCGTTGAGAGCGGTAATCGAATGGAGGTCGAGCTGCCGGTCGATGCTCATGCGGGCGAGGATCGCGGCGCCTGCCGAATGTCCCACGGCAAATCGCGGTTCAAGTTGCAGTGTGTCGAGCAGGTCTCTCAAGGCGCGCGCCATGCCGAGAATGGATAAATCCTGGCGCGCGGAAATCCGGCTGAAACCCTGGCCCGGCAGATCGGGCGCGATCACGGTGAAGCGCCGTGCGAGAAGCGGGATCAGGCCGGCCCACGAGTGGGTGGATGCCCCCGTTCCGTGCAGGAGAAGTAGGGGAGGTCCGTCGCCGGCGAGCTGCACATGCCAGCGCACGCCATTTGTCTCGACGAACCGGCTTCTTTCCCGGTTCGGCCACTCACGGCCGTCACGATCGAAATCGAGGGCTTCGGGCATCTCGGAGGCCTCTCGTACCCGAACGCCGTCACGAGCGTGATCGGTTGGCATCGTCCTGATCGCGGCGGGCGGCAAAGACGGCTTCGGACAGCCTGGTGCTGTCGGCGTGAGGCAGGGGAAGGTAACGCGCTCCCATGATCGATGCCAACTCTTCGGCTTCCGCGTTTCGGCGGGGCGACGTGTCGATCAGCAAGGCATTGATGCCGAGAGTGCGCATCTCGCCTGAAACGGCCAGTGCATCCGTCATCGCCTGTTTGCGGCCGGGTTTTCCTTCGCGCGTGATGTTGGCTTTTCCGTCAGTGAGGAGCACGACGGTCGGGCTAACGCCCTTGCTTTTCTGAGCGGCCGCCAGTTGAACGGCGCTGTCGATTGCGGTGGCAAGCGGTGTCCCGCCGCCGCCGGGCAGCGCGGCCAGACTGCGCTGAGCGCGGGTCAACGAGCGCGTCGGCGGCAGGAGTGTTTCGGCTGTCGTGCCGCGAAATGAAATGAGCGCGACGCTATCGCGGCGCACGTAACATTCGGCGAGAATGATTTCGACGGCACCTTTGGCTTCCGCAAGACGGTGCAGGGCGCTCGAACCCGAGGCATCGACCACGAAAATCGTGGTCGATGTGGTCTTCTGCTTGAAGCGGGAGATGCGAAAGTCGTCAGAGCGCACTTCGACGCGCTGGCGGCCGTCGGGCAGAAGATAAGGGCCGCCGCGAAGCTGCCGGCGGATGGTCTGCAATGGTGCGGCGGCGCGCAGTGTTTCGATCAGCGACAGGGTGTTGCCGTTGCGCGGCTCGCCGCGACGCACGCCAGCGGGCCGGCCACGCAGTTTCGACGCGCGGGTCGCGCCGGCCTTGCCGGCGGAGGCTGGGGCGCGGCCTGTGATATTCGCAGCGGCCAGCGCGGAGAGCACCGATTTGGGGATGGCCGCGGCGGCGGCAGCCAGGATCATTTCCAGGTCTTCAGGCGAAAGGGCCTGCTCCGGCTGACGATCCTCGCCTTGGTCGTCGGTCCGTTCCGGGGCCTCTGCCTGCTGTGGTTCAGGCTGGGGTGCCTCGTCGTCTTCGTTCGGGGGTTCAGTTGGAACACGGGTTGCCCGAGGTCCGAGCACGAGACGCGCCGCGAGCTCTGCATCCGACGCGGTCGCGATGCTGCGGCCATCCAGTGCAGCGGCAATCCTCGCGACCACGAGGGCGAGAATAGGCGCGCGGATGGAAACGATGCCAAGCGCCAGGCCGGCTTCGCAGAACAGGTGCGCCAGTGTCGGCTCGGCGATGGTTTCGGGAAACAGCGCGCGGGCTCTGGCGACACGCTCGCGCCATCCGGGAGTTATGGCCGTGTCACGAAGGCTCAGTCCTTCGAGAGTGAACCACATGGCCAGGCGATCTCGAAGTGCTGTGGGAACCGTCTCATCGGGTTCGACGCCTTCGTCGAGAGCGACGATGCCGAAGCGCGCCGGCAGTTTCGCGGAGATACCATCCCGCTCAACTTCCACGCGCCCGTAGTCGAGCGTGCGAACCACCCTGGCCGTGCGTCCGCTGTCGAGCCGTTCTGCGCTGGGCACGATCAGGAGCCCCCCGTCGCAGTCGGCGAGCAGGCCCCGCTCGGCCACGGGGCGGCCGCAAGCAAGGGTAGCGGATAGATCGAGGCCGCCGAGAAGCCGGTCGTCGCCGGCGTTGAGCGGCATCCGGCTCAACGGCGTGCCCGGTTCGAGCAGCGATTTCAGGTGATCGATAAACGCATCGCGGACCGGTCCCGAGCGTGCACGCACTGCGAGACCACCGACGCTGTGCGGTGCCACGGCGACGATTGCCGCCGCAAGACAAGCATCGGTCCAGGCGCTGCCGTTCGTGACACCATTGGACGTCATATGACGAGACGTTCTCCAGAATCGCCAAAGAGATCGCTGACGGCCCGTTCGACGCGGGCGCCGCTATCGGGACTGGAAAGCGGTGTGCGGCGAAGCCTGTGGCGCAGGGCCATCGGTGCGACGCGGCGCAGGTGGGCATCATCGATGCTGGCCGCGCCTTCGAGGGCGGCCAGCGCTCGGGCGGCGCGGATGAGCGTAAGTTCGCCGCGCAAACCGTCGGTTCCGACTTCGGCGCACAGTTGCGCCGCGCGTTCGAGGGCGTTGTCGCTCGTCGGAATTGCGGGGACCCGTTCTCGGGCAGCGACGATGTGGTTGCGAAGGCGCGTCTCGTCTTCCGCAAAGCGTGTGATGAAAGCTTCAGGGTTGCGCTCGAAATCGTCCCGGCGGCGAACGACCTCGATCCGCGTCTTGAGGTCTTCCGGCGTGCGGACCTCGACCGACATACCGAAGCGGTCGAGCAGCTGCGGCCGCAATTCGCCTTCTTCGGGGTTTCCGGTGCCGACGAGAACGAACTTCGAGGGATGGCGGATGCTGAGCCCCTCGCGCTCGACAACGTTTTCACCGGAAGCGGCGACATCGAGCAGAAGATCGACGAGGTGGTCTTCGAGGAGATTGACCTCGTCGATGTAGAGAAACCCCCGGTGGGCGCGCGCCAGGAGTCCCGGCTCAAACGCTTTCTGTCCGTGGACCAGCGCGCGTTCCAGATCGAGCGCGCCGACGACGCGATCCTCCGTTGCACCGAGCGGAAGATCGACGACGGGGACGGGGGCGGTTCCGGCGGCTTCCTCTTCTGTGTGCGAGCAGCCTGTTCCGGGCGGGCAATTGAAGCGGCAGCCGTCGACAACGGGCATCGGCGGCAGCAGAGCCGCCAGCGCACGGACTGTCGTCGATTTGCCTGTGCCGCGATCCCCGAACACGAGGACGCCGCCGACCGACTGGTCGATGGCTGCGATCAGCAGTGCGAGTTTCATCTCGTCCTGGCCGACGATGGCGGAGAAGGGGAAGATGGCTGGCATGGGACTTTGCTTCCGGCTCTCGTTGGTGTCAGCCGCGCGCTATAACGAAGTCGCGCAGCACGTTGGTTTCGAGTTGGAGTTCATCGAGACGGTGTTTCAGCACGTCGCCGATACTGACGACGCCGATCAGTTCGCCGCTCTGCTGAACCGGCATATGACGGAAACGGCGCTGGGTCATCATCTTGGCGACGTTGGCGATGGGGTCTTCGGGCGAGCAGGTGATGACCGCCTTGGTCATCAGGTCGCCAACGAGCATCCGGGTGAGCCCGTCGCCGTGTGTGGCCAAACCGTTGGCAATGTCGCGTTCGGTGATAATGCCTTCGAGCTTACCGGACGAGCCGATGACGACCATAGCGCCGACGGCATCGGACTTCATCTTCTGGGCCAGCGCAAGAATGCTGTCCGTGGCCTTCACGGCCTTCACGGCTGAACCCTTGTCCTTGAGAATATCGGAGACTTTCATGGCGTAGCTCCTGTGCAGTCCGCCGAACACATCGAAGTATCCTGCGTGCGCGCGGCGCAGAGCCGCGAGGATTTCCACCCCGTCGCCCGGGGTGACCATGCTGGCTTCTCGTTGGTCTTCTATTCCGATGAGGTCTGGCAGTTCATTGATCGTGAACAAAACATCTTCGTTGGGATCATGGTGGCCGAGCAGAATAACCGCAGGTATTCCAGCCACGCGGGCGGTCTTGGCGCCGTTGGGGGTGGCCTCGAGTGCCAGGCAGGAAGCGGGGTCGATGTCGAGTTTCTCGACGGCCTGCTGATAGATGGACAGAAGGCTTTCATCGCTGTCGATCGACTGTGGCGCCGTGATGCAGGCGATGAGACGTTTGGCACCCTCTCCGAACAGGTGGTTCATGAGGTGCTCGACCTCGGGCTTGGGCAGGGCGGAAACGATGGCGACTTTCACGCCCTCCTGGCGGGCGGCAGATGCAAGCTCGCGGGCACCTGAGCGCGGGTCGAGATAGTCCTTGTCGATCAGTTCGCGAGCGACCGTGCCCGAGTGGCGGGTCATGACGTCGATCAGCCGTTCCAGGTCTTCCGAACTTCGGTCGACACCGAGGTTCTGGCGAACGAACTGGCGATAGCGATCTCGACGCCTTGCATGCTGGCGGAGCGACGCGAACGTATCGCGCGAGCATGTCCAGTCGAAGCCGGCCGACTGGATGACCTTGTTCAACACGGTGCGTTCCAGCGCGTCGGTCTCAGCGATGACGCCATCGGCGCGAAGAATGAGGCCTTGCAGGTTCATGACACGGTCTTGGGAGCGGAGCCGTCGCGTGACCAGCGCAGCCAGGTATCGGCCGTGTGTGCGAGCAGCGAACCCAGGAGCGCCGCGGCGATCCCTTGCCAGGGGCCGCCGGTCAACGCGATCCGGAGCGCAATGAGAAGGAAAAGCCCCGCTGCGAGCGAAGTGAGGATGGCAAGTGGCGACGGCCCGCGGCCGATCCGGCGGCGAAGTGCGACGAGTGCCATGGCTTCCAGCGCCATCATCACCAAGATGACGTCGACGATTGCCCCGGTTGCGAATGCTTCTTGCATGCTGCGACGACCCTACCTCGCCCGGAACCAGCCGGTCTGCCTCACATTTGCGATCGGTTCCGGTCATCGCGACACCCTGTCAGGGGGGGACCATTCCGAGCAGATGCGCCATATCCTTCACGAATATCCGCATGTGCGCCATGGGTTTCGCCTTGACCAGCTTTTTGTGCATGTAGGCCTGCCAGGTCAGCATCTGGACATCGGGATCCTTACACATGGTAACGAAGCGTTCCCGGCGGGCGTCGTTGGAATACCAGAACCGCTGCATCATGCCGAGGACCCAGAACACCCGTCCATGTGCCTTCATGAAGCGCTTGCGGGCCGTTGCAAGGTGCCGAGTGTCCCCAGTCCGGAGAGCTTCGGAGACGCTATCGGCGACGATGCGGCCGCACAGCATGGCGTAGTAAATCCCCTCGCCGGACGCGGGGGCCACGACTCCGGCCGCATCGCCCGCGACGATGACGTTTCGCCCGTCATCCCAACGTTTACGCGGTCGCAGCGGAATGGGTGCCCCCTCCTTGCGGATCGTCTCGTGGCCGGCCATGCCGATCTCTTTGCGCAGGTCGGCGACCGAGCCGCGCAACGAGAAGCCCTTGTGGGCCGTGCCGGTTCCAATGCTCGTCGTGTCGCCGTGGGGAAAGACCCAGGAGTAGAAATCGGGGGAGAAGCGGCCGTTGTAATAGACGTCGCAGCGGCGTGGTTCGAAGGCGGCCCCGTCGGCCGGTTTCGGGCTCTTGACGATCTCGTGGTAGGCGAACACGAAGGGGGGCGCCTCCTCGCGTGGCAGCGCCTGACGCGCCACTGCCGAGGAGGCCCCGTCTGCGCCAATGACGAAGCGGGCGCGGACTGTTTCGTTGGCCTCGAAACCATCGTCGAGGCGCTTCTTGAACGTGACGAGAACGGAGCCGGACGGTTCGGATTTCAGGCTCTCGAAGGTTCCCGTGCGGCGGACGGCTCCGGCGCGTGCGGCGCGCTCTCGCAGCCACTCGTCAAAATGTTCCCGGTCGACCATGCCGACGAAGCCGCCATCGATGGGCATATCGGCCTTGCGGTCCATGGGGGAGACGATGCGCGCGGACTGAATCCGGGCGACGAGCAGTTCGTCGGGAATATCGAATTCCTCGATCAGGATTGGCGGGATGGCTCCTCCGCACGGCTTGATCCGTCCGGACCGGTCGAGAAGCAGGACTGAATAGCCGTTTGCCGCCAGGTCCGTTGCGGCCGTGGCGCCGGCGGGGCCACCTCCCACGATCACGGCATCATAATTTTCCATCGCGACACCTTCTGTCCTCTTTCAAGCAGCGGTTCCGGCTTTGGCCACGTCGCCGACGGGCCGGGCGAATAACGGCGGCGCAGCCGTTCGTGTTTCGACAATCGCGCGCAGGCCAAGGATCGCGGATACAAGGAAGAGCATGGCCTCGAAGGCGAATACGACGGTGAAAGCGTCCGCCGGTTCGGAAACGAACCCGCGGAAGAGGTCGGCGGCGGCTGCACCGATGAAACCACCGGCGCCGAAGGCGATCGCCTGCGCCGCGCCCCACAGACCCATCCGGATGCCTTCACGCCGCTCGCGGCCTTCGCCCGCAAGACCCATCATTGTTCCGATGGCTGCGACGGCGAACGCCCCATTGGCAAAACCAAGGGCGATGACGGTCGCTGTCAGCGGCCAATCGGGGGCAAAAAGTCCTGCGAGGACGAGGGCGAGAAGTGCCAGCGCCGATGCGATGCAGCCGCCGACCGTCCAGGATCGCAGTGAGCCGAAGCCAACGCGCGGATGTCCGGCGATGGCGACCAGGGCCATGCCGAGGAACACGCCGGTGTGCTGGTGGCCGGCGAGTTTGGTGGATTCGGCGGGGCTCAGTCCGAAGGCGAAGCCGGCGAACGGTTCAAGGATCAAATCCTGCATGCTGTAGGCGAGCATGGAAACGAATACGAAGATCGTGAAGCGACGCGCCTGCGGCTCGTTCCAGACCTCGGCCAGGGCCTCGCGGAACGCCACTTTCGACGCGCCGTCGGAATTGGCTTCAACGGGTTGCCGGTCTGGCAGGGGGCGGGCCGGTTCGACGCCCCATAGCGCCAGACATGAGACGGCAAGCGCGATTGCCGAGACGGTCGCCGTGACGGCAACAAGGCGTGTCATCGAGAATGGTGCGAGGTAATGACTGGCGATGATCGTGGTGACGACGAAGCCTGCGATCATCATCATCCATACGATGGTCGCGGCAGGTGCGCGGCGGCCGGGATCGACGCGAGTGGCGAGGAGGGCCAGCAGGTTCGTGCCCGCCGCACCCACTCCGATGCCGACAAGCGTGAATGCAAGCACCGCCAGTGCAAGACCCGGCCAGAAGCTCGTCGCAAGGAGAGCAACCGCCAGCGCTGCGCCCGTTCCGCCTAAGCCGAGCGTGGCGATGCCGAAGATGATCCACGGTGTGCGCCGCCCGCCGGTATCGGCGCCATATCCCCAGCGGGGACGCAGGAATTGCAAGGCGTAGTGCCAGGCGACGAGCGCGCCGGGAAGCGCCGCCGCAAGCGCCAGTTCCACAACCATCACGCGGTTGATGGTCGATGTGGTCAGGACGATGATCGCCCCGAGCGATGTTTGAACGAGACCCATCCGGATGATGCCGAGCCATCCGAGGTAACCGGTCTGAGTGTCTGAATATGCCGACGTGGTCGTCATGGGTGCAATCCGATATCTGGACGAATAGCGATTGCCGCGATCATCATGCCGGTGACGTAGAGGGAAATTCCGGTTGCGTTGTACCAGGGCGCGCGTCCGCGTGGATCGCGCACCAGGACCGACATCAGCGCGATCTGTGCGATCAGAACGAGGCCAACCAGCAGGGCGGAGACGGTGTGTCCCCAGTGCGCGAGGAGCAGGATGACGACGAACTGCGGCAGGGCCATCACGATGCACGCCAATCGCGCGGCGCGATCGGGGCCCAGTTGCACGGGAAGAGAGCGGATGCCGAGCTTGATGTCGCCCTCGATCGATTTGAAGTCGTTCAGCGTCATGATGCCGTGCGCGCCGATGGAATAGAGGGCCGCCATCGCCAGAATTTCGTGGCCGGGCAACGCGGCTGACATGACGAGCGCACCGGTGAACCAGGGAAGTCCCTCGTAACAGGCGCCGACGGCCGCGTTGCCGTACCAGCCGTTCTTCTTCAGGCGAACCGGGGGCATGCTGTAGGCCCACGCGAGGGCCAGTCCCACGACCGTCGCGATGACGCCCCAGATGCCGAGAAAGGTCGAAACCGCCAGCGAGAGGATCGACCAGACGATTGCGATGACTAGGCCGAGGCGGCCGGGTATGCGGCCGGATGGGATCGGCCGGTTGGGCTCGTTGATGGCGTCGACATGGCGGTCGAACCAGTCGTTGACGGCCTGGGACGTGCCACAGACAAGCGGCCCGGCGAGCAAGACACCGACGATCACCAGCGGCAGACGCTCGAGCGAACCGTCGTAACCGGAGGAGACGACCCCGCAGGCCAGTGCCCACATGGGTGGAAACCACGTGATCGGTTTCAGAAGCTCGAGGACCGCGGACGGCTCGAGACGCGACACTGTGAGCGCGGGCGTTGCCATCTGCAAACGCTACTGCCGGCTCCTTGAGGTGTCAATTCAGGATTACACTTTAGTGTGTCTATTTTCGCTGTCGGATAGGGTCGTCGGGCCAAGGACCCGGAAGCCGTGACGGCTACTCGTCCCGGTCGCCGTCGAGGTCGCCCATGCCGTGACGGCGGAGCTTGGAATAAAGACCCTGACGGCTGAGGCCGAGCATTTCCGCGGCGGACGCGCGATTGTCGTCGGTGAGTTCAAGCGCGGCTTCAATGCACAGCCGTTCGATCATGTCGGTCGACTCGCGCACGAGCTCCTTGAGCGGGACCCGGCCGACGAGTTCGGTCAATTGCTCGACAGAGCGGGGCAGAGCGCGGCGACCGTTGATTGTGGTATCCGGCCGGCGGGCGACGCGGCGCAGCGTCATGCCCAGACAGGGTTGTTCGCCGCCTGGAACAGCTACGGCCGAGACTTCGACATCTTCCGACGAACCATATTCGCCGCGAACGATCGTGGAAAAATTCCGTATTTCGCCGCGTTCCTTGAGGTTCTTGCCGAGCACGGCCATGTCGATCGGATGGCGCCCGACCCAGCGGTCCACGAGTTCACCCCGCAGCTGTTCCTCGGTTGCAAGCTGAGTGAGTTCGACGAAGGCGGTGTTGGCAGTCAGAATCCGGCGTTCGGGGTCGGTCACCACAAATCCATCCGGCAGCCGTTGGACGACATCGAAAAGGCTCGACCGCGATTTCATCCAGGAGGTCGCGTTCGCGGCTGTCGGAGACAGGCGGATCAAGACATTGGCCGCATTTTCCTGACGGAAAAGGGAGGCGCCGACCATCAGGTCGACCTTGGCGTCGTCGAGGCGAACAATGATGTCTTCCGCCTGACCGCTGGTTTTCAGGGTTGCCAGGAAAGCGTTGATCTTGCGCTGGCCTTCGGCGTCGAAAAGCTCGGGAAATGCCCGGCCGGAGAGGCGGCGCGATGCGCGGCCGAGCAGCTTGGAGGCGGCTGGGTTCGATTCGACGATGCGATTGCTCAAGGCGTCGACGATGAGAACCGCCTCGGAGGAAATCTGGAAGAGCAGGCGATAGCGCGTTTCAGCGTGACGAAGTCGCGTGTACTCACGCTCCATCGTCTGCTGCGTTTCCACGAGCCGCTGCTGGAGAACCGCGAGGCCGCGCAGATCCCGGCCAAGCGCAACGATCTTGCCGGAAGACCCGAGCTGGACGGTGGAATAGCGGACCGGCAAATCGATACCGCGGCCGACGGGATGGTTGACCTGACGCCAGGGTTGAACGGATGGGTTCCCGGCATCTCTGAGCAGGTCTTCGATCTTGTTGCGGCTGTCCTCGGAGACGGTGTCGATCCAGCGCTGGCCGACCCAGGCCGCACAACCATCGCGAAGCAGTTCTTCGCTTCCCACCGCGACGTCGCGAATGACGCCTTTGCCGTCGATGACGAGAGCGATATCCGCTGCAGCCGTCAGAAGCTTTGCTGCCGACTCGGCATCGATCTCACCCAGGTGCCTCTTGGGAGCCCGGAATGGTTCGATGCGCTTTGACGGCACCCGAATTTCCATAACGTTACCGCAACCTTTGCTGTAGGCGGTGTGACTAGCCGTTGGTGATTTTGGCGTTCAGCAGCGTTCGCAACTGCAGAATTGCATGGCGGCCGTCTTCTGCCATGCCATCTGCGCCGACCCGCGAGACGAGATGCGGATTTTCCAGAAAGACCGCCCCGCCCACCATGACGACGACAGCCTTGTTGACCGAGTTCTTTCTAATTGCCTGAATAGCCGATGAAATTCCGTCCATCAAGGCCCCCCACGCCACCGAGATTCCGATGACGTCGAAGTGCTGGCTGCGAGCCAGTCGCGACATATCGCGAATATCTTTCGGGGCGCTGCTGCAACAATCCCATCCGTAACGGCGGAAGTATTCCTCGACGATCATCAATCCCAGCGTGTGCTGTTCGCCCGGCATCGTCATCAGCAGGATCCGCCGGCCGTCAAAGGCCTGTGCGGTCTCGCGCTCAAATTCCGGGCTCAGTTCATGAACGATCTGCTGCAGGCGAGACATGCCGACGGTGACGTCGGTGAAGCAGCACAAGTCCGCCTTCCACATCTCGCCGAGCAAGCGGGCCGTCGGGGCGAGAAGTTCCACAAAGATTGCTTCGATCGGCACGCCCTGATTGCGGAGCGCATCGACGTAGGAGGAGGCAACCGCGGTTTCATGATCGATGACAATGCGGCTGAGTTCGGTGATGTCGTCCGGTGTGACGTGCTGAAGGGTCAGCGCCTCTTTGCTGGCCGGTCCGCGATGCGCCATCATGAGTCGAGGAATGACCTCCGCCTCGATGGTGCGGCCAAGCATGGCGCGGTTGAGTTCCTGGACGCCTGATGAAGCTGCCGAAGAACGGGGTCTTGCTTCGGTCGATGCGTCCTCGCAGGACTGCCACTCGCCGAAGGCTTCAATGAGTTGCCGCGACCCGGGCATTGGGCGTGCTCCTCCTGTACTGGCCTCGTGTCACCAGAAAATGACTAGCCGTCGGCCGTTCGAGGATGGACCCGCTCTCAGCTCAATTGTCTTAACGCCGATCCGAACTCGATCTAAGCACTTTTCCGGCACGAGCACCATCACGAAGTTCCCCATTCAAAGACGCTGAACGAAAAAATGTAAAGCGAAAATTACGTCAACTTCGGTTGACATCTCTTCGAAGGCAGACGTAGTCTCGGAACGTTCGGTCGCAGGTGACCTGCACTGGCGCGAGGCAAGACAACGTGAAGTCCACTCCTCATTCTCACCGGTCGGCCGCGCAGCCGCTATATACCGCGGAAGAACGGCGGCGCCGGGACCAATCGCCATGGACGATGGTGCAGGGACTGCTCGCCCCGCTGCAGTTCGTGGTCTTTCTGGTGAGCCTCTGGCTGGTTTTGCGGTTCCTGTGGACAGGCGAGGGCGAGACCGCGGCAACCATCTCCGTCGTCGTCAAGACGTTCGTCCTCTACACGATCATGGTTACGGGCTCGATCTGGGAAAAGGCTGTTTTCGGCCGATATCTCTTCGCGCCTGCCTTTTTCTGGGAAGATGTGGTGAGCATGCTCGTGCTCGCCCTGCACACCGCCTATCTGTACGCGCTCTTCACAGGCGCGTTGGGTGTGGAAGGGCAGATGCTTCTCGCGCTCGCTGCCTATGCCGCCTACGTGATCAATGCCGCGCAGTTCGTATGGAAACTGCGCATGGCGCGTCTGCAGGGCGCTTCGGCCAACGAGCAGCCGGCCGGTGCGGGGGTGGCGCCATGACCAGTATTATGGCTAGCGCCAAAACACTCTCTTCGGAGGCTTGCGTCACTTCTGAGCGGCCGGTGCTGCGTGAGCGCGGCCAGCGCGAGGTTTTCTGCGGGCTTACCGGCATTATCTGGCTGCATCGCAAGATCCAAGACGCATTCTTCCTCGTGGTCGGCTCGCGCACGTGCGCCCATCTCATCCAGTCGGCGGCCGGGGTGATGATCTTTGCCGAGCCGCGCTTTGCAACCGCAATTCTCGACGAGCGCGATCTTGCCGGGCTGGCGGATGCGAACGACGAACTCGATCGGGTGGTCAACAGGTTGCTCGAGCGGCGGCCGGATATCCGGATGCTGTTTCTCGTGGGCTCCTGCCCATCGGAAGTGATCAAGCTCGATCTTGCGCGGGCCGCCGAGCGGCTTTCGGTCCGGCATGCTCCGGGCGTGCGCATCTTGAACTATTCAGGCAGCGGGATCGAGACGACTTTCACGCAAGGTGAGGACGCTTGTCTTGCCGCGCTCGTTCCTCAGTTGCCGCAGCGGGACAACGATCGTCCGCAGCTTCTCGTCGCCGGAGCCCTCGCCGATATCGTGGAGGATCAGTTCCTGCGGATTTTTAACGAACTCGGGATCGAGAACGTAGCCTTCCTGCCGCCGCGCAAGTCGGTCGATCTTCCGGCCATCGGTCCTGGCACACGGGTTCTGCTGGCGCAGCCGTTCCTGACCGACACCACCGCGAGGTTGCAAGAGCGGGGCTGCGAAATCCTGGCCGCTCCCTTCCCGTACGGCGTCGAAGGTACAACGGCGTGGCTGGCGAAAGCCGCGGACCTGTGGGGCGTGGCGCGGTCGCGGTTTGACGACGTGGTAGCACCCGCCGCCGCCCGCGCCCGCAAGGCACTCGAAGCGCACAAGTTCCGCCTCGCCGGAAAGCGGGTCTTTTTCTTCCCCGACAGCCAGCTGGAAATTCCGCTGGCACGGTTCCTTCACCAGGAACTCGACATGGTGCCGGTGGAAGTAGGCACGCCCTACCTCAATCGTCACCAAATGGCGCTCGATCTCGCCAAGCTTCCGGCGGCCACGCTCGTCAGCGAAGGTCAGGATGTGGAGCGTCAGCTGGACCGGTGCCGTGCCGAGAAGCCGGATCTGGTCGTGTGCGGGCTTGGCCTCGCCAATCCGCTCGAAGCGGAAGGCTTCACGACGAAGTGGTCGATCGAGCTTCTGTTCACGCCCGTGCAAGGGTTCGAGCAGGCGGGCGATCTGGCGGAACTCTTCACGCGGCCGCTCGTGCGGCGCACGCGGCTGGAGGTGTAACGCCATGCAATTGACGCTGTGGACTTATGAAGGCCCCCCACACATCGGCGCGATGCGGATCGCGAACTCGATGGATGGATTGCATTACGTCCTTCACGCGCCGCAGGGGGATACCTACGCCGATCTTCTGTTCACGATGATCGAGCGCAACAGTACCCGTCCGCCGGTCACCTATACGACGTTCCAGGCGCGCGACCTTGGTGGCGATACGGCAGAACTCTTCAAGACGTCGGCGCAGGCGGCTTATGAACGCTTCCGTCCCGAAGCGATGATCGTCGGCGCGTCTTGCACGGCGGAACTCATCCAGGACGATCCCGGCGGCCTCGCAAAAGCTCTTGGCCTCAATTGCCCCGTCGTGCCGTTGGAATTGCCAGCCTATCAGAAGAAAGAGAACTGGGGGGCGGCGGAGACCTTCTACCAGCTCGTGCGCGCTTTTGCCGGCACGCGGGTTGCCGCGCCCGGTGCCGCGCGGCCGGCACGAGCCGAGGGCGAGCGCGCGCGCTGCAACGTTCTGGGCCCGACATCGCTTGGCTTCCGCCACCGCGACGACCTGACGGAAATTCTGCGTCTGCTCGCCGACCTCAAGATCGAAGTCAATGTGGTGGCGCCCCAGGGCGCGCGTCCTTCGGATCTGGCGCGGCTTCCTGACGCCGACTTCAACGTGGTGCTTTACCCCGAGGTCGCTCACTCGGCGGCCAACTGGTTGAAGCGGACGTTCGGCCAACCCTTCACGAAGACCATTCCGATCGGGGTGACCGCGACACGGGCCTTCGTGAAGGAAGTCTGCGATCTTGCCGGCATCGATGCGGCGGACTTCCTCGGGCGGGAGCGTTCGCGGCTTCCGTGGTATTCGCGCAGCATCGATTCCACGTACCTGACCGGCAAGCGCGTCTTTATCTTCGCCGATGCCACGCATGCCATTGCCGCCGCCAAGGTGGCCAGCACCGAACTGGGGTTCAAGGTCGTCGGGCTTGGAACGTATTCGCGGGAGTTCGCTCGCGAGGTCCGCGAGGCCGCGGCCGAATACGGCGTCGAGGCGCTGATCACCGACGATTATCTGGACGTGGAGCAGGCGGTTCGCGATCTGCATCCCGAACTGGTGCTCGGCACCCAGATGGAACGCCATATCGCCAAGCGGCTCGGCGTGCCCTGCGCGGTCATATCCGCGCCCATCCATGTTCAGGATTTTCCGGCGCGGTATGCGCCGCAGATGGGTTTCGAAGGCGCCAACGTACTTTTCGATACCTGGGTGCATCCACTGATGATGGGGCTGGAGGAACATCTTCTGCAGATGTTCCGCGACGATTTCGAATTCCACGATGGCGCGGGTCCTTCGCATCTGGGCGGACATGGCGGCGCACGGGATTCCTCCGCGGCTGCTGCTCCTGCTGCTGCGGCGGCGGTCGCACCTGCTGGCGACATCATCGTCGCGCAACCGGAACCCGCCGTTAAGGAAGAACCCGGCGGGTGGGCACCGGATGCCGAGAAGGAACTCGGCAAGATCCCGTTTTTCGTCCGTGGCAAAGCCCGCCGGAACACCGAACGCTACGCAGCCGAGCGCGGCATCAAGACCATAACCATCGAGACGCTGTATGACGCAAAGGCCCACTTCAGCCGCTGACCCGGCGTTGGTCCGGGTGGTGATCGTGACGCTCGACAGTCATCTGGCTGGAGCGGTCGATCGCGCGCAGCGCGTGCTGGAGCGTTCGGTTCCGGGCGTCAGGATCACACTGCACGCCGCCGCCGACTGGGAGCACGACGGGGCTGCGCTGTCGCGTTGCAAGGCCGACATCGCCCAAGGCGACATCATCATCGCCTGCATGCTCTTCATGGAAGATCATATTCGCGCCATTCTGCCGGACCTGCAGGCGCGCCGGGATCACTGCGATGCGATGGTCGGATGTCTGTCGGCCGGCGAGGTGATCAAGCTCACGCGGCTCGGTTCGTTCTCGATGAACGGGGAGCCGGGCGGTGCGATGGCGCTTCTCAAGCGGCTTCGCGGCGGCTCCAAAGACAAGGGCCATTCGTCCGGCGAATCCCAGATGGCGATGCTGCGGCGGATTCCGAAAATCCTTCGCTTCATTCCGGGTCCTGCACAGGATGTGCGCGCCTATTTCCTCACCTTGCAGTACTGGCTTGCGGGTTCTGAAGAGAACGTCGTCAACATGGTCCGCTATCTGGCGGACCGGTATGCCGACGGCCCCCGCAAGGCCCTGCGCGGCACCCTCAAGTCGCAACTGCCGATGGTGTACCCGGATGTCGGGCTGTACCATCCGTCCCTGCCGCAGCGCATGACGGAAAAACTGGCCGAGTTGCCCTCCAGGGGAACGCGCGGCCGTGTCGGCGTACTCGTCATGCGGTCCTACCTGCTCGCCGGCAACACCGCCCACTACGACGGCGTTCTTGCTGCACTCGAAGCGCGCGGGCTGGATGTGGTGCCGGCCTTTGCAACCGGGCTCGACGCACGTCCCGCGGTAGAGAAATTCTTCCAGCAGAACGGCCGCGCGACGGTGGATGCCGTCGTTTCGCTGACCGGCTTCTCTCTCGTCGGCGGCCCGGCCTACAACGATGCCAAATCGGCCGAGGACATGTTGTCCGGGCTCGACGTTCCGTATGTGGCGGCGCATGCGGTGGAATTTCAGTCGCTCGAGCAATGGGGCGGGTCCGATCGCGGCCTGATGCCGATCGAACAGACGATCATGGTGGCGATTCCGGAACTGGATGGCTCCACGGGTCCGATGGTGTTCGGCGGGCGGTCTGACGGAACCGGCGAGCCGTGCCTGGGCTGCGACCGGCGGTGCGTCCTGCCGAAAGGCGAAGCCGAGCGCAACATGCACGTTTGCGCCGAGCGTGCGGAAATGTTGGCCTCACGGGTGGAACGCCTGGTCGCGCTGCGCCGCAGTCAGCGCGCCGAGCGCAAACTGGCCATCGTCCTATTCAACTTCCCGCCCAACAGCGGGGCGACGGGAACGGCCGCGTTCCTTTCGGTCTTTGCGTCGCTCTACAACACGTTGAAGGCGCTGAAGGATGCCGGCTATAGTGTCGACCTGCCGGCGAGTGTCGATGCGCTGCGGTCCCAGATCATCAGCGGAAATTGCGCGCTTTACGGAACGACCGCGAACGTGGTGGCCAAGGTGCCTGCGGATACGCATGTGCGCCGCCAGAAATGGCTGAAGGAGATCGAAGGGCAGTGGGGTGCCGCTCCGGGGCGAGCGCAAAGCGACGGCCAGTCGATCTTCGTTCTTGGCGCGCAGTACGGGAATGTGCTCGTCGCGATCCAGCCCGCGTTCGGATACGAAGGCGACCCGATGCGTCTGCTCTTTGAAAAGAGCTTCGCGCCGACGCATGCTTTCGCAGCCTTCTACCGCTATCTGCGCGAGGAGTTCGGCGCGCACGCGGTGCTGCACTATGGAACGCACGGTGCGCTCGAATTCATGCCTGGAAAGCAGGCCGGGCTGTCGGGCGCTTCGTGGCCTGACCGCCTGATCAACGATCTGCCCAACTTCTATCTCTACGCCGCCAACAACCCGTCCGAGGGTACGATTGCCAAGCGGCGTGCGGCGGCGACCCTGATCAGCTATCTGACGCCGCCGATCTCCGCAGCCGGACTTTATCGCGGGTTGCTCGATCTCAAGGCTTCCATCGAGCGCTGGCGGGGTCTGGAACCCGATGCGGATGCCGAACGCGCGCCGCTCCTGCAGGTGATCCAGGCTCAGGCAGCGCAGGTGGAACTGGCGGCCGCCGAGCCGGAATGGCAACTGGCCGACGCCGGGTCGCAGGTCGCCAGGCTTTGGACCGCGGTTCTCGAACTCGAATACACCCTCATTCCAAATGGACTGCACGTCGTCGGCGAGCCGATGACGGCCGGTGAACGGCTCGATCTACTCAAGGCCTCGGCGGAAGCGAGACCGGATTTCAAGCCTGCCGACATCACGCTCGAAGCAATTGTCGCGGGTGCGCGTCCCGAAGAGGCCCTTGCGCTTGCGACACGGGAACGGAGTCCGGCGGCGATCGAGGCCGTTCACGCAATGGCCGAATTGAACCGGCTGCTGTCGGAAGAGCATGAACTCGGTGCGCTCGTGCATGCGCTCGATGGACGCTTCGTGCGTCCGGCTCCATCCGGCGATCTCATTCGAACACCCGCCATTCTGCCGACGGGACGCAATCTGCACGGGTTCGATCCGTTCCGTATTCCGAGCGCGTTTGCGCTTGCCGACGGCGTCCGGCAGACGAACCGGCTACTGGAGCGCTACCGGATCGACGGGAACCCGCTGCCGGAGACGGTTGCGCTCGTATTGTGGGGGACAGACAACCTCAAGACAGAAGGCGCTCCCATCGCGCAGGCACTCGCCCTGATGGGGGCGAAGCCTCGCTTCGACAGCTATGGCCGGCTTTGCGGCGCCGACCTGGTGGCGCTGGAACAGCTTGGACGTCCACGGGTCGATGTGGTCGTGACGCTCTCGGGCATCTTCCGCGATCTGCTTCCGCTGCAGACGAAGCTGCTGGCCGAGGCGGCCTGGCTGGCGGCCACCGCAGACGAGCCGGTGGAGATGAACTTCGTGCGGGCGCATGCTCTCGCCTATATGCAGGCGAAGGGCGTCGACATGGAAACCGCCGCGCTACGCGTGTTCTCGAACGCAGACGGCGCCTACGGGGCCAACGTCAACCAGCTCGTCGAAGAGGGCGTCTGGCAGAACGAGGACGAACTGGCGGAGACGTATACGCGGCGCAAGAGCTTTGCGTAT
>JALOTA010000096.1 GCA_025458125.1 Hyphomicrobium sp.
CTTTGCCACGACGGAGTATGTCGCCTCGGCGCTGGTCGATATGGATCTGCATGCGCTCGAACACGTTGAGACGCTCGACGTGGACGCCTTCGAGGGCACAACGCTGGCGCGGATCGGGATGCCGCGCGAGGTGGTGATGCGGCATCGCATTCCGCATTTCCAGCACATCATGGGCGGTTACGCGGCGGGGTACTACAGCTACCTCTGGTCGGAGGTTATGGATTCGGATGCCTTCGCGGCCTTCGAGGAGGCAGGCGACATTTTCGACCGCAAGACGGCTGCACGGCTCAAGGAGCACGTCTATTCGGCCGGCAATCGCCGCGATCCGCTGGAGGCCTATGTTGCCTTCCGAGGCCGCCCGCCCAAGGTGGAGAGCTTGCTGAAGAAGCGGGGGTTCCTGCACCGCCAAGTCGGCAGCAGACACTAAAGCCGTTAATGATACCATGACGTGGTTGGAGGATCATGCAGTTCGGGACCTTTGAGCAGGCGATCGATGGGCAGCGGCTGCGTCTCGACCGGATGTCGGAATCGGATCCGGCCTTGCTCATGCCTGATCACGACAAGCTCAAAATGTTCCTGCGCGAAAAGAGCGTGCCGGAGACGTTCGCTCCCTATCAGGGTGTCGAATTCGTTCCACCCGATCTCGATGACCTCGAAGTTACCCAGGAAATCGAGGCGCCTCTGCGAGCGAATATCGCGGCCAAGACTGCGAAAGCCCGGACGGCGTTTCTGTTATCGGGGGGCATCGACAGCACGGCCCTGGTGGTTCTGGCCACGGAGCTGATGAATGATGTCGTTTGCTATACCGCCGTTACGGGCGCGGGTTCTGATCTCGACCATGCCCGCAAGATCGCACGACAACTGAACGTGACCCTCGTCGAAGTGGAGGTTCCTTACGATGAGCGGACACTCGCCCGACACCGGCGCACGATGGCCCGATCCGGTAATCTGCTTCCGCTGAATGGAAATTTCGTAGGTGTTTCGGCTATTGCCGAGCAAGCCAGGGCGGACGGATTCGAGGTGTTGATCGACGGCACCGGGGGTGGCGAAGTCTACGGGGGCAGCGTTGCGATGCAGGGTCCGTCCTGGGTGCGGGCCATGCGAGACGCCGGTCAGCTTCAGCGCGTGGAACAGCTGGAACGTTGGGTGGGCCATCGACAGGCTCGGAAGATCTGCGCCGCCGCTTCGGATGCGCCGGATTTCAGAACCCAGCAGCTCTACATGCTGAAGACCTGGATGCCGCGATGGACACTTCAGCTTCAGGCCATCAGCCAGACCATGGATATCGACATCCACTCGCCGATGATCGAGACGAACGCCCTAGGCTATGCGTTGAACGATCCCGAGGTCTTCTTCCGAGGCGGTATTCCGAAATATCAACTGCGCGAGATCCTGGCGCGGCGGCTTTCTTCCGATCTGGCCATGCGGCGCGACAACCAGGGGCTGCGGGCGCCCATCGGAGAATTTCTCAAGCAGTGCGGCGGGGAGATGCGCGCGGTGGTTCGCAGGAACCTGCATGCCATGCCGGTCTGGCCCAAGACCTACGCGCTTTTTCGAGCGTTCAACGGTCGCGGCACTTTCATCCGCGCCTACGCCGTCGCTGTGTTTCTGGAAGAACTGCCGGGGCGGCGGAGGTCAGCGCGAATCCTGGGCGGGGCGCATGCTGACTGAGGAGCGGACGTTTGGTGGGGCGGCTACTTCGGGGCCGTAAGCGAGGCGGCGATCGTTGCGAGTTTGAGGTGAAGGCTGATCGAACCTTCCCGGGCCGGCAGATCGATGAACCCAAAGCGACGGTAAAAGTCAGCCACTTCGGTGTTTAGTGCGTGGACGATGAGCGTTCTGGCGGCGATGTGTCTCGCTGCGACGAGTGAGCGGTTCATGGCGTCTTGAACGAGAGACCGCCCAATGCCTCGACCTCCTTCTTCCCGGCTGACGGCGAGACGCGCCAAGACGATTGCAGGTATCGGATCGGGTGTATTGCGGCGAAGGTTGGAGGTGCTGTCGGTGTGCGAAATCGATCCGGTAGCGAGGGAATAGTATCCAACTACCCGGTCGCTACGGCAGACAACAAATGTCGTTGCAGTCCGCGACGCCAATGCCAAATGGGCGCGCTTTTTCAGCCAGTCGTTGAGGACGTCTTCTGTGGAGTTGAAATCATCCAGAATGTGGCTGGGCTTGAGAGGAGTGGGCTTGGCCAGTGGAGGCCGACCGTGGACTTTGGCGGACGGCATTAACGCTCCCAGGCTGGCTTCTCGGCCATCAGCGCCAGCAGTTCGTTCGTGGGTGGTGTCGGCGTCTGCAGGTCTTTCTGGAGCTTCCGCCAGTCAGCCTCGGATAGTGTCAGATGGTTCTGGGCCAACAGAACATCCTGTGCGTGTGTGCGCGCGCTGTTGAGCATGAACTCGGTTCTGTTCTGCCCAAGTACGTAGCGCGCACGCTCAATGAGATCGTGCGTATTGTCGTCGATCCGCAGATTGATTGTACTAGATGCGAGTTTTGCGACGGCTTTTTCTTTCGCCTGCTTCGTCGCTTTCCGTCCTAGGCCCGGCTTGGACGGCCGGCGTGAAGAGACAGACGTCATTTCGAACCCCACGTGTATATACGTTGTCTATACGTATATAATGACGGTATATACTTTGTCAACACGTCGAATAAGGCAGTAGGGCGTGAGGTTTCCCTCACGCCTTATTGTTCTTGCTTCGATTAGGCTTGCCAGCGCTGCCTACGCCGCCAAATTCCGAAGCACGTAGGGCAGGATGCCGCCGTTCTTGAAGTACTCGATCTCATCCAGCGTATCGATGCGGCAGATGACGGGGATGGCGACCTTGTTGCCCTTGGCGTCGGTGATTTCGCAGATCATGCGCTGACGCGGTTTCACGCCGGCGAGGCCGCGGATGGTGACGGTTTCGTCGCCCTTGAGGCCCAGCGTCTGCCACGACGTTCCCTCCTCGAAGACGAAGGGCACCACGCCCATGCCGACGAGGTTGGAGCGGTGGATGCGCTCGTAGCTCTGGGCGATGACGGCCTTGACGCCAAGCAGATTGGTGCCCTTGGCGGCCCAGTCACGCGATGACCCGTTGCCGTACTCGACGCCCGCGAACACGACCAGCGGGACATTCTCGGCCTTGTAGCGCATGGCGGCGTCGTAGATCGCCATCTGCTCGCCCGACGGATAGTGTATCGTGAGTCCGCCTTCCTTCACGTTGCCGTTCGGGTCCTTCACCATGTGGTTCTTGATGCGGATGTTGGCGAAGGTGCCGCGCATCATGACTTCGTGGTTGCCGCGGCGGGTGCCGTATTGGTTGAAATCAGCCTGAGAGACGCCGTTGTCGAGAAGGTAGCGGCCGGCGGGGCTCGCTGCCTTGATGGAGCCCGCGGGCGAGATGTGGTCGGTCGTGATCTTGTCGCCGAAGAGGCCGAGGACGCGCGCGCCGACGATGTCGCCGACGCCGGTCGCCTGCGGCTTGATGCCGGTGAAGTAGGGCGGGTTCTGCACGTAGGTCGATTTGTCGTCCCACGTGAAGGTGAGGCCCTTGCCGGTTGCGATCCCCTGCCAGTTCGTGTCGCCCTCGAAGACGGCCGCATAGCGGCTTTCGAACATTTCGCGCGTGATATTGCGGGCGATGAAGTCCTGGATCTCCTGGTTGGTGGGCCAGATGTCCTTCAGGAAGACGGGCTTGCCGTCCTTGCCCGTGCCGAGAGGCTCCGAGGCGAGGTCTTTCTGCATTGTGCCGGCGAGCGCGTAGGCGACGACGAGGGGCGGGGACGCCAGGTAGTTCGCCTGCACGTCGGGCGAGACGCGGCCTTCGAAGTTGCGGTTGCCGGAAAGCACGGCCGCGGCGACGAGGCCGTTCTCGTTGATTGTCTTGGAGATCGGAGCGGGCAGCGGGCCGGAGTTCCCGATGCAGGTGGTGCAGCCGAAACCGACGATGTTGAAACCGATGGCGTCGAGCGATTTTTGAAGGCCTGATTTTTCCAGGTAGGCGGCGACCACCTGCGATCCGGGGGCGAGAGATGTCTTCACCCACGGTGCCGGCCGTAAGCCCTTGGCGACGGCATTGCGGGCCGCTTGGCGGCCTCGCCCGGCTTCTTGTATTCGGTTTCCAGCGCGGCGAGGAAGCCCGGCTTCGCCGCGCTCAATGCAACGCGGCCTTCCGGGCGTTTCGGACCCGCAAGCGAGGGTTCGACGTCGGCGAGGTCGAGCGACAGCGTAGCCGTGAAGACGGGATCGGGCGAACCGGATTCGCGAAACAGGCCCTGCGCCTGCGTGAACGCTTCGACAAGCGCGATGCGCTCCTTGGAGCGGCCGGACAGTTCAAGGTAGTTCAGCGTCTCGCGGTCGACGGGGAAGAAGCCGCAGGTGGCGCCGTATTCGGGAGCCATGTTGGCGATCGTGGCGCGGTCCGCCAGGGTCATGTTGTCGAGGCCGGGGCCGTAGAACTCGACGAACTTGTTCACGACGCCGAGCTTGCGCAGCATCTGTGTGACGGTGAGTACGAGATCGGTAGCCGTCACGCCTTCCTTGAGCTTGCCGGTCAGTTTGAAGCCGACCACTTCCGGCAGAAGCATCGACTGCGGCTGGCCGAGCATGGCGGCTTCCGCTTCGATGCCACCGACGCCCCAGCCCAGTACGGCCAGGCCGTTGACCATCGTCGTGTGGCTATCGGTGCCGACGAGTGTGTCGGGATAAGCGAGGATCGAGCCGTCGGCTGCGGGCGCGGTCCAGACGACCTGGGCCAGATATTCGAGGTTCACCTGGTGGCAAATACCGGTGCCCGGTGGGACAACGCGGAAGTTCTGGAACGCGCCCTGGCCCCATTTCAGGAACTTGTAGCGTTCGCCGTTGCGTTCGTATTCGAGTTCGACGTTCTGCTGCATGGCCTTGGGCGAGCCGAACTCGTCGACGATGACGGAGTGATCGATAACGAGATCGACGGGAACCAGCGGGTTGATCTTCTTCGGATCGCCGCCGAGTTCCAGCATGCCATCGCGCATGGCGGCGAGATCGACAACGGCGGGAACCCCGGTGAAGTCCTGCATCAGCACGCGGGCCGGGCGGAAACCGATTTCCTTGCCGGCCTTGCCTTTGTCGTCGAGCCACTTCACGGCGTCGATGATGTCCTGCTTGGAAACGGTGCGGCCGTCCTCCGAGCGGAGCAGGTTCTCGATCAGCACCTTCATGGAGAAGGGCAACTGCGAGAGCCCGGATAATCCATTCTTCTCGGCATCGGGCAGCGAATAATAGGTATAGGTCTGGCCGGCGGCGGCGATCGTGCGGCGGCATTTGAAGCTGTCGAGGGAAAGGGGGGCGGTGACGGCGCTCAAAGAAGGTCTCCTCGCAAGCTCGTATTTCGATGGTCCGGCGGTGTAGTCTCACGTTGGCTGCCCGCCATGAACGGAGGTGGCGAGGCCAGGTGCCGTCTCGCCCGATCCGCTGTCGTTTTTTGCGCTGGCGAAATCATGGGCGAGCCTTTTATATAGGCGCGTATCTGAGAGAACCAGCCACCGCAGGCGTGCGATTTTGCGGCAATCCGCCTCTCTTTAGTGCAATGCGAAGTCCGACCTTCGACGGAAAAATCGTTCGTGCGCCTGTCAGTCGAAAATCTCGTCGTGGAGCGCGGCGCGCGGCGCATCCTGGACGGCGTGTCGTTCGCGGTCGGCGCGGGTGAGGCGCTCGTGCTGGTCGGTCCCAATGGCGCCGGCAAGACGACCTTGATCCGAACCGTCGCCGGGTTGATCGGTGCTACGGCTGGATCGATCCGCCTCGACGGCGGCGATCCCGAGAAGGACGTTTCCCAGCAAGCTCACTACGTCGGGCATTTGAATGCTTTGAAGGCGTCTCTGACGGTGGAGGAAAATCTCCGGTTCTGGGCGGCGTATCTCGGTGGCGAACAGGCCCGCCGCGCCGTCATTGACGATGCACTCGCGGCCTTCGACCTGGAGCCGCTCGCGATGATCCCGGCGGGGTATCTCTCGGCGGGACAGAAACGGCGAGCATGTCTGGCTCGGCTGGTGGCGACGCCGCGCCCCATCTGGCTTCTCGATGAACCGACCGTTTCGCTCGACGCTGCTTCGGTACAGCTTCTCGCCCGACAGGTTGCCCGGCACGCGGCCGGCGGAGGCCTGGTGTTGGCGGCAACGCACATTCCGCTGGGACTCGACGGTGAGCGGCGGCTCGAAATCGGCGTGCGGAGTGCCGCCGCATGAAGGCTTTCTGGACGCTGCTGAAGCGCGATCTACTGCTGCAAGCGCGCGAAGGCGGAGCGGTCGGCACCGCGCTCGGGTTCTACCTGATCGTCGTGACGATGATGCCGCTGGGTCTGGGACCCGATCTCAACCTGCTTTCGCGGATCGCGCCCGGCGTGTTGTGGATCGCGCTGCTTCTGGCCGCGTTACTGTCGTTGCCGCGCATTTTCGAAGCGGACGACGAGGATGGATCGCTGGAGGTGATGGCCACCGGCGACCTGCCCCTGGAACTCGCCGCGGCGGCGAAGGCGCTGGCGCATTGGATTTCGACAGGTATTCCGCTGGCCTTGCTGGCGCCGGTTCTGGGACTCCTGCTCAACCTGGAGCTTCGCGCCTATCCCGTGCTGGTGGCGACGATGCTCGCCGGGACGCCGGCCATCAGTTTTCTGGGCGCGGCCGGCGCAGCCTTGACGTTGCGGGCCCGGCGCGGGGGTCTGCTGCTCGCCCTTCTTGTCCTGCCGCTGTACATCCCGACGCTGATTTTCGGAATCGCGGCGATTTCGGCGGCGACCGGTGGTCCGTCGGGTTTCCAGGCCTCGTTCCTGATCCTGGCGGCGATCTCCCTGTTTTCGCTGGTGATCGGGCCGCTCGCGGCGGCGGCGGCGATCCGCTTCCAGACACAATGACACATTAGCCTTATCGGCCGCTCGTCTCGTTGCGTGCGAGGCGTGGAACCCTTAAGTCAGCGCCATGACACAAACCGACGTTGCATCCCGGCAGACCCTGACCCAGAAGCTCGCGAACCCGACCCGGTTCATGCAGCTCTCGGGAACACTGATGCCATGGCTCGCGGGTGCTGCGGCGGCCCTGATCCTTTACGCGCTCTATCTGGCATTTCTGGTGGCGCCGGATGACTACCAGCAGGGCCAGACCGTGAAGATCATGTATATCCACGTTCCGGCCGCCTGGCTCGGCATGATGGGCTATGCGCTGATCGCGATTTCCAGCTTCGGGTATCTCGTGTTCCGCCACCCACTGGCCGATGTCTCGGCCAAGGCGGCTGCGCCTATCGGGGCCGCGTTCGCATTTCTGGCGCTTGCCACGGGATCGCTCTGGGGCAAGCCGATGTGGGGCACCTACTGGGTGTGGGATGCGCGGCTCACGTCCATGCTGATCCTGCTGTTCCTCTACTTCGGGCTCATGGCGCTGCGCTCGGCGGTCGACGACGAGGCGCTCGCGGGCAAATTGTGCGCCGTCCTCGGCCTCGTCGGCGTGACGATCCTGCCGATCATCAAATTCTCGGTCGATTGGTGGAACACACTGCATCAGCCGGCCAGCGTCATTCGCATGGACGGTCCAACAATTCATTCCGACCTGCTTTGGCCGCTTCTGGTCAGCGCGATAGGGTTTTCTCTGCTGTTCTTCGCGCTTCACATGAAAGGGATGCGAAATGAGATCCTGCGGCGGCGGCTCAAGTCGCTGACGCTGGCGGAAGTGGATCGCGCGCGCAGCGGCGCGGCGGCCGCAGCGGAGTGACGCGTATGGATCTTGGACCTCACGCAGCCTTCATCTGGGCATCCTATGCCATCTATGCGGTGGTTCTCGCCGTTCTGATCGGCTGGCTCGTCTGGGAAGGCCGGCGGATCAATTCCCGGCTGGTGGAGCTGGAATCGCGAGGCGTGGCGCGGCGTTCGCGGGGTGGCCGGGAGGGAATTTAATGAGCGAACAGATCGATGGCGTTGCGGAGGGCCGCAGCGGCCGCACGTGGGTTTTCATTCCGCTCGCCATCTTTATAGCCGTGGCGATCATGTTTCAATTTGCGCTGAAGTCGGGCGATCCGTCTAAACTGCCCTCGGCGCTGATCGGCAAACCCGTCCCCCCGACGGAGTTCCCCGCGTTGAACGGCTTGAAGTCCGGTAACGCCCCCGTCCCGGGATTTACCTCCGCCGACCTGGCAAAAGGCCAGGTGACGGTCGTAAATTTTTGGGCGTCGTGGTGCGCGCCCTGCGTGGAGGAACATCCTCTCCTCGTTGAACTGGCCAAAGAGCCGAACCTCCGGCTCTACGGCGTCAACTACAAGGACGAGCCCGAGAACGCGCTTCGATTCCTGGGCCGGTATGGAAACCCGTTCGCCGCTCTCGGCGTCGATCAGAAGGGGCGAGGGGCCATCGAGTGGGGCGTCTATGGCATGCCGGAAACGTTCGTCGTCGATGGGCAGGGCCGCATCGCCTACAAGCACGTCGGTCCGCTGACGCCGCGCAGCATCGTGGAGAAGATCCTGCCGGCGGTGAAAGAAGCGCAACGGCCGGGACCGCCCGGAAGCTGAGGCATTCGCTTCAGAGCGGGAAGAACTCGCCGCGGGAATGGTTGAGGACCGACAACGTGCCCGTCTTGATATCGAAATGGGCCCCGTGCAGGTTGACCTTCCCTTTATCCTCCCGCTCCCGCACGAAGGGGAACGTGCGCAGGTTCTTCAAGGACGTCTTGATGCTTTCCAGTTCGAGCACCTGAAGCTGCTCGGCGAGCGTGGCAGACTGCTTCGAGGCCAGAACCGAGAGCCGGGCCTCGTCGAGCATCGACATCCATTTCGAGATGAACATGGCTTCCGTCTGGATCATCGCCGACTGATTGAGCGCGGCCTTGATGCCTCCGCATCCGGAGTGTCCGAGGACGACGATATGCTTCACGCGCAGATTGAGAACCGCGAATTCGATGCTGGCGCTGACACCGTGAAAGCGGCCGCCCGTCTCGAATGGCGGGATGAGGTTCGCCACATTGCGGACAACGAACAGTTCGCCCGGGATGGCATTGAAGATGGTTTCTGGATCGACGCGGCTGTCGCAACACGAAACCATCATGATTTCAGGGCTTTGACCGTATGTCGCCAACTCCTCGTACTGGTCGGCGTTAGGAAAATAGATGCGATGCTTGAACCGGCGAAAGCGGTCGGTCAGCGTCTCGGGGAATGAAGACATCAGCAGGCTTCTCGGTGTTGGCGCGGGTTGCGCGCGAATGCATCGTGGTCGCGTTTTCTATTGCGCTCCGTAAATGTCAAGCATCAAGATTTCTGAGGGTCGTCAGGCGGCGGTGACGGTTAGCGGCGCGGGGGGCACTTCATAGGCTCCGACCACGCAGAGGTCGTCCGACGGACCGCTTTCGGCGATCGCGCGTTGCAGGAAAGCCGAGGCCATCGCCAGTGCATCCTTGGCCGGCCGGCCGGCAGTGGTTTCAGCCACGAACAGACCGGTCAGATAATCGCCCGTACCAGACGGAACCTTCGGCTGTGCGGTTGCCAAAGTGAAGCCGGCCGTCTCCGGTGTGACCAGCAGGGTGGCCAGCCGCCCCGCGCCGTGAGGGATGGATGTGGCCAGGACCGTTTCGCACGGAAGGGCGCGGGCCGCCGCAACGGCATCCGGCACCTTCGCGATCCGGTGACCTGTCAGCCAGGCCAGTTCAAAGCGGTTTGGCGTGGCGAGGCTGGCGCGAGGGATCAGTTGGCTGCGGATGGCTGCTGCCGTTTCCGGCGCGACGTAAAGCCCCTTCGGCCCGTCTCCGAGCACCGGATCGCAGACCAGTTGCGCACCGGGCGCGCGCTGCCTGACATGGTCGGCGAAGGCGGCGGCGAAGTGGACGTGTGCGGCGGTCGGAAGATATCCGGTCACGATCGCCTGAGTGGCCGCCAACCATCCGTTTGCATCGAGTGCCCCGGCAACGTCTTCAAGAACGCCGGTTGCAACCTCGGACCCGGCGACATGGGGAAATGCCGCGTGGCTTGAGAGAATGACGGTCGGTATCGCGACGACCTCGTGACCCAGCCGCTCCAGGGCGGGCACCAGCGCCCGGAGTCCGACGTGTCCGCGCGCTACGAACGACGATAAAACGATGATGCGGGCCACAGTCGATCCTCCGAAACCCACGGTATTCGTCCAACGACGATTTGTGAACCGAGCCACCTTGACGTATTGTTGCACCGCACAATCAACGTCCGGACCTCTTGATGAAAGCCAATATCCGTCCTCGCCGCAGTGTTCTCTACATGCCCGGAGCCAACGTCCGGGCGCTGGAAAAAGCCAAGTCTCTCCCCGCGGATGCCGTCATCCTCGATCTTGAAGACTCCGTTGCACCGGAGGCCAAGGTCGAGGCACGCGAACGGGTCTGCGCCGCCGTGCGGGAAGGGGGCTATGGACGTCGTGAACTCGTCATTCGAACGAACGCCTTGGAGACCGTCTGGGGAACCGCGGATCTTCTGGCTGCGGCCGAGGCGGCACCGGACGCCATTCTCATTCCGAAAGTTGCGCATCCGGGCGACATCATCAGCGCCGCCAAAATCCTGAAGTCGGTGAACGCGCCGGAACGGACCCGGATCTGGGCCATGATGGAAACGCCGCAGGCCATCCTCTACGCGCGCGAAATCGCCGCCGTTGCCATGGACCCCGAGAACCGGCTCGAGTGCTTCGTTCTGGGCACCAACGACCTGTTGAAGGAATCGCGCGCCCGGGCGCTCGACAACCGCTTTGCGATCGTGCCCTGGCTGGCGTTGACGATCGTCGCCGCTCGGGCCTTCGGTCTCGACATCATCGATGGCGTCTACAACGACTTCAAGGATGAAGAAGGGTTCCGCAAGGAATGCGAGCATGGCCGCACGCTCGGCATGGACGGCAAGACGCTGATCCATCCGTCGCAGGTCGGACCTTGCAACGACGTTTTCACGCCGACCGACGAAGAGGTCGAGTGGTCGCGTAAGATCATCGACGCATTCGCGCAGCCGGCCAACGCGCACAAGGGCGTCATTACGGTCGAAGGCAAGATGGTCGAGCGGCTGCATCTGGTCATGGCGCGCCGCACGGCCGCCATCGCTCACGCCGTGCGGGAGATCGACGACTGGTTCTAGCGA
>JALOTA010000097.1 GCA_025458125.1 Hyphomicrobium sp.
CGATCGTGATGCCGACCTGAACCTCATCAAGACCAAGAAGGTCGCCATCGTAGGTTACGGCAGCCAGGGCCACGCGCACGCGCTCAACTTGCGGGACAGTGGCGTCAAGGACGTTGCGATCGCGCTTCGCAAAGGATCTGCCTCGGCGGCCAAGGCCGAGAAAGAGGGTCTCAAGGTCATGGACGTTACAGAGGCCGCGAAGTGGGCCGACGTCATAATGATGCTGACGCCCGACGAACTCCAGGCCGACATCTACCGCGATCATCTCCACGCCAACATGAAGAAGGGCGCGGCGCTCATGTTCGCGCATGGCCTCAATGTGCATTTTAATCTCATCGAGCCGCGCGACGATCTCGACGTCGGCATGGTAGCGCCCAAGGGACCTGGGCACACGGTGCGTGGCGAATATCTGAAAGGCGGCGGCGTGCCGTGCCTCATCGCGGTTCACCAGGACAAGTCTGGCAACGCCCATGATCTGTTCCTGTCGTACGCCTCGGGCGTCGGCGGCGGCCGGTCCGGAGTGATCGAAACGACCTTCAAGGAAGAATGCGAGACGGACCTGTTCGGCGAACAGGCTGTGCTCTGCGGCGGTCTGGTGGAATTGATCCGCGCCGGCTTCGAAACGCTTGTGGAAGCTGGATATGCGCCGGAGATGGCGTATTTCGAGTGTCTGCACGAGGTGAAGCTGATCGTCGATCTGATCTACGAAGGCGGCATCGCCAATATGAACTACTCCATCTCGAATACGGCTGAATATGGAGAGTACCGGACGGGTCCGCGCATCATTACTCCGGAAACGAAGGCGGAAATGAAGCGCGTTCTGGAGGATATCCAGGCCGGCCGCTTCACGCGCGACTGGATGCTGGAGTGCAAGGCCGGTCAGCCAAGCTTCAAGGCGACGCGCCGTATTAACGACGCGCATCAGATCGAAGAAGTGGGTGCCAAGCTGCGCGCCATGATGCCGTGGATCGCCAAGAACAAGCTGGTGGATAAGGGACGTAACTAAGCCCGCTCCCACGCAAGACCGAAAACGCCCGTGGACCCTTTATGTGGTCCGCGGGCGTTTTCTTTCCGTGGCGGTTACCTTGGACGGTAGATGCGGTTGCCCACTACGACGAGCGACGGCGCAGCCATCTCACCCTGATAGCCAAAGAGAAAAGCGCCGGGCTCGCGGCCTGGGATCGTCATGCGCGCGGTGCGTCCTGCGATTTCGTAGCTACCGCTCAACACCGTGCCGTCGGATTTGAGCAGCATGCTGCCGTCGGGATAGAAGTCGATCACGTCGGGCAGGAGGTCCGACCGTTCGCCGCCGGACGCCCCGAAAGTCCCGCTCAGCAGAAGAGACGCCGGTGCCGCAAGCGTCTTTGCGGAAGCAGCGACGGCCGTACCTTGAGTGCCGTCGGCGAACGCCATGGCGTAGGCTTCGCCGTCGCGCTGCCAACGGCCGGTGCCGGCGCTGCCGGGAGGTCGGGTTGCCGGGTCGAAGTCTGCTGGAGCGCGCGGTTCGCTTTCGAAGACGCGGCCGTCTGTCAAGAGCAGAGCCGTGACGCTCACGGGTTCTCCGGCAGCCGCCGGAGAGGTCCCGTCGAATACAAAGCGGATGTACTGGATGACGTTTTCGACCATGTCGTCGGGGCGTGCCGCGCTGAGAATGTCCGCGGCGGCCGTCGATTTGGCGTCGTCGCCAGGGGCGGCGTTCTGCTGGGCCAATTCCGGCTGCAGGTTTGCGTCGATGAAGAGACCGGCGCCTCGCCACTGTTCGATCAGCGTTCGACCGGTTCGCAGCGTGACGTCGTTGTCGGGCATGGACGAGGGAGCGGCGAGCAATAGAAGCTGAAGCCGGCCGCCGGGCAGGGGGTAGCCTGTGGCTTCGATACGGGCTTGCGAGCTGTCCTCCAGTTCGACTGTGAATGGGACAAGCAGCCCCGGCGCTACGGCATCCGAACCCGGCAACGGAACGGCGTTACCTGCAGGGCGTGGCTCGCCAAAGAGATCCTCGATCAGAGCGGGTGCTTCTTCAACGATCGTGGCCCTTACGTCGCCTTTTGTCTGGACTGCAGGAGGCGTGACGAGCGTGACCGCACCGGTATCTGTCGCCGGCGAGAAGACAGCCAGCACGTCCGTCACGGCCAGTGTCCAACCAGGAGGAAGCGGACCGAGACGGGAATCCGCAGCCGGTTCTGGCGTGCCTGCATTGAGACCCGCGACGGGCCAAGCCACCAGGATCGCCGCGGCCACGAAGCAGGCGGCAATCTCGCTCGGGATCCTCGCTTTGTTGGAAAGCACGTGCGGCGCGCCTTTTTCAAGCGGTTAGACGTTCTTGGTAGAACCCTTCTCGTCGCGAATTATGGCGGCCTGCGGCTGTGCGTCGTGGTCGACAATATCCGGTGGCCGTCGTAGGGCTTCGGGCGAGGCGAAGTGAGATATCCATGATCGATCCCGATGTGAGGCTGATCACAGAGTGCATCCTCAAGGCCGGCGCTCGCGAGTGGGAATTCGCGCGGTCGAATGCCAGGCAGATCGATGCCCACTGGCAGCGCCGCTCAGCATCCAACCCCGCGTTCTTCAATGGGCGAATTTTCATGCTGGCCGACTACCTCGTGTCCGGCGGCATCTTCGAAGGCGAACTCATGCAGGTCGAGTTCAAGCAATTTCTCTACTGGAAGGATACTGGGTATCCGGACAAGACCGTGTTCGACGTTTTCGGTTCGGGGCTCATCCGGTCGCGGGACGGCGCTGTGCTCCTTGGCCGCCAGCGGCCGGGCAACCTGAACGAAGGTTTCGTGTATCTCCCGGGGGGATTCATCGATCCGAGGGACACCGACGCTGACGGGCACGTCGATATACGGGCCAGCGTTCTGCGCGAGGTCGAGGAAGAGACGGGGCTCGGCAAAGCGCAAGTTTCGGTCCGCGACGGCTTTCTCGTCACGACGACCGGGCAGCAGATTTCCATCGCGGTCGATCTTGTCAGTGGCGAGGACGGCCCGTCACTTCAGGCGCGTGTCCGGCGTGCCCTTTCAGTGGACGGCGATTCCGAACTCGACGACGTCATTCTGGTTCGTGCCACAGAGGATCTGGCGGGATCGAAGGTGCCGGCGTATGCGGACATGCTATTGCGTCAGGTTCTGGTGCCGTCCAGTTAGGTTTCTCGCACTGGCCTCCTCTGAACCGGCTTGGAGGGACTTGCGGAATAGGCTATCAGCCCGCGACGTGAAATTTCGGCGGGCGGGGCGATGCGGCTTTCCTTCAGTACCATGGACGTGTTCACGGACCGGCGGTTCGGCGGCAACCCCCTGGCGGTGGTTCATGGCGCGGGCGGACTGACCGACGCCCAGATGCAGATCATTGCTCGTGAATTCAACCTGTCCGAGACCGTTTTCCTGCTACCTGCCGAGAATCCGGCTCATTCCGCGCGCCTCAGGATTTTCACGCCTCTGAAGGAGTTGCCATTTGCCGGGCACCCGACTGTGGGGGCGGCAGCACTGTTGGCCGAGAACAAGTTTGGCCAGGGGCGGGATGCCGACGCGCTGATCGTGCTCGAGGAGGGGATCGGGACTCTGCGGGTCGGGGTCCGCCTGCGCAAGGATAGCGCTCCCTTCGCCGAATTCGATGCGCCGAAAGTGCCTGTGGAAGCAGGCATCTTGCCGCCGGTCGATGTGCTGGCCGCGGGGTTGGGGCTGATCCCGTCGGAGATCGGTTTCGAGAACCACCGCCCCGTCTGCTATGCGGCCGGCAATGCGTTTGCGTTCGTGCCCGTGGCGTCGCGCGAGGCGATCGCCAAAGCCCGGATCAACGGCAGCCACTGGGCACCGGCATTTTCCGAGCAGGGACTTGTCGGAGCCTACCTCTATACGCGCCAGTGCGAACACACGACTTCGTCGTTCCATGTTCGCATGTTTGCCCCCGATGCCGGCGTCCCGGAAGATCCCGCGACGGGCTCTGCGGCGGTCTGTTTTGCCGGCGCCATTGCGCGCTTCGACCGGTTGCCCGACGGCACGCATCGTCGCGCCATCGAGCAGGGGTTTGAAATGAATAGGCCGAGTATTGTTTCGCTGGCTTTCAGTATCGAAGGACAGAAACTGGCCAATGTGCGCATCGGTGGACACAGTGTCCGCGTCGGCGAGGGTACCATCGAGATCTGAGAGGCTGCTTAGGCGCGCCGTTGTGGCATCATGCGGATCAGCGTGGTGTCCTTGAACACGGCATGATGAATGATGGACAGCAGCGCGTGCCCGCCGAGCAAGACGTAGCCGATGGTGCCGCCGATCTCGTGAAACTCTTCCAGCTTTCCGCTCAGGACCTTGTCGGGGCCTACGAGGGCTGGGATTTCGAGGCCGAAAAACAGAACGGGGTCGCCTTCGGCCGACAGCGTCGCCCAACCGACGAGCGGCATGGCAATCAGGAACATGTAGATGGCGATATGTCCCAGCTTGGCGGCCGTCTGCTGCCACGGGGTAGGTGGCGGGCTGATCGCCGGAGCGGCAGGCCCCGCGAGTTTGATGAACAGGCGGACCAGGGTCAGCCCGAGGATCGCGAGCCCGAGCGAATAATGGGCGGCCTTCATGAACTCGCGGCCGGGGCTGCCGCGATCAAATATTTCCCGGAATTCCATGAAAACGTAGGCCAGCACCACCAGTACGAATGTCAGCCAGTGCAGCCGGATCATCGTGAGAGGATAGCGCGGAACAGCGGTTGCGTTGGTCATCAGGCTCATCTCCCCTCGGGGCCTTGGCCAGCCCCGGTGTTGGAATGGCAATCCTCCTAAGACGGTTCGCCTGACGCCCTCCTGACACAGATCATGACGCTCGTCTGTGCTGCGGCTATGGGGGATGCGCCTTGGCAGCAGATTGTCAATTCCTTCGGCTTATTGTAGGGGATGGCTTAGTTTGGCCCCTCGAATTGTCAGGCAATGTCGCGATCGGCCCACCCTTTCCGTTTCAATCCCATCGTCGCGGCGTTGCCGCGGGGCGCGATCGGTCGCGCTGGGACTACGGCTCTTTTTTCGCCGGCACTGCTCCTTACCGGCCCCTGAGCCGGCCAGCCGCGCGGTTGCGCGCGGGGCTGCTCAGGGGATGAAATGAGCCCGGAGACATCATTGAGCCTGCGCGCCGTGTGCGCCAAGGGCCCCCGAATTCAAGGACGCAGACATGACCGCCACCACCGACCGAGTCGTTATCTTCGATACCACCTTGCGCGACGGCGAGCAGTGCCCCGGCGCCACCATGACGTATGAAGAAAAGCTCGAAGTCGCCGACTGCCTGGATGCGCTGGGCGTCGACATCATCGAGGCCGGCTTCCCGATCGCCTCCGACGGCGATTTCGAAGCGGTGAGCGCCATTGCCCGGCGCGTGCAGACGGCGACCGTTGCGGGTCTCGCCCGTGCTATCAACGCCGATATCGACCGGGCCGGCGAAGCCGTGCGTCATGCCAAGCGCGGCCGTATCCACACGTTCGTTTCCACCTCGCCGATCCACCTCGAGTACCAGATGCGCAAGTCGCAGGAGGAAGTGCTCGAAATCATCACGGCGACGGTGGCCCGTGCGCGCAATCTCGTCGAAGACGTCGAGTGGTCTGCGATGGATGCCACGCGCACACCGATCGACTACCTGTGCCAGTGCGTCGACGCGGCCATCAAGGCCGGCGCGACCACGATCAATCTGCCCGATACGGTCGGTTACGCGACGCCTCAGGAATACTTCGAGATGTTCAAGGCGGTGCGTGACCGGGTCGCCAATGCCGACCAGGCGGTCTTCTCGACGCACTGTCACAACGACCTCGGGCTGGCCGTCGCCAATTCGTTGGCGGCGCTCGCGGCAGGTGCGCGGCAGATCGAGTGCACGATCAACGGCATCGGAGAGCGTGCCGGCAATGCGGCTCTCGAAGAGATCGTCATGGCGATCAAGACGCGCGGCGATGTGCTGCCGTATGATACGCGCATCGACACGAGAATGCTGTCGCGGGCGTCCAGGCTCGTCTCGGCGGTGACGAACTTCCCTGTTCAGTACAACAAGGCGATCGTCGGCCGGAACGCCTTCGCGCATGAGAGCGGCATTCACCAGGACGGTTTGCTGAAATACCAGCAGACCTACGAGATCATGACTCCGGAGTCGGTTGGCGTTGCAAAGACGTCGCTCGTGATGGGCAAGCATTCGGGACGCAATGCGTTTCGCACGAAATTGCGCGAACTCGGATTCGATCTCGGCGAGAATGCTTTCGAGGATGCGTTCAATCGCTTCAAGGCGCTCGCCGACCGCAAGAAGCACATCTACGACGAGGACATCGAAGCCCTCGTCGATCACGAGATCGCCCACGCGCACGACCGGATGAAGGTCGCCTCGCTCACCGTGATTGCCGGTACCGTCGGTCCGCAGGCGGCTACGCTGACACTCGAGATCGATGGGGTTGCCTCGACGGTACAGGCGCAGGGCAACGGACCGGTCGATGCGACCTTCAATGCGATCAAGATGCTTGTGCCGCATTCTGCGCGGCTCGAACTGTATCAGGTGCACGCAGTGACCGAGGGCACCGACGCGCAGGCGGAAGTTTCGGTGCGGCTCGAAGAAGACGGTCGCGTGGTGACCGGGCGGGGTGCGGATACCGACACAATGGTCGCATCGGCGAAGGCTTACGTGGCGGCGCTGAACAAGTTGATGGTGAAGCGGCAGAAGGTTGCCCAGGCACAACTGCTGTGACGGTGCCGTGATGGGCCGGGCCGGGTTCCGGCTGGGTTTCCGCCGACGTTTTCTCGGTCGCTCTGCAAGTAACATGGGGCTCCGCCACAACGGCGGGGCCCTGCCGTTGCCGTGTTGCGCCGGGGAATGCGGATGCCCGAGCGGCTTGTGTTTCATGGCCTGGATCAGGGGCTTGTCGAAAGCCGCAAGAACATCGCCCTGGACACTGGACAGGCGGTGGCGCGGGTGCTAGATGCTCGCCGGCGGGTCCGGCAACGGGCCCGTTTCGTTCTGGAGCCGTAACCGATGCGTCTCCAGCGGCGAGTGGGTGATTAGCTCAGTTGGTAGAGCAGCTGACTCTTAATCAGCGGGTCCACAGTTCGAGCCTGTGATCACCCACC
>JALOTA010000168.1 GCA_025458125.1 Hyphomicrobium sp.
CCGTCCGAAAACACCGCAGACTTCGGGCCGGCCAGGGCCGTCAGGCACTGCGTCGACATATCGTTAAGGTGACCGAGCATGCAGTCCTTGATGCGTCCGCCGCCGGGAGTCACTCCTTTGCATTGTTTCGCGACATCACCGGCGCATTCGCTGACAACCTCGAGTCCGCGATCCAGCCGCTCCCAAATGCTTTCCGCAAAAGCCGGTTGAACGAGGGCGCCCAACGCCGCCGCAACAAACATGAATTTTCTCATCGCCGCTCTCTCCAAAGTGAGTAAACCGACTTCCATTTCTGGTGGAGCCATTTGTCTTGTTCCCCGAGCATTTCGCCAGTCACGGCGGACGCCATGGTCGCAGTCCGAAAAGCGGGGTCAGCCGACTCTCGTAACCGCGGGTAAGACCCACGATCCGTCGAGGATCGATGGGGTATTCTCTTCCGGCCAATAGAGTCGCATCATCAGGCGGAAGCCGCCCTTTGGCGCCGGTAACCAGTTCGCTTGTCTGTCGGGACCCGGGCTCTCGTTCTGGATGTAGATGACCAGCGAGCCGTCGGCCTCGAATTTGGGATGAGTCCGCAGGCTCATCGCGTAGCGGTTGATCGGGTTGGCGACGAAGAACATGTGTTCGTCGTACAGGGTCAGCGACCAAAACCCCTTGACCGGGGGAAGCTCGCCTTTCTCGAACCTCACCTCATATTTGTAGGCGCCTTCATAAGCTTCTAAAATCGACGCCCGCGTCGAGAGGGGATAGACCGCGTCCTGCGGGCGGTTGGCTCCCAGTCCGACGGCGGCGATGAGAGCGCGCTGAGTATAATCCGTGCCATAGAGGCCCGTCTTGGTGGTGAAGAGCCAACCATTCACGCGCGTCAGCGTGGGGAGATGCGCGAGGATCCAGTCGTATCCCACCTGAGGCAGCCGCCTGTCCCAGAGCGCATCAAGGTGCGCGCCATCAAAGCTCTGGCCTGGGACGAGGCCGATCGCCTTGAAGCGCGCCAGCGCGGGCGCATCTGCCGCGTAAGGCGGGTTTCGCTTAAGGAGGTCGGCAAGCAGCGTGAAAAATTTGACGGCCGAAAGCCCGTTGACCTGGTCACGCGTCGGCGTCTTCATGTCGACGGAAGGATCGACCTCGCCCGGCGGCGGCGTGTAGTCCTTGCCCCAGCTGCTGAGCGGCTGGAGCTTGAACTGATCCTGCAGCGCGTGCACCTCCGCGTAATCCTCTGGCGTGCCGGTGCAATAGATGCGGCCGATGAGCCAAACGAGCGAGGTCTTAGACTCCAACTGCGTCATCCCCGCAGGAACGGTTCCCGACCATCCAGGCCCGGTGATGAGGAAGGTCTGCGCCTGCGTACCCGTGGTTCGGCTGCCCGGAACCGCGAACACGCTGGTCCAGCCGTCAAGAAAGGGCAGCATGAAATACCGCCCCTTCATGTCGGGGGCGCTGAGCACCCAGGGTTCGTCACCGACGTCGAAGAAGGCGGTCGTGTAGAGGGTATCGGCGTTCGGGCCGGTGATATCGCGGTAACTGGCGTCCGGATAGGACCGCATCTTGACGATCTGCCCCATGGGGGCTCGGGTTTCGTCCGCCTTGGTGACATTCGTAAGTCTGCGCCGGGTCATCTCCAGCGTGACCATCGGATAGCCGTAGGTATAGGCGTCGACGGCCGTGCCAAAGTCCTCCGTGCCCTCGACCAGGTCGGTCAAGGGCCCATCGAAGGCGCTCGCTTTGTTCAAAATCGCAGATGTCGCGAGTAGGCCAAGCCCCCCAAGCGTCGTTGCGCGCCGTGTCAGTTTCAATGGGCGACCTTTCGGGTCAAGGGTGCTTAATGACGATGCTTGCTGCATGCCCCCTGGAGGCAGCCAAAGATTGGCAAGAAGCCACGTAATCCGCGCTCCGAGTTCCGTTGACCTGGTTGCTTTTTGGGGACAATAAAGCCCCATGCCGCACATAAAAACGACTGCGGTGCAGCGCGCCGCATCGCTGATGCATCTGCCGCCTCTGCTAGATGAACTCGGCGTCGAACTGCGGGCGGTTCTTGACGGAACGGGAGTATCGGTCGCGGACCTCAGACCCGACGCGTACATTCCCTACGCCAGCTACCTGAAGATACTTGAACGGTCCGCAGAACTGTCGCGGACTCCGGATTTCGGCCTTCGTCTGGGCGCCAGACAGACGCTGGAAGCGCTTGGTCCTTTAGGACGCGCCATGCGTCACGCAGCTACTCTGGGGGAAGCCCTGGAGGATTTCGTCGCCTTTCAGATCGGTAATTCCACAGGCGGCTCGACCTATCTCCATCGCAGCGGCGACGATTTCGCATTTGGCTACGGCATCTACGATCCCGACACTAAGCCGTCGCGCGAAATGTATGATCTCGTCGTCGCGATCGGGTGCAGTTTCATTCGCGACCTGACGGCGGGAAAAGCCGAGCCGCTGGAAATTCTGATAATTGGGCGGGAGCCCGCCGATGTCGCGCCCTATCGTGCGCTTACGACTCGACCCATTCGCTTCGATCAGCGCGAGACCTGCCTCATCCTGCCTAGGCGCGTCTTGAAGTTTCCGCTCGAGACCGCCGATCGGGCGATCCGCGAGACAATCCTCTCAGAGTTATCTCAGCGGCTGCTCCAAGCGCCCTGGGGGATGTCGAGCCGAGTCAAGCATGCGCTGCGTTCGTTGATGCTCACGGGTGCCCATTCGATGCGTGATGTCGCAGCCCATCTAGAGATCCACCCGAGGACGCTGCGCCGCGCGCTCAAAAGCGAGGGGACGACGTTCGAGGCGCTCAAGGACGAAATCCGCCACGCGGTCGCACGCCAGCTCTTATCGATGACACAGCTTCCCGCTGCAGATGTCGGCCTGTCCTTGGGCTACAGCACGCCCAGCTCCTTCGTCCACGCGTTTCATCGATGGAGCGGCATGTCTCCGATCCAATGGCGGCACGAGAAAATCGGTGGCCCATTTCGGCAGTGACATGAAGCAGAGGGCGATTGCTGCCCACAAATGGTGATGAACAGGAAAATACAACGATGTCTTTGAGTGCAACGCCATGCGAATTGTTTGAATTGTCCTAGAAACTGAAAACCCAAAGAAGCGCTAGTCGTGGGGCCCTTGATGCTGTCGATAGTCATTGACGTTGGCATACCGCTGTGCGCGATCCTACTCATGTTCATCGCTGGGACCGAAGTTAGGATGGCAGCCATCGAGGAGGTTCGGCATTCCCGGCGCGCGACACTAACGGGATCGATCGGTCAGCTCATCACCACGCCAGCCGTCGGACTTGCAACGATCTTTTTGGCTGCTCCCGTAAAGCCGATTGCAGCGGGTGTCTTGATACTGTCCATATGCCCGGGTGGAGGCATATCCACCTATTACACCTATCTTGCTCGTGCGAACGTTGCGCTCTCCGCGTTCATCACAGCGCTCTCCACCGTCCTTTCGTTGCTGACGATGCCGCTTTGGCTGTCGTTGCTCACCAAGCTGGGCCAAGCAGTCGTTGAACTCAAGGAGGTCCCCGTTGCCTTCGTTCTTGGACAGCTCGCACTGTTCATGCTTTTGCCCGTTGCAGCCGGAGCATTCCTTCAGCACGTTCGTCCTGATCTTGTCCAACACCACACGGCTTTCTTTCGGCGGATGTCACTCCTCGTTGTGCTGGTCGTCCTGGGTCTCACGGCCACCGCCATCCAGTCCGAACTGACGACGCTCGCGAGGGATATCGGCCTGAGCGCGATCATCTTCATCGCGCTCGCCATGCTGTTCGCACATTTGACGACAGTCGGACTTCGTCCTGGCGAGCGATGCGTGGTGGTGATCGAAAGCGCCGTCCGAAACGTTGGAGTCGCTTTGCTCCTTGCAAAGACCCTTTTCAGCCCGGCCGATCTAGCGGTCATTGCTAGCTTTCTGATCGGCTACTTCTTGATCGAGCTGATCATCATGGTCGCCTACGCGACGCTGGCTCAGAGGG
>JALOTA010000169.1 GCA_025458125.1 Hyphomicrobium sp.
ACGATCATCAGACCGCCACCTGCCTTCATCTGGTCGATGATGCCTGCTTCGGCTTCTATTTCAGCCGTGCAGCCGGACGCATGGCAGAGTGAATACTTGAGATCGATCGGCTTCAATTCCTTGTCGTCCACCTTCTCATTCTTGGCGATCTTGGCCCACTGGTCCTTGGTGTAGACCGCCGCGCGAAGGCCGGGCGGCAGCGCCATGCCAAGGGGCACCATGATCATGAGGTGCTTCTTGTCCTGTCCCTGGACTTCACGGATGGCAGCGGAGACCAGAACCATGCCGGAATTGCCGTCGAGGCGCTCGTGGTGAGTGAGGCAGATGTCCTTCTCTTCCTTCACTTCCTTTCCGTCTTCGGCCTTCTTCACAAGCGGCGTTTTTTCGCACAGCTTGACCCATGCGCTCTTGTTGGCGGCAGGCGCATCCTTCGCTGCGGCACTCTTGGCGGGAGCGGCAGCGGCAGGAGCCGCCGGTGCGGCCGCCGGTTTGTTCTGGGCAATGGCAGGCGACCCGGCGAGGGCCAGAGCTGCGGCCACGGCGCCCAAGGAACTCAGAGCGTGCGTACGTACGTGTGCCATGGGAAATTCGACCTTTCTCTCTGAGCCGGATCGGCCGGCTCCCCCCTCGATGACGCGCATCTGGAAAGGCTGACGAAACGCTGCTCCGGCGTTGCAAAGCGGCCACGGATCGGTCGCCTTTGTCCGGCAGCATTGGATCAACAAACCGTAATAAACACGTGCACCGAACATGCTAAAAGCCTGTCCGGGTGGCCGCAGACCGCTCCACGCCCGCCAATCGGTCTCAATTTGCGGAGACGTCATGACGCGCCGATGCCCGCGCCCGGCCACGCGGCGCTTCGCCAGAAGCACCCTGCGAGCGATCGCTGTTTTCTCCGCGCTGCTGCTCGTGCCGCTGTCGGGAGGGAGTGCTCTTCCGGCGGAGGGCTCGCATGCGATTGCCATGCATGGCACGCCGAAGTATGGCCCTGGTTTCGAACACTTCGACTATGCCGATCCGCGCGCGCCCAAGGGTGGCCGTGTCGTGCTCGGTCAGACCGGTTCGTTCGACACGCTCAATCCCTTCATCATCCGCGGCGAACCCGCCGCCGGTGTCCGTGAGTGGGTTTATGAGACGCTGATGGCTCGCGGGTTCGACGAGCCCTTCACAATGTATGGATTGATCGCAGAGACGATCGACGTTCCCGCCGACCGGTCCTCCGTGACGTTTCATCTGAACCCGGCCGCGCGCTTTTCCGACGGCCAGCCCATCACGGCTGAGGATGTCATCTTCTCGATGGAAACGCTGCGTGAGCGAGGGCGGCCCAATCATCGCAATTCCTACAAGAAGGTCGTGCGAACGGAGCGCCTCTCTGATCACTCCGTGAGGTTCGTATTCGACGCCAGCGGCGATCGCGAGATGCCGCTCATCATGGCATCGATGCCGGTGCTTCCCAGGCACCTCCTCACGGCGGAGACATTCGATCGTACGACGCTGACGCCTCCGGTCGGCTCGGGTCCCTACATCATCGCTGCCGTCGACCCCGGGCGCTCCATCACGTACAAGCGCAACCCCGATTATTGGGGGCGCGATCTGCCGGTGAACCGCGGCCGGTTCAATTTCGATGAGATCCGCTACGAGTATTTCCGCGACATGAGCGTGCAGTTCGAAGCCTTCAAGTCGGGCGTTCTCGATGTGCGCACGGAAGACGATCCGAAGCTGTGGGCCTCTGGCTACGACATCCCGGCACACCGCGACGGGCGGATCATCATGCGGGAGATCGAGACAGGGCTGCCGGCCGGCATGTCGGCGCTGGCTTTCAACATCCGGCGTCCGGTCTTTCAGGATGCGCGCGTGCGCCGCGCCCTGCTCCTGCTCTTCAATTTCGAATGGGTGAACAAGACGCTTTATCACGGGCTCTACAAGCGCACGGAGAGTTTCTTCGAACGGTCCTCTCTGTCGTCGGCCGGGCGACCTGCGGATCAGCGGGAACGAGAGCTGCTCGCGCCGTTTCCCGGAGCGGTGCTGCCCGAGGTCATGGAAGGGCGATACCGGATGCCCGTGAGCGACGGCACCGGACACAATCGCGAGAATGCGAGAGAAGCGTTCCGGCTGTTCAAGGAAGCCGGCTACGTCATCGAAAGCGGGCGTCTCGTACACAAGGACACGCGCCGGCCCTTGGAATTCGAGATTCTCGCTGGCTCGGCGGTGCAGCAGCGGCTGATGGCCAGCTATGTCTCGGATCTCGCCAAGCTCGGTATTGCGGCGCGCCTCAGGGTCGTCGACAGCGCCCAGTATCAGTCCCGCCTCAAGGACTATGATTACGATATGATCCAGACGGCGTGGCCCTCGTCGCTCTCGCCGGGGAACGAGCAGGTGTTCCGCTGGGACAGCCGGACGGCGGACACTCCCGGGTCTTTCAATTTCGTGGGCGTGAAGAACCCTGCGGTCGATGCCATGATCGGCCGCCTTCTCGAAGCCGAGAGCGAGGAGGATTTCACGTCTGCGGTGCGGGCGCTCGACCGGGTTCTGCTCTCGGGACACTACGTCGTTCCGCTTTTCCATGCCTCCCGGCAGTGGGTCGCGAACTGGGGGCAGGTCAAGAGCCCGGAACGCTTTGCGCTCTGGGGCTACAATCTCGACACCTGGTGGATTGACGGGCAGAAGTAAGCC
>JALOTA010000098.1 GCA_025458125.1 Hyphomicrobium sp.
GTCAGGACGCCCGACCAGACGGAGAAGGGCTCGTCATGCTGGTGCACGATCTTGCCGGCAGCGCCGTCCCAGATGGTGAAGTGACCCGTGTTCGTCTTGCCTTCCGGCGGGAACATGGACAGCGTGGCGCCGACGTACGGCTGGCCAGGCGTGTACGAAACCTTGAAGGGCTCGTAGTCCATGCAAACGTTGTTGACGGGAATGTAGAAGAAGTTCGTCTGCGGAGAGTACGCAGCCGGCTGCTGGTCCTTGAAGCCAAGGGCAGCGGGGCAGATGTTCTTCGTATTCACGTCAGCACCCTGTACGAAGGTCGACTTGGCGTCGAGAACCTTCGGACGGCCGTAGGTCGGCGAAGACTTGTCGAGGTCAACGCCCGAAGACCAGTTCAGATCTTCGTCGTAGGGCTGAGCGACGAGAGGTTCGCCGGTCAGACGGTCGAGCGTATAGCCGAAGCCGTTACGGTCGAAGTGCGTCAGAACCTTACGCTCAGCGCCACCGATCTTCTGCGTGGTGAGGATCGACTCGTTCACGCCGTCATAGTCCCACTCATCGAACGGGGTCATCTGGTATGCCCAGGCGGCCACGCCGGTGTCGGGGTTACGAGCGTCGATACGCTTGCCGTCCGGTCCAGCGCGCTGCGCCGGGTTCCAGGTCGAGGGGTTGCCCGTGCCGTAGTAGAACAGGTTGGCATCCGCATCGTAGGAGTAGAAGCCCCACGTCGAACCGCCACCGATCTTCCACTGGTCGCCCGTCCACGTCTTGAGAGACGAGTCCTTGCCGACCGGCTTGCCGAGCGACAGGGTCTTTTCCGGGTCGACGAGGATGTCGGAGTCCGGGCCCATCGAGTAGGCGCGCCAGATCTTCTTACCATCGGCCAGCGAGTAAGCCGTAACGTGGCAGCGAACGCCGAACTCAGCGCCCGAGATGCCCATCATGACCTTGTCGCCGATGATCAGCACGTTGCCGGTGTACGTTTCACCCTTCTTGGGATCGCCGTTGACCTGCTTCCACTTTTCCTTGCCCGTCGCGGTGTCGAGAGCAACGATCGTCGTGTCGGCGAGACCCATGATCAGGGTATTGCCGGCCACTGCGGGACCGCGGTTAACGGTGTCGCAGCACATCACGGGGATGACGGACGGATCCTGCTTGGGCTCGTACTTCCAGAGGATCTTCGGCTCAACCGGGTTCTCCAGGCTCAGCTTGAAGACCTTGTTCGGGAAGGCCGAGTGGACATACATGTCCTTGCCGATCACCAGCGGCGAGCCCTCATGACCGCGCAGAACGCCGGTCGAGAACTGCCAGGCAACCTTGAGGTCCTTGACGTTCGAGGTGTTGATCTGGTCGAGACGTGAATAACGCCAGCCCTCGTAGTTACCCATCTGGACGGCCCAGTTATTGGGATCTGCGATCGCCTTCTTGACGTCGTCGTTCGCCCAAACGGGCGACGCCGCCGCCGAAGCGAGCAGGCCGATAGCGAGTGCACTTTTGCGCATCGCGCTTCCTCCTTGAGGTTCTTGCCACGCTTGCAGATGATCAGCCACGGACTTTTCCAGACCGGCTGCCGAACAGGTTTTTATCGTTATCCCTGCTTCGGTTCCGGCTCAGGTGAGGAACGCTCCTCCGAACGTCTCCCCCGGGTCTCATCACCGCGCGGCATCTAGACACTTTCTCGTGAGGACCGCAAGACAATCCGTGAGATCATTTTTTCTGCAACACCACATGCGGATGCCGGCTTGACCCCGTTATATAATTTAATTCAGAGGGATAGCTCGGCGCAGTTGGCTATTGTGCAGCGCACGCCAAGTTGGTGATGACCTGCCACACCCATTAGGGTCATTGATTCACATTGCAAAATGTGCATTATTTTTGCCCCTTCGTGCTCCAGACACTCGTCAGAACTGACGCATTCGGAGAAATGCCTTTCTCCCAGGGCTCGTTAGGAAGGGCTTCGGTTCCTATATATAGGTGTAATTCCGCACCCTCATTCTAGCATGCGAAGCCCATGTCCCCCATGAAATCCATGACGATCGACCGCAGGGCCTGCTTGGGCGGGGTGCTTGCCGCCGCCGCCCTGCCGTTTATCCGGATCGTCCCTGCCGGTGCCGGGGCGGGATACGCGGCAGAAATCGCACCGGGCGTTTTCGTTCATCGCGGCCAGCATGCGATTTTTTCACCCGGCAACCAGGGCGACATCTCCAATCCGGGATTCGTCGTTGGAGAGGAGGCGGTGGCCGTGATTGACACCGGCGGCAGCCCGGTCGTGGGGCGGGCGCTGCAAGCGGCTGTGACGGCGGTCACCGACAAGCCGGTGCGATACGTCATCAATACGCACATGCATCCGGACCACGTCTTTGGAAATGCCGTCTTTGAGAGAGATGGCGTCACGTTCGCCGGGCACCGCAAGCTTGAGAGGGGCTTGCTCGCCCGCGCTGATAGATATCTGGCGATCAATAAGGAGTTACTCGGGCCGGCGGCCTTTGATGGCACGAAGATCATCCCGCCCGGCTTGAAGGTGGATGGGGTCCGAACCTTGGATCTTGGCGGACGAACGCTGGAATTGACGGCCCATCCGACCGCTCACACGGATAATGACCTGACTGTCAAAGACAGCATCACAGGCACCGTCTTCATGGGGGATCTGCTGTTCGTCGAGCACATTCCGACCATCGACGGCTCGATTAAGGGCTGGATGGCACTGCTGGACGAATTCGGGCAGTCCCCGCCGGTCCGGGTCGTTCCTGGACACGGTCCAGCCGCTCTCGCGTGGAGCGCGGCCGCTGCGCCGCTTCAGCGCTACCTCAATGCTGTGGCCAGTGACGTCCGATTGCTGATCAAGCAGGGCAAGACGTTGGCCGAGGCAACCGAAATGGCTGGCCTTTCGGAAAAAGATGCATGGCTGCTTTGGGACGAGTATCATAAGCGCAATGTTTCAGCCGCGTTCGCGGAACTGGAATGGGAATAGCGCTTCTTTGTTTTGCTTACGCTACGAGAAACGCCAACGGAGACAGCGAGCATGCAGACCTCCAGATTGACACTCAGATCCGCGGTGGCCGCGCTCATGTTGGGCGCCGGTTCGTGCCTTGTGGCCCTGCCGGCACACGCCGCCGAAGCGGGCGGTAACGCGCTCATCGAAGCCGATGTCTGGCCCGCGCTCCAGAAGGACGTGTTCGGTGAGAGGGTCGCGAAGGAGAACGACGCGATCGTCTCGCTCGAAGCTCCCGGGCGTGCCGACGATGCCGCGTTGGTTCCGGTGACGATACGAATTCCTGCCGATGCAGCCGATCGTGTGAAGAAATTGACACTGATCGTGGACAAGAACCCGGCTCCCGTGGTCGCCGAGTTTGCCTTCGGACCGGCTGCAGGCGATGGAGAGCGTGTGCTGTCCACGCGCGTGCGCGTAGACATGTATTCGAATGTGCGTGCGGTCGCGGAGATGCAGGACGGTTCGCTTTACATGGCGACCAAATTCGTCAAAGCGGCCGGCGGTTGTTCGGCTCCGGCACTGAAGGACACGGATGCAGCGCTCGCTGATGCCGGTCGGATGATCGTCCGTACGATCGAAAAGTCGGACGCGTCGCCCGGCCTGCGCCAAGCGCAGCTTATGATCAAGCATCCGCAATATTCCGGCCTGCAGCTCAATCAAGCCACGGGGTTCTACATTCCGGCGCGGTTCGTTCGCGAGATCGACGTTAAAAGGGGTGACGAACTCGTCTTCAAAATGACAGGCGGCATCTCGATATCCGAAGACCCGAACTTTCGCTTCACCTACGCGGGCGGCGGTGACGAAACGCTGGACGTGACCGCGACCGACACGGAAGGCAAGGTCTTCACCGGCCGCACGGGACCGAAGGGTTCTTGAACCGGGATTGTCAGCTACTCGAAGCAAAAAAAGGGCGCCGTCACCAGCGGCGCCCTTTTCGCATTTCAAGCCCGTTGTCCAGGCCGGTGATCAGAAGCAGCGCAATTCACCCTCGAGTTGCGCCTGCTTGAGTTTGTGAACGATGACTTGAGCTTCGGGCCGGTTGAACTGGGCCACGCTTTCGCCGCCGCGCTGACGAAGAGACATGATGGTCTCTGCTTCTTCGTACTCCTTGAACGGCAGGATGCTCGCGATCACATCGATCGAACACGCGCAGCGCTCAAGCGCGATCCGAGTGTTCCCATTGACCTGCATGCATCCATAGATGTAGTCGGCACGATTGAAGGTGGGGTAATCGTTGACTACACCGGTTTCTGCCTCATCGGCCGAAGCCGGAGAAAGCCCCAGGGCAACAGCCGCGCAGAACGCGATTACGATAGCGGGTGTCCACTTCATGGCGTGGCCTCGACCAGAACCACACGGTCCTTCATGCTGGCCGTGCCGGCCTGCGACGAGAAGATGTTCGAGTCCAGTTCATAGAAGTAGCCAGGAACGTCCTTGCTGAAGGTGAACGAGAAGGCGGACTTCTCGTATCCCTGCATCTTGTGTTTGTTGGGATCGTTTTCGAAGGGGACCATCGTCACCTTGAAGCCTTCCACTTCCTTCCCAGCGTAGTTGAACTTGACAGGCTCGATCTTTGCCCGGTCGACGAAGGCATCGCGGATTCGGCCCTTGAGGTAGGGTTGCTTGCCGCCGGCGACGACGCGAAGATTCTCTACCGACTTGTCGAGAAACCAGACGAATACTGGATTGATCGACAGCCCGTCATAGTTCTGAATGGGACGCTGCCGATCGCCGGTGAAAACCGTAACGTCCAGGACGCGGGCACCTTCCGCCGTTACATCCGTGACATTGACCTTGATATCGTCGGAGAAACCCTGGCCAAGAAGCTTTTCATCGCTCACTTGATGGTCGAACTTGTATAGGACGTTGCTGCCCTTGTTCACCAGATCGAGGTGCCGGGCATTAAAGATGGCATCGACCGCTGCCGGGTTCTCGGCGACTGCTGCTACGGATACGAACGGCATCGCCAAGAAAGCCGCAATCCCAAGTCCACGCATGTAGCGCAACATTCTTTATTTCCTCCAGTTCGAGCCCCTTTGCCGCTTGCGGCGCCGCGGGGGCCGCGTTGTACGGCGGCCGTCCGGGAGGGGCAATATTCTTTTTCCTTGGACCGGACTTAGCCCGGTTGGACTGGAAACTACCTAAAGGCCGGGCCCTGAGGCAGTGTAAAAGTATGAGATTGCGAAGAATTAAGGTTGTCCTAGCGAAGACACCCGCAGCCTATGCTGATCCCGTTGAGCGCGTTGGAGATCAGTGAAGGAAGCGGCCAAAGGCCCGGGGCCCTTCGCCGACCGGGATCGTTTGCGAAACGGTCAGTGTGGCCGTATCGATCTGCTCGAGGGTGTTGCTGTCCCAGCAGGCGACCCAAACGCTAGAGCCGCCCGGATCGGCCTCGATTCCTTCCGGGAAGCTGCCGACCCGGATCGACTTCACGAGGTCGAACGTTGCGGCATCCAGGACCGATACCGATTCACCGTGCTGGTTGGTGACGAAGATCCGGTCGCCCGCCCGCGCGACCGCGTAAGGCCGTAAGCCGACCGGCACATCTCGAACCTTCACTCTCCGGCCAAGGTCGAGGACCGTCATCGAATTCGAGGCGACGTTTGCTGTATAGGCTCGTCCCGCATTTTCATCGATGGTGACGCCGAACGGCCGCTCGCCGGTCGGAATGGTAGCCGTCACCTTGAATGAGGCCGCGTCGATGACCGAGACCTGATTGCTGTCGCGATCGGCGGTCAATATCGTCATTCCATCTGCCGTCACCGCGACACCGGAGGGCGACTGCCCGGTAGCTACCGACGCCGTGACCTGCAATGTCGCCGGGTCTAGGGCGTAGAGGCGATGCTCGTACCAATCGGCCACATAGACGGTTCCATACCGTGGATTGACGGCAATGCCCAAAGGCCCCTGCCCGACCGGAGCGCGGTTCATGACAGTTCTGGCCGCGGTATCGACGGCGACGACCTCACGGCCATCGGGTGCGGAAACGTAAGCGCGGGAACCATCGGGAGACAGTGCGACGCCTGCCGGTTTGCCGCCGATCGCGATTTCAGCGATTTGCTTGGAAGCGGCCAAGTCGACCACGGAGAGGCTGTTCCCGATCTGGTTGGTCACGAATGCCGTCGCTGCGGCGGATTTCGTGCTTTTGGCCAGCGGCGCCCCGCTGTCTGCCAGTCCGCCGGAGCCCGATAGCCAGATCCCTGCCGCAGTCGCGGCACAGATTAGAAAAAGCTGCCCGGTCAGGGACCGAACAGCTTTCTGGAGCTTGACCGCTCTCGGCACCTGATCAGCCGCCTTCGAATTTCTTCTTCAGCGCGCCAAGTCCGCCCTGCACCACTTCGGTCACCGCCTTGACAGCGGCCTCGTCCGACAATTCCGGTGGAGGATCGTTGTTGACGAAGCCCCGATAGAAAGCCGCGCGCCATTCGACGATGGTCTTTTCGGCCGTGCCGGTCACGTTCATCTGCGCGCTATAGTTGGTGACGGGAAGAACCTTCACGTCGACGTCCGTGATCTCATAGGCCAAGCCGCGCTCTTCGGCGGAGTACTTCGTGAGTTTCTCGTTGATGACGCCGCCGGACTGGAGCGTCAGCTTGCGGGTTGCACCAGCTTCGTTGCCGCCCGTGCCTTCCGTCTTCGCAATTGCGGGATGCCAGCTCATGTCCTGGAAATTGCCGACCACTTCCCATACTTTGTCGACCGGCGCATTGATTTCGATTTTGGATACGACCTTCTGGCGCGAGGGCCCGTGGGCCTCGGCGGCCGCAGGCAGCAGCGCCGCCAGCGCCAGCATTAAGGAAGCCACCACTCTCACCATCGAGTCTCCTCCAAATCCTGATTTCCGCAGCCCGACCTCGGGTCCGCGGGGCGGCACAATAGTGAGCGATAATTGTGAGCGCAATCGGGTCGATTTCCCGTAATCGGGCTCTGCGCTTATTAGCCGCCCGAGGTTGCAAGGCCCGTCCAAGGCTCGAGTGTTGTCAGGGGGGCGCTGCCATGCTTTTGTGCGGCTCCAACTAAAGAATGAGCTCCATTCATGACCGCTGCCCCGGCGGGTGCTGCTCCGGCACCGGCGTCTGCTTCCGAAACCTATTCCAACGTTCCGTGCGTGTTCTGCGGCCTGGTCTGCGATGACCTGGAGATCAGCCGGAACGGACAGAAGCTGACGGTCACGCGAAACGGCTGCGGCAAGTCCAAGGCCGGGTTCGAACGTCCGCTCACCAAGTCGGAACCGCGCGTTGCCGGCCGGCCGGTCAGCCTGGACGCCGCCATTGCGGCGGCCGCCGGGCTCATCCGCAAAGCCGCATTGCCGGCCTTCGGAGGGCTCGGGACCGATATCGACGGGATGCGTGCCGTCATGTCGATCGCCGACAAGTCGCGCGGTGTCGTCGATCACGCCCTGAGCGACGGCTACATGCATAACCTGCGCGTGCTCCAGAGCCGTGGCTGGTTCATGACCACGCTCACGGAAGTTCGCAACCGCGCCGACCTCATCATCTTCACGACGGACGTTCTCAAGTACCATCAGCGCTTCTTCGAGCGCGTGAT
>JALOTA010000170.1 GCA_025458125.1 Hyphomicrobium sp.
TAGCCGTAAGACATCCAGGCCTCGAGCATGTCGTAAACCTCACCTTGAACAGCTTTCGAAGCGGTCGAACGGCCTCAGTCAGCCGATGCCTTCGATGATCCGTCCTGTGCCCTCGCAACGCTCACACCAGTCTTCCGTCATCTTGCCCGTCTTCCTATCCACTGCCTTTCCGCTACCGTGGCACTCTGGGCAAATATCCTCGCCCGTTCCCACAGTTCCCGGCAGCGGATCATCGTGCGGCGTGTGATGATGAACCGGTGTTTTGGGCGGCTGCTCTGATTGCAAGCCTGAACTCACTTTTGCAGTCGCCGTGGGACGAGTAGCTACTGGACCATCCGGCCAAAGCTCCTTGATCTCGTCCGGGAGCTGGCCTTTCACGTCATCAATCTCGCCAGGGTCGCAATGACGCGCAAGAAGCCCAAACACCGTGCTGACCGCCCAATCAACTGGGTAGGTGTGCGGCAAAACCTCGGCGCTCAACTCATCCAGGAAGACGGTCTTCGAGCGGATCTTGCGCGGCACTTTGTGTGGACGCCAATGCTCGAAATAGAGCCCGCGCACCATCAACGGCAATTGGGCGCCAAAGTCAGCTGCTTCTTCGACCGTCAGCCGATCTCGAAGCTGGTGCAGCACTGCGCGTAGCACCTTGTACGCCGCGGCTTGGTCGGCGAGTTCGCCACTCTCTTTGAGTTCCTTGAGCCATTCCTGCATGGTTTGAATGCCATGGGCTACCGGCGTCGAGATTGTCATCGCCAACTCCTCTTGCTTTCTTGTTGTTGTTTCGGCGCTTCAGTCGTTCGGGTGATCTAACGGGCTCGTCGCCGCGGTGGTCGCGCATTCGCGTCCTGCTCGCATCAACGTCAACTCCTTAGCCATCCGTTGATCGCCTCGGGTTTCGGGAGACCTCCCGCGTGGACGACCTTTCCATCAATCGTCACACCGGGAGTGGAGAGTATTCCATGACGGGCAAGCTCGGTCATATCCGTGACCTTCTCGACATTGATCTCCACGCCGAGGGACGCCGCAGTCTCCTCGATCATCTTGGCCGTTGCCGAGCAGCGACTACAGCCGGGACCGTAGACTTTAATCTCCTTCATGGCCGGATGCCTCTCTGGTTATGTGAACAGAATGTTGAACAGGTAGCCGACCGCCAAGATGCCACTGGCGACGACTCCGATGAACACGGCAATCAAGCGAAGGCTCAGTTTCCGGCAGCGATAGCGCGATCACGGACATCATGAAGGCAAGAACCGTTCCCAAAGCGGCGCCCTTGCTTAGCAGCGCTTCGACAACGGGGATGATGCCAGCCGCATTCGAATACATGGGAATCCCAATGATGACCGCGGCCGGTACTGACCACCACGCATCGCGTCCCATAATCGAGCCGAGCAATTCAGCTGGGACGTAGCCATGGATGAACGCCCCCGCCGCGATCCCGGCGATGATCCAGATCCACACCCGGCCGACAATATCCTTGACTGCGTCGATACCGGCTTGGATGCGGTCAACCGGCGTGAGTGCCGCAGGCACAAGACCATCGACGGCATCGGTGCGAAGATTGCGCACCCACTCTTCGAGCCAGTCTTCCAGACCCAGGCGGCCAATGACCCATCCGGCTACGACGGCGATCGTGAGCCCGAAGGTGAGATAGGCGAGTGCTATTTCCCAGCCGACCAGACCGAAGAGCAGGCCAAGCGCGATCTCATTCACCATCGGCGCGGAAATGAGAAACGAGAAGGTTACACCCAGCGGAATGCCTGCGCTGACGAATCCGATGAAGATGGGCACGGCCGAACACGAACAGAACGGGGTCACGATCCCCAGCGCAGCCGCTAGCACATTCGCAACGCCCTCCCGCCGCCCTGCCAGGAGTTTGCGGGTCTGTTCCGGAGAGAAGAAACTCCGAACAATTCCCATGGCAAACACGACGAGCGTCAAAAGCAACAGAACCTTCGGTGTGTCATAGATGAAGAAGGCCACGGCTTCGCCCAGATGACTGGCACGCTCAACGGGCAATTGGGCTACGGCCCATTCGGAGAAGGGGACGAGGTTTCGGTAGAGGAGCCACCAAACGACGAGGGCCACGCCGACACCAGCCAACCACTTGACTGTTTCGGGGTTGCGGCTCTTTTCGATTATGACATCCGGATGGCTCATGCTGTCGCCCTTTCGCGGAGCCGTCGCGAGGCGTTACGAACAGATCTTGGTTGCTTCTCTAAGCGGCTGGCGGCCATGACGCTCTTGACGACCGCTCCAATGGCGGCGGACATATTTGGATTGAGCCGATAGCGCACCCATTGCGCATCGCGGCGGTCGAGCACGAGGCCCGCCTCCTTTAATGTGGCCATGTGGCGCGACATACGAGACTGCGATGCGTCAAGTGCCTCCATCAGGTCGCATACGCACAGCTCTTCCGTGCCATCAAGAAGCTGTAAGGCGCGCCGCCGCGTCGGGTCGGCCAGCGCTGTCAGAACCGCTTCGAGAGTACTCTTCGGCATGCCTCCACCCTCCTGATGCACGCTTGACATGCTCAAAAGCGCATATGCGCGCCTTGACATTTGTCAATCAGATGCCTGTTCACACAGATCGACCATACATCCACGTGCCCACGCGATAACCGCCATGAGCCGATACGGCCATGGCTAACGCCGCGATGGCCACTTGCCCTAGTGGGCGGTCCGCACAGGGCACAGCAAGGCTCAGCGCTAGAAACCAGGGTGCATAAAAGAACCCGTAGAAGGGAGCGATCCACAGCAGGATAACCCGCAGCAAAGGTTCGAGCTTGGTACCGCCCTCGCGGCTCCTCATGGCCGCAATCAGCCACGCTGAGAAGAAAGCCCCAAACAGCACAATCGAGATGCGCCACGGGACCAACGGCTCGCAAATAAATTGCGAGCCGCTCGGAAAGATCAGAGCGAGTCCCACCGTGATCGCCCAAGTCATGAGGAACGTAAGTCCCCATAACCAGACGTTCTGCTGTGTCGGTTCCAGCTGAACCTGAGAGCTAGAGTGACCTTGGAAGAATTCACAGCCGGCCAGGACCAGGCTGGCAGCCAGGGCGGGGATGATTGGCGGGACTGCCGCCACCGTTGCAATCGAGCACGCAACACTCAACGCCAGACCAAAACCGAGCGCAGAAGTGGCAGCCATACGCAGGGGGGTCGTGGACAACATCCTGGGATGACACTTTTATAAACTGTTGCATTCTACAAGGATCGTTGTAGAGATGTCGGCATGAAAGATCAAACGGCAGTCGAGATGCTTGGTGCACTGGCTCAGGAGCACCGCCTTCG
>JALOTA010000025.1 GCA_025458125.1 Hyphomicrobium sp.
CGACGACCCGTAGAAAACCTGGTTGATACCGGCGGGCGCGATCTCGGCGAGCTTCGCCGACAATTCGACGACACGCGGATGCGTCGTCTGGAAGAACGTATTGTAGTAGGGCAATTCCAGCAGCTGATCATAAGCTGCTTTAGCCAGTTCCTCGCGGCCATAGCCGATGTTCGTCGTCCACAGTCCCGACATCCCGTCGAGAACGCGCTTGCCTTCGCTGTCGATGAAGTGAGCCCCGTCACCGCCGACGATTACGCGCGAACCGGCGGCCCGCAGTGACTTGTGGTTCGAGAAAGGATGCAGATGGTGGCGCGCATCCAGCTCTTTCAGCTGGGACGTGGAATATCTGTTGGACATTTAAGCTTCTTCTCCAGCTAAGGTGCGATCCCCCCGGGGATCTTTCGGCGGTCAGGGCTGGAGATCTCCTGGGGGTGTGAATCCGACGCGCGCGCAAAGCCGCAGAAGCTCGTTCTTCTCGGTGCGGCGGTCACGAAACCTGGCAAAGGCCTGCGGGTGGCGCGTTGGCGTCATGACGGTCTCGCTCCTCCCAGCTATGGCGCCGCGGCGCCGGCCAATCTTCTCGTAGGGCACATGGTCCCATCGGCGCTCGACCGGCGCCGAACCGGCTTTACAAAGCCGTCACGATGCAGCAGAGGTTATGATCTACGCCGTAGAAGTGTCAAGTGTGATCGTGAAAAAGCTGAAGCCTCGCTCCCGAATGCCCCGTGGCCTGGACCGCACCGAGATCCTGGAGGCCGCGTTCAGTCTGCTTGATCAGGTTGGCGAACAAGGCTTTTCGGTGCGCAAAGTCGGCGCCAGCATGGGCATCGACCCCATGACGGTCTTGCACCATTTCGGTTCCAAGGAGGAACTGCTGCGCCAGATCGCCGATCGCGCGCTGGGGTCGATCGAAGTGCCCGAACCGTCGGGCGACTGGCGAGCCGACCTGAAGAAAGTCGCTCTGGCCTACCGGGCGCTCGCTCACCGGCACCCGCGGTTGTTTCACCTGCACTTCCGGTTCCACGCCACGGGAACGGCAGACCACGTCTCCAGCGAGATCGTCTATCGCTCGCTCATCGACGCCGGTCTTCCCCCCGACCGTGCCGCAGGTCTCGGGCTGTCGTTCTATGCGTTTGTCCTGGGCTTCGCGCTGGCGGAGATCGAGGGACTCTTGAAGCCGCTCGAGGGCATCGAAGCCGACGAGATGGCAGCGCTGGCAACCGAGGCATTTCCGGCTACGGCAGCCCTTCTGCCGGCATTTCGCCGCCTCGACAGCGACAAGGCATTCGATGACGCCGTTGGCGCCTTCATCGCGGGAGTCGCCGCCAAAGCCGCGTAACTCCGGTTTAGAGGTCGCTGTCGAAAACATAGCCTGCGCCGCGAACGGTCCGGATCGGATCGGGCTCCGTGCCGCGCACGAGCGCCTTGCGCAGGCGGCCGACATGCACGTCGACGGTGCGTTCGTCGACATCCGATTCCCGCCCCCAGGTGCCATCGAGGAGTTGCGCGCGGCTGAGAACCCGGCCCATGTTCTCCATGAACTGTTCCAGCAGGCGATACTCGGTGGGGCCGACGTTGACCTCGCGGCCAAAACGGGTCACGCGGTGGGCGACCCGGTCGAGCTTGATGCCGTTGCCGACCAGCACATTGGCGATCCGCTCCGGTGATGCGCGGCGCAGCAGCGCCGTAACCCGCGCGAGGAACTCTGAAACCGAGAACGGCTTCACGATGTAATCATCGGCTCCGGTTTGAAGGCCCCGTATCCGGTCGCCTTCTTCGCCGCGAGCGGTCAGCATGATGATTGGCAGCGACCTCGTGTCCAGCCGCGCGCGGATCTGCCGGCAGATCTCGATCCCCGCAAGTCCGGGCAGCATCCAATCCAGGATAACGAGATCCGGCCGCTCCTCTTGCAGGATCATCAGGGCATCCGTGCCGGATGCCGTATGAACCACCGAATAGCCCTCCGCCTTGAGATTGTAGGTCAGAAGGGTCACGAGAGATTCTTCGTCTTCGACGATGAGAATCTTGGCCGACATGGGCTTCAACTCGCGCCGGCGGCCGCCCGGACACGGCCGCTCGAAGCGAAATCGGCCCCTAAAGTATTGTTTCTGATTGAAAACATTCGCCAGCCCCCGACACGGCGCGCCCACATTGATCGCGACGATCAATATCTCTAATGACCGTGCGCGAACCTTTTGTGACACCAGCGCCGCAATGCGGCTTTCAGGTCTCAGGCCGCCGGATCCAGCACGACCGTGAACCGTGATCCGCGGCCGAGCTCGGAACTGATCTCGAGTTCGCCTCTGTGCCGGTTGAGGATGTGCTTCACGATGGCGAGCCCGAGACCGGTTCCGCCTTTCTCGCGGCTGCGCGCGGCATCGACCCGGTAGAAGCGCTCCGTGAGACGCGGCAGATGCTCGGGAGCAATCCCCGGCCCGTCGTCGGAAACAGCGACGGCAATTTTGGGCCTTCCGCCCTTCACTGCGGGACGAAGCGAAACGTCAACGTCGACCCGCCCTCCCGCACGGCCGTACTTCAACGCATTGTGGATCAGGTTCTGCATGACCTGCTCCAATTCGTCCCTGTCGCCGCGGACCGGCAACAGTGCCTCATCCGGTTTGAACGAGAGCGTGATCGCAGCCTGACTGGCGAGCGGCTCCAGGCCGCGGATCACGTGCGCGACAAGATCGTTGATATCGACGCTGCCTTCGGGCTTCAGATGCGCCCGCATCTCGATACGGCTGAGCGAGAGCAGGTCATCGAGGATGCGGTTCATCCGCTGGGCCTGCGAGCCCATGATCTCGAGAAACCGGCTGCGGGCCTTTTCGTCATCACGGGCTGGGCCCTGCAAGGTTTCGATGAAGCCTTTGATCGACGCGAGCGGCGTTCTCAGTTCGTGGCTGGCATTGGCGATGAAATCGGCACGAAGCTGCGCCAGGCGTTCCTGTTCGCTCGTGTCACGGAATTGAAGAAGCAGTTGCGGGCCCGATAGAAGCGTTGACGTCACGATGAAACGGCGGCCCTGAAGCATTCGCTCGGTGAACTCCGCCGTCTCGCTCCGCCCTGCCGCGAAAACCCGATCGATCGACAGAGTGAGATCGGGGTTACGCGACGCCAGCGCGACCGGCGCGCCGACGCTGATCGAAGGAAAGAGATCCGCCGCATGCCGGTTGAATTCGACGATACGGCGCTCCGCGTCGAGCAGAATGGCGGCTATGTCGAGCGCATGAACGATTTCGGCGAAGGCTTGCGGAACACCATCAACTGGTTCCGTTTCCGGGGTACTGCCGGGAGGCGCGTCTTCGCTTCCTTTCGGCCTCCATCCGAAAAAGCCCGCAGCGAGCACAAACGGTAACTCAGGCGGGCCTCCGCCGCAGGAAATTAGGCATGCCACGCCCACGACTGAGAAGAGGGCGGCGGCAGCAGTCAGGCTCAGAACATCGGCAGAAGCAGCGGGGCGGTCCATGGCCGCTCATATAGTCTGGAAACCGCCCGCGCCGCCACCCTCATGCGAGAAACTTAGCTTTTGCGAGCGCAGGTGTTCATGCCGATCAGAGAGTAGGCCGGGCAATACCCGATCACGCCCGTGAGCAGCGGAACAATGCCGAGAAGAGCCCACGGAGACTGCGGGCCGACGAAATAGAGACTGAGGATCGCGACTCCCGCCACGATACGAAGCGCCCGGTCCATTTTGCCTTCGTTGCAGGTCATGATGATCTCCCAAGTTGGTCGATTGGCTTGAGAGTTGGCTTAGCGCACACCGCCTGCCGCAGTCTGTGATCATGTCACGCATGCGCCGCTAGTGGCCGTTCGCCAACCTGCGAAGAGTTTCGCGGTCAACCAGTTTCAATTCGCCCCTGGCCGTTGCAACCAGACCGCGGCGCTGGAATTCGTTGAGTTGCCGGCTGATGACTTCCCGGGCCGTCCCCAGCTCGGACGCCAGCTGCTGATGGGTCATGCCCACGCGATCTCCATCGCCCGACAGTTCCAGCAGGCGCTGGGCTAGCCGGATGTCGATGCGCGAGAAGGCCACTTCTTCGATCAGCTTGAAAAGATTCGACATGCGGCTGGACAGTGCCGCAAACACGAATCGCCGGAACTCCGGGGACTTGCTGATCGCTTCATCGAAGGCGTCGCGCGGCAGCACCACCGCCTCTATCGGCGTCTCGGCCACGCCTTCCGCCTGGTAGACGTCATCGCCGATGAGGCACGCCGTCGTCATCGCGCAGCTCTCGCCCGCAGTGACGCGGTACAGAACGATCTCTCGGCCGTTCTCGGAAATCTGATGAACCCGCACGGTGCCACGGATGAGAAGCAGGTAGTTCTGGGGGGGCTGGCCGGGTCCGAAAACGACCGCTCCGGCTGGAAGCTGGACGACGCGTCCAGCCTGTTCGACCATGGCGAGGGAAGGCGCCGGAAGCCGCTTCAGGTCAGGGAAGTGATCCGTCCAGGACATTTTTTTGACTTTGCGGACGGGGACGCGGGGCCCCGATCAGATCACGTTATGGGAACCGTCGCAGAAAGGTTCGTCGTCGGTCGACTTGCAACCGCATAGATTGAACGTACCGGACGCTGGAGCCTTGAAGGCCAGCGGATCGATCCCCGTATCCTTGTGCGCGCCGTCGCAGAACGGCTGCCGCCTCGATCGCCCGCAGCGGCAATAGAAATAGGTTTTCCCCTCGACGAGATCGACCTGATAAGGTCCCTTCTGCGCTACGATCGGATCTTCGGCCATAATGCTTCCCTCGTGACAACCGGCGGTTCTGGACGCGCCGAGATTTGTGGCGTAGCGGCTCTGGGGCGCCGAGACAAGCGGCTCGATCAAGCTTGATCCGGATCAGGAGGCAACTAGCCGATGAGCAGCGGCACCCGCTCCACCGTCTTCTCGCCCGCATCGTCCACCCATGTGAAAATAAACTCGCCGGGCCCGGTCACCCGCATGAAAAAGGCGACAAACGGGTTGGACGAGATGCCTGATCCGAACTCCGCCCTGAAGATCGAAACATCCTCGAATGTTACGGCTAGACTGTTGACGATATTCCGGGGGATGACCTGCCCATTGGCATCCTTGCGGTTGCCCGTCTCCATGACGTGATTGATGAGCGCGCGAACTTCGATCACCTCGCCCAGTGTCGTCTTTTCAGGAAGTTTGATGCGGGTCTTGCTTGCCATCTGGGTTCACTCGTTTCCGCATCCACCGATCGTCACTTCGATCTGGCGTACAGCGACCAGCACCTGTCCGGTCGAAAGTTCCGCGATGGTGACGACGTCCTGCGTCTTCGCCAGTCGCATCCGTCCCGAAACCGAGGCCTTCCCCGTCGCAGGAAAAAGGTGAAACGTCGCCACCAGGGCCTGCGGGTTGGCCGTCGAAAGCAGATAGAGGGTGCGGACATAGTCGGCGTCGGTCATCGGATTGTCGACGGCAACCGTGAAGGGAACCACATTGCCGTTCTCGGCCAGTTCGGGAAGTTCAATCGTCAGCGGCTCGCCGGCAATAGGTTCGGCATCGGCAAGAATGGACTGCAAGGCCTCTTCGAATTGCTTGGAGTGTGTCATCCCCGGCGACACCGGGATGCGGCCCTGGAGCGGCGTGCTGCCCGATCCTTGTTCCGCGCTCGACGCCGGCGCGGCCGTCTCTCCGCCGGCCTGGGCTACCTGCAACGCCAGCAGGGAGGAAAGCGCCGTGGCCGCCGCTCCAGCGGCCAGAAAGCTCCGGCGGCTTACAACTTGAACCTGCATTGCAGGAGGCGGAGTGGGCGAGTTTGAGCGCGACATGATGGAACTTGTTTATCACAGCCGCCTCAGGCGTTTCCATGGCGACGAGCACATCCCTGGATTACGTCTCGGTTAGGTTCCGCAAGGCTGCCTTCTCAATAAGCCGCCCCGCTGATACGCTTTCCGTACAAAACATTGCCGGGCGCGCATCGCGGCGCTCCGCCGAGCCCCTTGACCGGAGACCATGGTGCGCCTGTTCGTCGTTCTTTCCTTAATCGTGGCAGCTGTCTGGCTTTGTCCCGACGCCGGCACGGCCGCGGCGTCGCAATCGGTCGCGACGAACCCGGATATCGCGGCGGCCCGGACCGCGCGCGCGGAAGCCGCTTCCTTGATCATGGTAGATGATCCGGCCTGTCACTACTGCCGAAAGTGGAACAAGGAAGTAGGCGCAGGCTATGCGCGAACGGCGGAAGGGCGGGCGGCCCCTTTGATGCGTGTCAGGCGCAACTCGAAGGCCCTGTCGAACTTCTCCCCGATCGTCTACACCCCGACGTTCATTCTCGTGCGTGATGGCCGTGAAGTGGGTCGCATCACCGGATATCCCGGGCAACTCTATTTCTGGGAAGAATTGTCCGCCCTCATGGCATCCGCCGGCCTTGCGGCGAAAGGGTAGAATGCATGCCGATAGACCTGTCGCGCCGTCAGTTCGGAGTGGGGTTGGCGGCGGCCGCAAGTATGGTCGCGGCCCCGGCTATCGCGGGTAGTGGCGCCAAGATTGTCGTCATCGGGGGCGGCGCGGGCGGCGCCACCGTCGCCGGCTCCCTGAAGGTCCAGTCGCCGGGTCTCGACGTCACACTGATCGAGCCGCACCAGCAATATACCAGCTGCTTTTTCTCCAACGCCTACATCGGCGGGCTCTACGATTTTGCGAAGCTCTCGCACCGCTACACCGGCATCTCGGCAACAGGCGTTCGTCTCGTCCATGATCGCGCGCAATCCGTCGATGCGTCGAAGAAGTTGGTTCGCTTGCAAAGCGGCAAGATGCTGCCCTACGATCGCCTCGTCGTCGCGCCGGGGATCGATTTCAAATGGGATGCGATCGAGGGCTATTCCCAGGCTGCTGCCGAAACGATGCCGCACGCGTGGCGCGGCGGAGATCAGAGCTTCACGCTGCGGCAGCGGCTCGAAAAGATGGACGATGGCGGCACTGTCGTGATCGCCGTTCCGAAGATGCCCTACCGGTGTCCACCCGGCCCCTACGAGCGCGCCTGTGTCATCGCCAACTATCTCCGGCAAGCGAAGCCAAAATCGAAACTCGTCATTCTCGACGCGAAGATGACGTTCTCCAAACAGGCGGCGTTCCAGGACGCATTCGCGCACTACTACAAGGACATCATTGAACTCAATCTGTCCAACGACATCGATGACTTCACGGTGACGAGGGTCGATCCCGCCGATGGCGAAATCCGCACCAAGGCCGGTCTCACGATGAAAGCCGCTCTGGCCAACATCATCCCGCCGCAGACGGCCGGAGCCATTGCGCGCGATGCGGGCCTCGCCGATCCCGACTGGTGTCCCGTCGATCCCGACAGCTTCGCATCGACCCGTGCTCCCGACGTTTATGTCCTCGGCGACAGTGCCATCGCCAACGAAATGCCGAAGTCTGCGTTCTCGGCCCATAGTCAGGGTCTGGGGGTCGCGACGCGCATCATCGATGAACTCGAGATGAAGCGCCCCGATCCCGGCCGGTATCGAAATACGTGCTGGTCGATCGTCGCGCCCGATGACGCGATCAAAATAGGCGCCGATTACGCAGCCGGTGAGTTGCCCGGGAAAATAAGGGGACTTGTGCCGTCGAATGCCTTTATTTCGAAGCCCGGCGAGAGCGCGGAGGAGCGCAAGGCCGTCTATGACGAGGCCTTCGCCTGGTATCCGACATTGATCGAGCAGATCTTCAAGACGGGTGCAAAAGCCGGCTCGCCGGCGAAGACGGGGTTTGCGCGCTGAGCGATCCGGAACACCAAATGTTTCTACAACCGCAAATGTCGAATGTTGTTTTCCATTCGAGCCGTGGCTAGTTAAGTCTTTGTGATGACATTGCCCGCCATGGTTTTCCATTGCGGCGGCCCGAACGGCCGGGACCCGGGTGCGGTCCCGACCGGGATTTGCACTGCCAGGGGCCCTGTAGGGCAGGGAGGGGGCGCGAACCGCCCCCCGGAGATCAGCGCATGTCGATATTGCTTTTTGCCCTTCTCTTCATCGGCGCGATCACAGCCCTGGGCATGACCCAGGCACGACTGTCGATGTGGGCGGCGACGCTGGCGGCGCTGCTTTTTATCTGGCAGGCCGGGATTCTCGTCGGTAAGCCGGCATTCCCGCTGTCGAGCATCTGGTCGCTGCTGGCGTGGATTCCCGTCGGCATACTCGCCGCGCTCTCGGTGCCGGAAGTGCGGCGCAAGTATTTCGTCAAACCCGCTTACGACTACCTCAGGAAGACCCTGCCGAAGGTCTCCGATACCGAACAGCAGGCGCTCGATGCCGGCACCGTTGGCTTCGACGCCGAATTCTTCTCCGGAGTGCCGAACTGGTCGATCCTGCGCGGCGTCCCGCCGGTCGTCCTCACTGCCGAGGAGCAGGCCTTTCTAGATGGCCCGACGGAGGATCTCTGCCGCCTCATCGACGACTGGCGGATCCGTCATATGGAGCGTGAGATCCCCGACGAGATCTGGGACTTCGTCAAGAAGAACGGATTCCTCGGCATGCTCATTTCGAAGGAGCATGGCGGGCTTGGTTTTTCCGCCCAGGCCCAGTCGCTGATCCTCGGCAAGATCGCGTCGCGCTCGCCCGACGTCGTCACCATCGTCATGGTGCCGAACTCCCTGGGGCCGGGCGAACTCATTGAAAAGTACGGAACGGACGAACAGAAGCACCATTACCTTCCGCGGTTAGCGCGCGGCGACGAAATCCCTTGCTTCTCGCTCACCGGGCCAACCTCGGGATCGGATGCGGCCACGATGCGCGACATAGGCATCGTCGAAAAGCGGGAGTTTCAAGGCCGGGAGACGCTGGGCGTCCGGCTGTCGTGGGACAAGCGCTACATCACGCTGGGCCCCAAGGCGACGCTCGTCGGCCTTGCCTTCCGTCTGTTCGATCCGGACAACCTGCTCGGCAAGGGCGAGGATGTCGGCATCACCGTCGCGATGATCCCCGCCAACCACCCCGGTGTGAACATCGGACGCCGGCACCTTCCCTCCGGCGCCGCCTTTCCGAATGGACCCAATTGGGGAACGGATGTGTTCATCCCCGTGGATTGGATCATCGGCGGGGAAAAGATGGCCGGTCAAGGCTGGCGTATGCTGATGGAGTGCCTCGCTGCCGGCCGTGCCATCTCGCTGCCATCCTCGGCGACCGCCGGCGCCAAGGCCATGCTGCGCTTCACGTCGGCCTACGCCCGCATCCGCAGGCAGTTCGGCCTGCCCATCGGGCGGATGGAAGGCATCGAGGAGCCGCTCGCCCGGATTGTCGAGGCGGCCTATGCGAACGAGGCTGCGCGCGGCGTGACGGCCGCGATGGTGGCGGCCGGCGAGAAGCCGTCGGTCATATCCGCGATGATGAAGTATCAGACCACCGAGCGTCTGCGACGCGCCCTCAACGATGCGATGGACATTCACGGCGGCCGCGCGATCTGCGACGGCCCGGCCAACTATCTGCAATCAGCCTATGCGATGGCCCCGGTCGGCATTACGGTCGAGGGCGCCAACATCCTCACGCGCACGCTCATCACCTTTGCCCAGGGGGCTCTTCGCTCCCACCCCTATCTCATCCTCGAGATCAGGTCGGCCCAGAACCCCGACGAAACGAAGGGCCTGGACGAATTCGAGCCGACGTTTCTCAATCATATCGCGCACGCCGTTTCCAACATGGCGAATGCGTTCTTTCACAACATCACGTTCGGCTACTTCGCGCCGGCGCCCTCGGCCGTGCCGGACCTCAAAACCCACTATCGCCAGTTGTCGCGGGCCGCGCGTAACTTCGCGGTGGTTTCCGATACGACGATCGCCGTCCTCGGCGGGGGCCTTAAGACCAAGCAGAAGATTTGCGGCCGTCTCGCCGACGCACTCTCTGAACTCTATTTCGCTTCGTGCATTCTCAAACGCTTCGAAGATGACGGCCGCCCCACGGCCGACAGGCCCATCGTCGATTTCACCGTCGCCAACGGACTGGCCCGCTTCGACGAAGCTTTGCGCGGAGCCGTCACGAACTTCCCCTCGGCGCCCGTCCGCTGGCTGCTGCGCGCCGTCGTCTTTCCGCTCGGCCGTCATTATGCGCCGGCACCCGACAAGCTCGGCAGCACGGTCGCCGGCCTCGTTCTGAAGCCCGGCGAGGTGCGCGACCGGCTGACCCGTCATATCTTCGTGTCGAAAGACGCCTCCGATCCGGCCGGCGTCCTCGAGGTCACACTTGCAAAGGTGGTCGCCGCCGAAGAAGCCGAAAAGAAACTCGAAAAAGCGATCCGCGCCGGTACGGTGCGCCGCTACCACGGGATCGATTGGATCGAGGAAGCGGCCAAGCAGAGTGTCGTCACGGCGGACGAAGCCGTTCTTCTGCGCGAAGTCGAAACTCTGGTCGCTCGCGTGATCGCCGTGGATCACTTCGATCCCGCCGAACTTCGTCCGCACTACCGGCGGCCGGGCCCTGACCAGCGCGTCACCGAGCAACCCGCAGCCGCCGAATAACGCAATTCATCGGAAGGCACGTCCCGCATGGCTCTCGATCCCTCGTCCCTCAAAGACTGGCGCTACGAGATTGACCGCGAAGGCATTGCATGGGCGACGTTCGACCGCGAAGGATCGAGTGCGAACGCGCTGGGCCGGCGACCGCTAGAGGAATTGGGCGCCATCGTCGAAGAAGCCGAAAAAGCCGGAGGAGCGGGCACGATCAAGGGCCTCGTCCTGATATCCGGCAAGCCGAAGGGGTTCATCGTCGGCGCCGACATCAACGAGTTCGAGACGCTGACATCCGAGGCGGACGTCGTCGCTCAGGTCGGCATGGTCAACGCCATGTTGGACCGCATCGAAAAGCTGCCGGTGCCTGTCGTCGCGGCCGTGCACGGCATCTGCGTCGGCGGCGGCCTCGAATTGATCCTCGCCTGCCACTATCGTATCGCGACGCGCGATCCGTCGACCAAGGTAGGCTTCCCCGAAGTCAAGCTCGGCATCTTCCCCGGCTTCAATGGTACCGCGCGCTCCATCCGTCAGGCGGGTCCGATGTCCGCCATGAGCATCATGCTCTCCGGTGCGTTTCTCTCCGCGTCCACCGCCAAGGGCATGGGCCTCGTCGACGAACTCGTCGCCGGGCCGGACAGTCTTCACTGGGCGGCGCGCAAAGCCGTCCTGCAGAAGCGCCGGTCGAAGCCGGCGAGCTTCGCAAAGGCGGCGCTCGGGAAGTGGCCGGCACGCCTGGCTCTGGTCAAGAAGATGCGGGCCGAGGTCGCCAAGAAGGCACGAGAGGACCACTATCCCGCCCCCTACCGGCTGATCGACCTCTTCGAGACCTACGGAGGCGACCTCGACGCCATGAAGCGGGCCGAGCCGGCCGCCTTCGCTCCGATGCTCATGTCGCCGCAGTCCAAGTCTCTGCGCCGGGTGTTCAAGCTTTCCGAGGCGTTGAAGGCACAGGCCCCCAAGACGCTGAAATGGAAGCCGGCGCACGTTCACGTCATCGGCGCCGGCACGATGGGGGCCGACATCGCGGGCGTGTGTGTCGCGGCCGGAATGGAAGTCACGCTTCAGGACATCTCGCCCGAGCAAATCGAGAAGGGCAGCAAAGCCCAGGGCAAGTTGTTTGCCCGGAAGTTCAAGACCAAGGCATTGAGGGACGCGGCAAAGACGCGGCTCATAGCGGACCCTGACGGGAAGGGCATCGGCCGCGCCGACGTCATCATCGAAGCCATCGTCGAAAATCTGGAAATCAAGCAGAAGCTCTTCGCCGATCTGGAAGGCAAGGCCAAGCCCGGCGCCGTTCTCGCGACCAATACATCGTCGCTGAAGCTGGCGGACATCTCGCGAACGATGCAGAACCCCGCGCGCCTCATCGGCCTGCATTTCTTCTCGCCCGTCGCCATGATGCCCCTGGTGGAGGTCGTGCAAGGCGACCAGACCCTTGTTACGGAAGTCGAGAGGGGCGCCGCCTTCGTCACGGCCATTGGCAAGTTCCCGCTCATCACGAAGGATGTCCCTGGCTTCCTCGTGAACAAGGTTCTCACTCCCTACATGTTTGCCGCCATGGCGCGTCTGGAAAAGGGCGAGGACAAGGAAAAAATCGACGAGGCCGTCCGTACCTTCGGAATGCCGATGGGGCCCATCGAACTGGCCGACAGCGTCGGGCTCGACATCTGCGCGCATGTCGCGCGCATTCTGGGCGCCGATCCAACCGGCTCTCGCCTCGACATTCTGGTGCGGGCCGGAAAGCTCGGCAAGAAAACCGGCGAGGGGTTCTACAAATGGGTCGATGGCAAGCCCCAGAAGGGCAAGAACGACTGGACCAAGGCCGAATTGGAGAAACTTGGCCGCGAACTCGTCGACCCGATCATCAACGAGGCGCAGAAGAGCCTGGATGAAGGCGTCGTCGCCTCCGCCGATCTGGTCGATGCGGGCATGATCTTCGGCACGGGCTTCGCGCCCTTCCGCGGCGGGCCGCTCTATTTCAAGGCGGGCGAAGATGCGCTCGCCGCCAAGGCCGCCGCCTGACCCCGCACGCCTCATTCATTGGAGACGATCATGACAGGAGTACTGAGGCGCACGGCGGTCATCGGCGGAACGCGCATCCCGTTCTGCCGTTCCAACACGCTCTACGCGGATCTCTCCAACCAGGACATGATGACGGCGTCTCTCGATGGTCTCGTCGACCGCTTCAACCTGAAGGGAGAGCACATCGACGAAGTGGTGGGCGGCGCGGTCGTCACCCACTCACGGGACTTCAATCTGACCCGTGAGAGCGTTCTGGGTACGAAGCTCGCTCCGTCCACTCCGGGCGTCACCATGCAGCAGGCCTGTGGCACGAGCCTCCAGGCCGCATTGGGAACCGCGGCCAAGATCGCGACTGGCGAAATCGAGTGCGGCATCGCATGCGGCTCCGACACGACCTCCGACGCGCCGATCGTCTTCTCGAAGAAGTTTTCCAAGCGCCTCATCGAACTCAGCACCAAGAAATCGATGATGGACAAGATTCGCGTCTTCCAGGGGTTATCGCCCGCCGAACTCGCGCCGCAGCCGCCCGCCGTCAAGGAGCCGCGCACGGGTCTCGGCATGGGCGAGCACTGTGAACTGATGGCCCAGGAGTGGGGCATCACCCGCCAGGACCAGGATCAACTGGCCTATGAGAGCCATACCAAGGCTGCGGCGGCCTTCGACGAACAATGGTTCGACGATCTGATTGTGCCCTGTGCCGGTGTCTACCGCGACAACAACCTTCGGGCCGACGTGACGCTGGAAAAGCTCGCGACCCTGAAACCTGCATTCGATAAGTCGGACAAGGGAACCCTCACCGCCGGCAATTCGACCCCGCTGACCGACGGGGCCGCTGCCGTGCTGCTGGCGAGCGAAGAATGGGCGCGCGCGCGTGGCCTGCCGGTTGCCGCCTACATCACCTATGGCCAGCACTGGGGGAACGACTTCGCCCACGGCGACGGACTCTTGATGGCGCCCACGGTGGCGGTCTCCCGGATGCTCGATCGTGCCGGCCTGACGCTGCAGGACTTCGATTTCTACGAGATTCACGAAGCCTTCGCCGCTCAGGTCCTGTGCACCTTGAAGGCTTGGGAAGACCCCGCTTACTGCGCCAGGCACATGGGCAAGAATGCGCCCCTCGGGGCGATCGACCGCGCGAAGCTGAACGTCAAAGGCTCGTCCATCGCCGTCGGACATCCGTTTGCCGCGACAGGGGCTCGCATCGTCGCCAACATGGCCAAACTGCTGGCCGTTCACGGCGGCCGTGGACTCATCTCCGTTTGCACGGCCGGCGGTATGGGCGTCGCAGCCATCATGGAAAGTGCGAAAGTCGCTTGACGCTGCGCCGACCCGGCTGGCAGCTACCGGTTGGGACAGGTTGACGGGAACGCGGCATGGCAGCGGACAAGGACGCGAAGCAACTGGCGGCGGCGAAGAGCCTCGTCGGAGCTATCGCGGAGAATCTCGATCTCGATATGTGGGTGACGTTCTGGGATGGGTCCAGCGTCGAACTCGGCAAGGCCGTGTCGAGCCGGCGCGAAATTCGCATTGCCGACCCGGGCGTCATCGCTTCGATGCTGCGCCGTCCCTCCCTCGATACGCTCATCCAGCTCTACATCGCCAAGCGAGTCGATTTCGACGGCGGAACGCTCGTCGATTTCGGAGAGCAGTTCGTCAAGCCCAAGGGCGGCGTGAAGTTCAAGAATTTGCCGAAGCTCGCCCTGGTCAAGGGATTGACGCCGTTTCTATTCGCACCCGGCGACGCCCCGCGAGAGGTCGGCGGATTCGAAGGCGAGATCACCGGCAAGAACCGTAAGATCGCCGACAACAAGGCTTTCATTCAGTTCCATTACGATCTTTCGAATGAATTCTACGCCCTGTTTCTCGATCCGGAGATGGTCTACTCCTGCGCCTACTACACGGACTGGGCGAACGGTGTCGAGCAGGCTCAGCGCGACAAGCTCGAGATGATCTGCCGCAAGCTGCGTCTGAAACCGGGTGAGACGTTGCTCGACATCGGTTGCGGCTGGGGCGGCCTCGTCTGCCATGCCGCCCAGAACTTCGGCGTCAAGGCGCACGGCATCACGCTATCGGAGGAGCAACTCGGTTTCGCGCGCGAAAAGGTTCAGCGACTGGGTCTCGAACATCTCGTGACGCTCGAACTCAAGGATTACATGCTGGCCGACGGCCGCTACGACAAGATCGCCTCCATCGGCATGTACGAACACATCGGGCTGAAAAACATTCCGGCCTACATGGCCAAGGTCCGTTCGCTTCTCAACGACAACGGCGTTTTTCTCAATCACGCCATTTCGCGGCGCGCGCACCGGCCCGGTTCGTCGATCATTCCTCAGCGGATGCGTCCGGAAAAGAAGGCGATCGCGAAGTACATCTTTCCCGGCGGCGAGCTGGATGACATCGGCCACTCGATCTCGGCCATGGAAATCGCCGGTTTCGAAGTGCACGATGTCGAGGGCTGGCGTGAGCATTACGCGCGGACGTGCAAGCTCTGGTGCGAACGCCTGACTGCCAACCGGGAGCAGGCCATCAAGCTCGTCGGCGAAGAGAAATACCGGATCTGGATCGCCTATCTGGCCGGCGTCTCGCTGGCGTTCTCCCGCGGAACCCTGCGCCTGTTCCAGACGGTCGCCACGAAAAGCGCGAAGGGCAAGTCGCCGCTGCCGCCGACGCGGGCCGACCTCTACCGCTAGAAGTCCATCGGCAGCACGTCGACGTCCTCGCCTGCTTTCAGGGCGGGCGCATCGGCGGCACGAACGATCAGGGCGTTGGACGCCGCAAGGGGACTGACCAGCGAACTGTCCTGCGACGGCTGCGGCGTCACTACCAGCGCGCCGCTCGCATCGTTCGCGGTGGTGGCCCGCAGGTAGTGCTGCCGGGGTCCGTTCTTTTCCATCGCCACGCTCAGACGTGCTGGCACCGGCGCGGACCCGGATGTATCGCGCCCGAGCAGCCTTTCAATAAGCGGCACCAGGAACACCCGACCGCAGATCAGCGCCGCGACCGGGTTACCCGGCAGACCGAGGACACGCTGTCCGCCGAGCCGGCCGAACAAAAGTGGCTTACCCGGCCGCATCGCGATTTTCCAGAAGCCGGGCGTCATCCCGCGAGCCTTGAGAACCGGACCCACGAGATCGTGGTCGCCCACCGACGCACCGCCCGTCGTCACCAGAACATCGGCATCGCAAGCTGCGTCGAGTTTCTCTTCCAATGCCGCCGCCGTATCTCGCGCGATCCCGAGAAGACGCGGCGTACCACCAGCCGCCGCGATCATCGCGGCAAGCCCATAGGGGTTGGACGATACGATCTGGTCGGGTCCGGGTTGCTCGCCGGGCTCCACCAGTTCGTCGCCCGTCGCAAGCACGGCGATCACCGGCTTCCGCCGCACGGCGAGCGTGCCGTGTCCCATGGCCGCCGCAAGAAGAATGGCGCGCGCGTCGAGCAGGCGTCCCGGAGCAAGAAGGACCTGTCCTTCTGAGAAATCGCCGCCGCGCGGACGCAGATTGGCGTGAGCCGGCGGGGCCTCCAAGACCGTCACCAGCGATCCCTCGGCGTTCGTGTTTTCTTGTATGACGATCGCGTCCGCCCCTGCTGGTACGGGCGCACCGGTAAATATGCGCACGCAGGAGCCCTGACCAACGGCGCCCGCAAAGCCCTGCCCGGCGCGTGCTTCACCGATCAGGGTCAACGTCGCGGGTACCTGCGCGACATCGCAAGCCCGTACCGCGAAGCCATCCATGGCCGACGCATCGAAGGGCGGTTGGGTTAGGGTCGCGCGTACGTCTTCTGCAAGAACCCTGTGAGCAGCCTCCGCGAGCGCAACCCGCTCGGTGTCCGTCGGTGAGACGCCTTCGAGAATGCGTCTCAGGGCTTCATCGACAGGAAGCATCGACTTTATTCCTTGGCATCCTCAGCACGAAAAGTTCCCGAGCGCCCGCCGGATTTCTCCAGGAGACGAAGGCCGGAAATGGTCATGCCCTTATCGGCGGCCTTCAGCATGTCGTAGATGGTCAGGCACGCGACCGACGCCGCGGTCAGTGCCTCCATCTCGACACCGGTCTGTCCCGTCACCTTCACGGTTGCCACGACGCGGATCCCTGCGGGATCGCTGGTCTGAGTAAATTCGATCGCAGCCTTGCTGATCGCGAGCGGATGGCAGAGCGGGATCAGTTCGTGCGTCTTCTTCGCCGCCATGATGCCGGCGATCCGCGCTGTCGCAAGAACGTCGCCCTTCTTCGCTTCTCCGGTGCTCACCAGAGCCAGCGTCTCGGGCCGCATCGCGATGAACCCTTCGGCGACAGCCGTCCGGCTGGTCACGTCCTTCTCGGACACGTCGACCATGTGGGCCTCGCCCTTCGCGTTCAGATGCGAAAGCCGGGTCATGGGTTGTTCTCCGACAGCAGGGCCTTGGTGGCCGCTGTCACGTCCACCTGCCGCATCAGGCTTTCGCCGACCAGAAACGTGTTGACCCCCACCTTTTGCAGCCGCGCGATATCCTCCGGCGTGAAGATCCCGCTTTCTCCGACGGCAATGCGATCGGCCGGCATCCGCGGTGCGAGCCGTTCCGTCGTCGCGAGCGTTGTTTCGAACGTCTTGAGGTTGCGATTGTTGATCCCGACGAGCGGGCAGGGGAGCCGGAGCGCGCGATCGAGTTCTCCGTCGTCATGTACTTCGACGATGGCATCCATCCCCCAGTCGTGTGCCGCGGCGGCGAGATCGGCGGCGAGAGCATCGTCCACCTCGGCCATGATGATCAGGATGCAGTCCGCACCCCAGGCGCGCGCCTCGACCACCTGATAGGTGTCGACCATGAAATCCTTGCGCAACACCGGCAGCGAAACCGCCGCCCTCGCAGCCGTCAGATAATCCGGCGCACCCTGGAACGACGGCCCATCGGTCAGGATCGAGAGACAGGCCGCGCCCCCGGCCTCATAGGCACGGGCGAGAGCCGGCGGGTCGAAGTCGGCACGGATCAGGCCCTTCGAAGGCGAGGCTTTCTTGATTTCAGCGATCAGCGCCGGCCTGCCATCGGCGTGCCGTCCCTTGATCGCTCCGAGGAAGGATCGCACCGGCGGCGCCGAGCGTGCATACTCGGCCATCACCTGCAGGGGCTGCTTCGCCTTCGCGGCGGCGACCTCTTGCAGTTTGTAGGAGGTGATTTTCGCCAGAATGTCGGACATGGATGGACCTTATCGCCGGGATCGCCCGGTTGCTACCTGTCCGCGCCGGAAGGGTCAACGCCAGACCGGCGACGGTCCCTTCGTCATCCTCAATGCGCCATCAACTGGAATTCGCCGGCCAAGCTCCCGCGCATGTTGCAATAGACGTTGCAGGGCTCTGTCGCAGTCACCACCACCAGACCCGGACGCGTGCCGCTCTTCACCGTCACGTCACAGCCAGGAACCTCGGCTACCCGCGCCACCAGCATGTCCGCCTCCCGCTGGGCTTCCAGGGCAGCCGTGCAGATGTAGCGCGGATTTTCCCCGGCCGTCGAAAACGCCAGCCGCGCGGGCTTTTCGGCGTGTTCCATGATGACGAGCCGGCCCGACTGACCTTCGCTCGCGGCCTCATAGCGGCCGTTCAGAGCGGCGCCGGGGCTGAGGCTCTCGACCGACTTCCAGTCACACGGAACATTGGTCGGATTGGGTTTGCGGGCGGCCTCCACCGCTGCCGCGTGACACGACTCGGGAGTCGCCGCCGCTTGTCTCAGTTGGGCAGGTCCGAAGACGCCGGAGACGTAGGCCGCCGCGGCTAAAAGCGCCCCGACGATGAAAAGTGTAGTCGATGTCCGCATCAGAATGACTCCCCTTGCGGCTTTGCTACGCCGCGTTGCTGGCTCTGATGAGCCGCTCGAGGGCCCGCCGCGCCGCCCCGCTGTCGATTGAAGCGGCCGCAAGTGCGACCCCCTCCGCCAGCGTCGCAGCCTTGTCACCGACCACCAGCGCTGCTCCCGCGTTCATGAGCACGATGTCGCGATAAGCCCCCCTCGCACCATCCAGCACCTCTCTCAGCGCCGAAGCATTCGCGGCCGCATCTCCGCCCTTCAGGTCGGCAAGCGCCGCCCGGGGCAGGCCAGCCTCCTCCGGCGTCACGTCGAACATTGCGATCTTGCCGTTCTTCAGTTCCGCAACGCGCGTCGGCCCCGTCGTGGAGAGTTCGTCGAGACCGTCGTGCCCATGCACGACCCACGCATGGACCGAGCCGAGATTTTCCAGAACCTGCGCGATCGGCTTCACCCAGTCGGCCGAATAGACCCCGATCACTTGACGCACGACCCCGGCTGGATTGCACACCGGCCCCATTAGATTGAAAACCGTGCGCAGGCCGAGTTCGGCGCGGATCGGCGCCCAGACCTTCATCGCCGGGTGATGCAGGGGCGCCCACAGAAAGCCGATACCGGATTCGTCGAGAATGCCGGCAACCTGCGCCGCGCCGAGGTCGATCTTCACTCCGAGCGCCATCAGGACATCCGAAGCGCCCGACAATGAGGAAACGGAACGGTTACCATGCTTGGCAATCACCAGTCCGGCGCCCGCGGCGACGAACGCCGCACATGTCGAAACGTTGTAGGTTTTAAGACCATCGCCGCCTGTGCCGACGATGTCGGTCGCACCTGCCGGAGCCCGCACGGCAAGCATCCGCGAACGCAGCAGACGCGCCGCGCCCGTCAGTTCCTCAACGGTCTCGCCGCGAACCCGCAGTCCCATGAGAAACGCGCCCATCTGAGCCGCCGTCGCCTCACCCGCGGTCATGTGGTCGAGGGCTTCGAAAATTTCGTCCGAAGACAGCGAACGTCCGGCCGCGATGGCCCCGAGCACAGCTTTGACGTCGAACGCCGGGTTTGCGGTCATGGCGGTTATGCTGCGGGGCGCTGCGGCGCCGCTCGTGCCTTCGGAGGAATGCCGGCAATCGTCAGGAAATTGGCGAGCAGAGCATGGCCTTGTTCGGAGGCGATGCTTTCTGGATGAAATTGTACACCATGCACAGGGTGGCTCTTGTGCATGAGCCCCATGATGATCCCGTCGTCAGTCTCGGCAGTGATATCGAGGCAGTCCGGCAGGCTTTTGCGTTCCACGATCAGCGAATGATAGCGCGTGACCTGAAACCGTTCCGGCAGGCCCTTGAACACGCTCGTATTGAAGTGGTGGATAGTGGACAGCTTTCCGTGCAGCGGTTCGGGCGCGCGGATCACCTTGCCACCATAGACCTGCCCGATGGATTGATGGCCAAGGCACACACCGAGCAGCGGGATCGTCGGACCGGCCTTCGCGATCAGATCAAGGCAGATGCCGGCCTCGTTGGGCGTGCAAGGCCCGGGCGAGAGAACGATCGCCTTCGGCTTCTTGTCGAGAACCTCTTGCGTCGAAATCTTGTCGTTGCGGTGCACTTCGCATTCCGCGCCGAGTTCCCCGAGGAAATGCACCAGATTGTAGGTGAAGCTGTCGTAGTTATCGATGAGCAGAAGCATGGAACACCTTGTCCGGCGGCCGCCGCCGTATTCTCCGGGACCCTAACGCGTCAGGTGGGCTCGCTCAACCGTCGTGGCGTCACGAAATGAACGACCCGGCCGCGGCGCGGTCCGACATCCCTCCAGTGGTCGGTGTCGAACGTGTAGACGGCAAAGGTACAGGTGGGAAACTTGCTCTTGGCCGCGCGCTCGGCTTCCGCAGCAAGATCACCGATGAGGGCCACGTTGAGTTCGTGGAACCCGGGGTTGTGCCCCACGATCATCGCTGATTTCGCATCGTCGGGAATTTGCCGGATCCGGTCGAGCAGTTGTCGAGCACTGGCCATGTAGAGTTCGTCCTCGTGACGAACCGCCTTCGAGGGCAGCTTCATCGGCCGGGCCACGAGGTCCAGCGTCATGCGCGCGCGCTTGGCGGTCGAGCACAGCACGAGATCGGGCGCGAACCCGAGGCGTGCGATTTCGGCACCGATCGCGGGGGCCGCCGCCAAACCTCGCGGGGCAAGTCCCCTGTCGAAGTCTGGAATGCCCTCGACCTCCCAGTCGGACTTGGCATGCCGGAGAAGTGCGAGCGTCAACATGGCGGTTTCGCCTCAGGCAAAGGGTCCCCCATTACCTTTGGTCGCGCTCTTCTTGAGACGCGCTGCGAAGCCGATTGCATCCTCGGCGGCGCGAATGACCGCCTTGGCTTTATTGATGCACTCCTGCTGCTCGTTCTCGGGAATGCTGTCGTAGACGATGCCGGCGCCCGATTGAACATGAAGCATCCCGTCCTTCACGATAGCCGTCCGCAGGACGATGCAGGTATCCATCTCGCCGTCGGCCGTAAAG
>JALOTA010000026.1 GCA_025458125.1 Hyphomicrobium sp.
TTCAGTCCTTCCCATCGATAACGGAGCAACTCCATGGCACGCGTCAAACGCGGCGTCACCGCCCACGCCAAGCACAAGAAAGTCATCAAGGCCGCCAAGGGGTACTACGGCCGGCGCAAGAATACGATCCGGGTCGCCAAGCAGGCCGTCGAAAAGGCGCTGCAGTACAACTTCCGTGACCGGAAAAACAGGAAGCGCACGTTCCGCGCTCTTTGGATCCAGCGCATCAACGCTGCCGCGCGTGAACATGGCCTGACCTACGGCCGCTTCATCGACGGACTGACGAAGGCCGGCATCGAAGTCGATCGCAAGGTCCTCGCCGATATTGCGGTCAAGGACAACGCGGCGTTCAAGGCCCTCGTCGATCAGGCACGGGCCGCCCTGCCGGCCGCTGCCTAATCTTCAAACGAAACACATTCACAACGCCGGGGACATCAAACTCCCCGGCGTGTCCTACTGAAAACCGGAAACCGCCGTTTCATCGCGCCCTGCGGGGTCGCCTCGCCGACTGCCAATGCAGACGGCGCCTAGAGCCAGATCCGCGGTCGGGATGACGGATGCTCCTCAACGGAGGCCGTCGCATATGTCTTCTGGCTCTGATCTTTCACGCCTCGAGGAAATTCTGCTCAATGAGGTCGCCGAAGCGGCGGATCTTTCCGCGCTGGAGGCCGTTCGCGTATCCGCGCTGGGAAAAAAGGGCCGGGTCTCCGAGCTCATGACCACGCTCGGCAAACTGCCGCCGGAAGAACGCAAGGGCTTCGGGGCGACGGTGAATACGCTGAAGTCGAAGATCTCCGATGCCCTCGACGCCCGGCGTACAACGCTCGAAGCTGCCGCGCTGTCGGCGCGTCTTGCAAACGAACGCGAAGACGTGACGCTGCCGGTTCGCATGGGTCCGGAACTGCAGGGCCGCATCCATCCGGTCAGCCAGGTGCTCGACGAGTGTATCGAAATCTTCGCCGACCTCGGCTTCGAAGTCGCGGAAGGGCCCGACATCGAAACGGACGAATTGAATTTCACCAAGCTCAACATCCCGGCCGAGCACCCCGCGCGCCAGGAACACGATACGTTCTACTTTCACCCGAAGCCCGACGGTTCCCGCCTGCTGCTGCGCACACACACGAGTCCGGTGCAGATCAGGGCGATGCAGTCGCGAAAGCCTCCCATTCGCATCATCGCGCCGGGCCGTGTCTATCGCTGCGACAGCGACCAGACGCACACGCCGATGTTCCATCAGATCGAAGGGCTGGTCATCGACGAGGCAACCCACATGGGGCACCTGAAGTGGGTTCTGGAGGAGTTCGCCAAGGCGTTCTTCGAAGTGGACAACGTGACGATGCGTTTCCGCGCATCCCACTTTCCCTTCACCGAACCGTCCATGGAAGTCGATATCGACGCTTCAGCCATCGGCAAGCCGGGGCAGTGGCTGGAAATCCTGGGCTGCGGCATGGTGCATCCCAACGTCCTCGCCAACTGCGGGCTCGATCCAGAAAAGTATCAGGGCTTTGCATTCGGCATGGGCCTCGACCGGATCACCATGCTGAAATACGGGTTGCCGGACCTGCGCGCGTTCTTCTCTGCCGACCTTCGCTGGCTCCGGCACTATGGCTTTTCGCTGCTCGATCAGCCGACGCTCGGCGGCGGGCTTTCTACGTGATGCGGGAGTTCTAGACATGTCTCTCGCCATCCCGCTGATCATCATGACGCTCTCGCTGCTCGTCGCGTTCGGCCTCGGCACGCTCATGGGTAATCGGCCGTTGCAGCAACAGCAGATCGTAGGCGTGGCCGCCGTCGCGGCGCTCATGCTCGCCCCGCTTGGCTACGATGCGGCGATTTTCGACGGCAACTGCTACGGTCTGGACGGCTCGACCAGCCCGTGCAGCCTTGCGGAACGTCTAAGCCAGAGCTTCGTATCGGGCTTTGCCTTCACTCTCGCGCCCGCGCTTCTGTGGGTTCTCGTCTACATCATGGCGATCAACGCGCAGAAGCCGCGCTGACAGTCGAAACGGAATCGAACTCATGAAATTCACGCTGTCCTGGCTCAAGGAGCACTTGAAGACGACGGCAACGGTCGAGGAGATCGCGACGAAGCTTTCCGCGATCGGCCTCGAAGTCGAGAGCGTCGAAGATCCCGGCGCCAAGCTCGGCGCCTTCACCGTGGCGCGCATCGTCGAAGCGAAAAAGCATCCCAATGCCGACAAGCTGCAAGTCGTTCAGGTGGAGATCGCTCCCGGCCAGCCTTTGATGGAGGTTGTCTGCGGGGCGCCAAATGCGCGGGCCGGTCTTGTCTCCGTGTTCGCGCCGCTCGGCACCTACATTCCAGGCTCAAAGATCACCCTTGAGAAGAAGCCGGTTCGCGGCGTCGTCTCCAACGGCATGATGTGTTCGGCAGCCGAGCTGGAATTGTCGGAGGAAAGCAATGGCATTCTTGAACTCGATGCATCCTTCGCCGGCAAGGTGGGATCGCGCTACATCGACGTGGTGGGCCTTAACGATCCCGTCTTCGAAGTCAAACTCACGCCGAACCGGCCGGACTGTACGGGTGTGCGCGGAATCGCGCGGGACCTTGCCGCCGCGGGGCTGGGCACACTGAAGCACGAGACCCGCATCCACGGCGTCGAGGGCGCAAAGGCAAGTCCGATCGGCGTTGTGCTCGAATTCCCGAGCGGGTCGGAAAGCGCCTGCCCGGTGTTCGCGGCGCGCTACATCGCCAATGTCCGCAACGGCCCATCGCCAGCCTGGCTGCAGAACCGCCTCAAGGCGGTCGGGATGCGCCCGATCAACGCTCTCGTCGATGTCACGAATTACATTTCCAACGAGCACGGCCGTCCGCTGCACGTCTACGATGCCGACAAGCTCCGCGGCGCCATTCGCGCTCGGCTCGGCCGGGCTGGCGAGACGTTCGTCGGCCTCGACGGCAAGCAGTACGACGTCGACGAGAGCATGTGCGTCATCGCCGACGATAATGGCGTGCTAGGCCTTGGCGGCATCATGGGCGGCGAAGCATCCGGCTGCACCGATGAGACGAAAAATGTTCTCATCGAGAGCGCGTGGTTCGATCCGGTCCGCACGGCTTCCACCGGCCGCAAGACCGGCCTGGTCACCGATGCGCGCTATCGCTTCGAGCGCGGAGTCGATCCGCAGTCGGTTCTGCCGGGTCTCGATCTCGCGACGCAGATGATAGAGAAGTTCTGCGGCGGTACGCCGTCGAAGGCGGAGGTCGCAGGAAAAGAACCCGAGACGAGCCGGTTGATCGAATTCGATACGGCGCGCGTGGCGAGGCTCTCCGGTATCGCCATCGACACGGCGGAGGTGCGCCGGATCCTGGAAGCGCTCGGCTGCACGCTCAGCGGCCAAGGCTCGCATATCACGGTCGCTACGCCGACGTGGCGGCCCGATATTCACGGCGCCGCCGATCTCGTGGAAGAGGTCGTGCGCATCGCTGGCCTCGACCGGATTCCGTCCACACCGATGCAGCGGAGTGCGGGAATCGCGAAGCCGGTTCTGACCGAGCGGCAGAAGCGCGCGCGACGGGCGCGGCGCACACTGGCGGCGCGCGGCATGGTCGAGGCCGTGACGTGGTCGTTCCTGCCTCGCGACATCGCCCGGCACTTCGGCGGCGGTTCCGATGCGCTTGAGCTTGCCAACCCGATTTCCACCGATCTGTCTTCAATGCGGCCGAGCCTTCTGCCGGGGCTGCTGCTTGCGGGGCAGCGCAACGCCAATCGCGGCTTCGCTGACGCAGCGCTGTTCGAACTCGGACAGGCCTACAAGGGCGATCAGCCGTCCGATCAGCTTCTGAGCGTAGCCGGCGTTCGCACCGGTACTGCACGGCTGACGGGTGCGGGCCGGCATTGGGATGGTGCCGCTTCCGGCGTCGGCGTTTTCGATGCAAAGGCCGATGCGCTCGCCGTGCTCGCCGCGCTGGGCATCGACGGTTCGAAGGTGCAGGTCAGCCGCGACGCGCCGGATTGGTATCACCCGGGCCGGTCGGGGGTGCTGCGGCTCGGTCCCAAGACGGTCCTGGCCCACTTCGGCGAACTGCATCCTGCCACCTTGAAGGCGCTCGACGCGGCAGGTGCCGCCGTTGCCTTCGAAGTGTTCCTCGATGCCCTGCCGGCGGAAAAGAAGAAGTCACGGGCGCGACAGCCGCTCGCGACCTTGGACCTGCTGCCGGTCCTGCGCGACTTCGCCTTCGTCGTCGATGCCGGCGTACCCGCCGGCGATGTCGTGAAAGCGGCGACCGGGGCAGACAAGTCGCTCATCGCGCAGGTGTCCGTGTTCGACGTCTTCGAAGGCGGCACGCTTGCGGCGGATGGCAAAAAGTCGGTCGGCATCGAGGTGACCCTCCAACCCGTTACCGCAACGCTGACTGAAGCGGACATCGAAGCGGTCTCACAGAAGATCATCGCCGACGTGAAGAAGGCGACCGGGGGCGAGATCCGCGGCTGACCATGCCACATTGACCCGGTAGGGCGCCGACTACACATAGAGCGCGCCAGCCTGCGAGCGGGAGATTGCCTCATGAACGGAACGCGCACCCTTGTCGTCCCCAAGCCCGAACTGCCGCATATCGTGGTGGTCGGCGGCGGTGCCGGCGGACTGGAACTCGCCACGACGCTCGGCAACAAGCTGGGCAAGAAAGGTAAGGCGGCGATCACGCTCGTCGACAAATCGCGGACGCACATCTGGAAGCCGTTGCTTCACGAGATCGCCGCCGGCAGCATGGATGTCGACCAGCACGAACTCGAGTACATGGCGCAGGGCCATTGGCACGGCTTCAAGTTCCGCTATGGCGAGATGATCGGGCTGCACCGCGCCAATAAGCAGGTCATCCTGGCCGCCACATTCGATGAAGACGGCCGCGAGATCACGCCGCAGCGCGCGCTCGTCTACGACATTCTGGTGATCGCGATCGGCAGCGTTTCCAACGATTTCGGCACGCCGGGCGTGAAAGAGCACGCCATCATGCTGGATACGCAGCAACAGGCGGAACGCTTCAACCGCCGCTTGCTCAACGCATGCGTGCGCGCGCAGGCGCAGGAAGGCCCGGTTCGTCCGGGTCAGTTGCACGTCACGATCATCGGCGCGGGTGCCACGGGAACGGAGTTGTCGGCGGAACTGCACCGGACGGTCAGAGGCATCGCTCAGTTCGGCCTGGACAAGATCGAGCCGGAAAAAGACATCAAGATCACCTTGATCGAAGCCGCGCCGCGCATCGTGCCCGCATTGCCAGAGCGCATTTCACAGGCCACGTCCGACATCCTGACCAACCTTGGCGTCGACATCCGGACCAACGCGCGCGTGACCCGGGTTCGCGCGGATGGCGTCGAATTGCAGAACGGCGACTTCATTCCCTCGGAACTGGTCGTCTGGGCGGCCGGGGTGAAGGGTCCGGCCGTGCTCAAGGATCTCGACGGGCTCGAGGTCAGCCGCATGGATACGCTGGTCGTGAAGCCGACCCTTCAGACAACGCGGGATGAAAACATCTTCGTCCTTGGCGACAGCGCCTATCTCGTGCCGGAGGGCGATACCCACCCCATTCCGCCGCGCGCTCAGGCTGCTCACCAGATGGCCTCGCATGTTTACCGTCAGATTCGTCGCAAGCTGGCCAATGAGCCGCTGGAGCCCTTCAAGTATCGGGATTTCGGCTCTCTTGTTTCGCTCGGCGAATACTCGACGGTGGGAAGCCTCATGGGCTTCGTGAGCGGGCGGAAGATGATGATCGAGGGCCTTTTCGCCAAGATGATGTATCGTTCGCTCTACAAGATGCACGAGTACGCCCTGCATGGATTCTGGAAGGTGTCGCTGGATTCCCTGTCGCGTGTGCTGACGCGGCGGACCGAACCGCACGTGAAGCTGCACTAGGGCTTCACTACGAAAAAGTGGCCTTCCGCCCCGGTCCACCCCCGGATTCCCGGCCCCGGGTGGGCTTTAATGACGCCCGAGCGACATAACCGTCGCTGGCGGCGCATGAGGGGATGTGGTACGTCCCGCCCCGAAAAGTTGCCGGTCCGGCCGGTCCCAGCCCGGCCCCGGCTCGCCCCCATCAGAGATCAAATATGAAGCTCAGAAACATCGCGATCATCGCGCACGTCGACCATGGCAAGACGACGCTCGTCGACGAACTCCTGAAGCAGTCGGGGGCCTTCCGCGATAATCAGAAGGTCGCCGAGCGCGCGATGGATTCCAATGACCTGGAACGCGAGCGCGGCATCACCATCCTGGCGAAGTGCACGTCGGTGATGTGGAAGGACACGCGTATCAACATCGTCGATACGCCCGGCCACGCCGATTTCGGCGGCGAAGTCGAACGCATCCTCAACATGGTCGACGGCGTGGTCGTACTCGTCGATGCGTCCGAGGGGCCGCTGCCCCAGACCAAGTTTGTCGTCTCGAAGGCGCTCAAGCGTGGCATCCGGCCGATCGTTGCGATCAACAAGATCGACCGGCCCGACGAACGGCATATCGAAGTCTTGAACGAAGTGTTCGATCTTTTTGCGAATCTCGACGCAACCGACGAGCAGCTCGATTTTCCCGTGCTGTATGGATCGGGGCGCAACGGATGGATGGCACTCGATCCGGCGGGACCGCAGGAAAGTCTCGCCCCCATGTTCGATCTGATCCTCAGCCATGTGCCGCCGCCAGCCGTCGAAGAAGGCCCCGCGCGAATTCTCGCCACGACACTTGAGGCTGATAGTTTTCTTGGCCGCATTCTTACCGGCCGCATCACATCGGGCACGATCAAACCCAACCAGCAGATGAAGGCGCTCTCGCGCGAGGGCAAAGTGATCGAGACGTTCCGGGTGACAAAGGTGCTCGGATTCCGGGGCCTGGATCGCATCCCCGTGGACGAGGCCGAGGCGGGCGATATCGTCGCGCTGGCCGGAATGAGCGATGCCACGGTCGCCGATACGCTGTGCGACACTGCCGTCGACCAACCCCTGCCGGCGCAGCCGATCGATCCGCCCACGCTGTCGATGACGTTCCGCATCAATGACGGTCCTTTTGCGGGTCAGGAAGGCGACAAGGTGCAGAGCCGCGTCATCCGTGACCGATTGATGAAGGAGGCGGAACGCAACATCGCGATCCGTATCTCTACTTCGCAAGACAGCGACTCGTTCGATGTCGCGGGCCGAGGCGAATTGCAGCTCGCCATTCTCATCGAGAACATGCGGCGGGAAGGGTTCGAACTGACGGTTTCAAGACCGAAGGTCGTCTTCCAGACGGACCCGGACACCGGCCAGAAGCTGGAACCGATCGAGGAAGTCATCATCGACGTCGACGAGGGCCACACCGGCGTCGTCGTGCAGAAGCTTTCGGAACGCAAGGGCGAGCTGGTGGAGATGCGGCCCTCCGGCGGCGGCCGCACGCGCATGGTGTTCCACGTCCCGACGCGAAGCCTGCTCGGCTACCAGTCGGAACTGTTGTCCGACACGCGGGGCACGGCGGTCATGAACAAGCTGTTCCATCGTTACGCGCCATTCAAGGGCGAGATCGCCGGCCGGCGCACGGGCGTGCTGATTTCGAATTCGGATGGAGAGGCCGCGGCCTACGCGATCTTCAATTTGCAGGATCGAGGTCCCTTCTTCATCGGACCGCAGACGCGCGTCTATATCGGCATGATCGTGGGAGAGCACACGCGCGACAACGATCTCGAAGTGAACGTCGTCAAAGGCAAGAAACTCACCAACGTCCGGGCATCAGGCAAGGACGATGCCGTGCTGCTGACCCCTCCGATCAAGCTGACCCTCGAAAAGGCAATGTCGTACATTACGGACGAGGAGCTGGTCGAGGTGACGCCGGAAAGCATCCGGCTGCGCAAGCGTTGGCTGGACCCCAATGAGCGCAAGCGGCAGGAGCGCAAGCGCGAGGCCGAACGAGAGGCCGACGTCGCGTAATCCAGGGTGACCTTCCCGGTCTTTTTTGGGACTTTTTCCTGAAATTTCAAGGAACAGTTCCCATTGCAGTTCTTGCGACCTGCATTGCATATGAGGGCTGCGGATAAAATCGATTTGTCCGTGGATCCGGCACCGGTTGGCTTGCGTTTCAGTGTCGACCTGCAGGGTCAGCGTTTCCCCAAACGAACCACCTTTCATTTCGGAGGACTACCCATGAAGAAGTCGCTCATCGCGATGACCGTGCTCGCTCTGTCGTCGGGCATCGCCTTTGCCGACGAGAAGCCGTCGGCTGACGAAGCCGGCAAGATCGCCGCAACGGCCAAGGCCTGGGGATGCTCGGGCGGCGAAGCCGAGAAGGAAGGCGAAGCGACGGGCGTTTTCGAACTCAACGACGCCAAGTGCGCGGACGGCGCCAACTACGACATCAAGCTCGACAAGGCGTTCAAGGTGATCAGCATCACGGCCGACTAATCGGACAGGCGTTTCGTATCCAGGAGCGGCTGCCGCAGGTGGCCGCTCCTTTTCTATTTACGCGCGGCTATCGCAGGATTTTTGACAGGGGCGCCCCGGCCCGGTATGCAGCTTTGATCCTCGCGAGAGATGCTGGACCCTTGGCCGCTGACCTTCCTGCCGCCGCGCCGCCCGCCATTCCTGCTATCGGAGCGTGGCCGGACGGACTGACTCCGACGCCCGAATACGAGACTGCTCTCGCCTATCTGCGCGAGCCGGGCGGGCATTTGTTCGTCACCGGGCGGGCGGGCTCGGGCAAGTCCACCCTGCTGCGCGCGCTGCGTGATCTCATTCCGGAGGATATGGCCGTCCTGGCTCCGACCGGTCTCGCTGCCGTGAATGTCGGGGGCCAGACCATCCATTCCTTCTTCGGGCTGCCCCCGCGTCTGATCGGCCCGGACGACATTCGCCGCAGCCGCAACGGCCAGGTCATGCGCCGCTTGAAATTCCTCGTCATCGATGAGGTTTCGATGGTTCGCTCCGACTTGATGTGGGCCATCGACATGTCGCTGCGCGTGAACCGCGGGCGCCCGCGCGAACCTTTCGGCGGCTTGCGCCTCGTCATGTTCGGCGATCTGCATCAGCTGCCTCCGGTTGTCCAGGAAGCGGAAGTGGCGCAGCATCTTGAGAGCGAGCACGGCGGACCGTTCTTTTTTTCAGCGTCCGCCCTGCGTGAGGGCGCCGGCACCATGCTTCTGGAACTCAACAAAGTCTTCCGGCAGAGCGACGAGGGGCTGATCAACCTTTTGAACCGCATTCGCGAAGGTGATGTCGAGGAAGATGATCTGTCGCTGCTCAACGAATGCGTGAGGCCGGTCCGCACGCTTGGCGAAGGCGATGCCTACGTCATCCTGACGCCGACCAACGCCGCAGCGCAGCGGATAAATTCGGCTTATCTCGACGCACTGGCGGGCCGCCTCTACCGGTTCGAGGCCGGAGTGAGCGGCGATTTCAACGCCAACGCCCAACCGACCGACACGACGCTTCTGCTCAAGCCCGGCGCCAAGGTGATCCTGCTGCGGAACGACCCGGATCGGCGGTGGGTCAACGGCACCGTCGCCCGGATCTCGCGTCTGTCCGAAAAACAGGTGTGGGTCGAAGTCGACGGCAAGGAACACGAGGTCGAACCGGCCGCCTGGGAGAACCGTCGCTACGCCTTCGATACAAAACAGGAGAGGGTGGTTGAAACGGTTGCCGGCACCTTCAAGCAGTTTCCTCTCCGACTGGCTTGGGCGCTCACCATCCACAAGGCGCAGGGCCTGACCCTCGACAAGGTCTACATCGACCTCGGCCGCGGGACTTTCGCCCATGGTCAGAGCTATGTGGCGCTGTCGCGGTGCCGGTCGCTGGAAGGACTGGCGCTGGCTCGGCCGTTGCGAACCTCCGACATCCTCTTCGACCCGGCGGCGATGGGATACCGCGATCTTTTCCCGGCTCTGTAGGCCGGCGCGGAGTGCGTCTGCAACAACTTGATTCCAATCAAGAATTTTGCAGCGCCGTGGTGAGTTATAATTGTTATAATTCAAGCTGTTGCGCTGAACTATGAGGACCTGCGACCGATTTGATGTTGCAATGCACAAAAACGCTGGTATAACTCTTCTTCGTCGAGCCGGAAACGGCCCCGCAAGAATTCCATCGCCGCTTCGACGAGCGTGCTCTCCCGGCGATGGCGCAGCATGCCCCCCGACCCCGCCCCAAAACCATAAGGACTGCTTGCCATGAACGACCAATTTACCCGCCAGGCTCAGGAAATGTTCGCCGCCGCCAAGGATGCTCGCATCCCCGAAAACATCCAGGCTATCGCCGAAGACGGCGTCGCCAAGACCCGCGAAGCCTTCGACAAGCTGCAGACCGTCTCCAAGGACGGCGTCAAGACGATGGAAAACGTCATGCTGACGGCCCAGGCCGGCGCACGCACCATCGGCGAGAAGGTTCTGCGCAACGTCGAGATCAACACTGAAGCCGCTTTCGATGCCGCCGAAGCCATTGCCAAGGCCAAGACGGTTCCGGAAGTGCTCAAGCTCCAGACGTCTTACGTTCAGCAGCAGCTGACCGCTTCGGCCAACCAGACCAAGGAACTGTTCGAGCTGTCCGCCAAGATCGCTCAGCAGACCTTCGAGACGATGAATGCCGCTGCCACCAAGACCTTCGAGCAGCTCAAGAAGTCGGCCTGATTTGCCGCCACGGCATGATCGAAAAAGAAGCCCGGGACGCGCGCCGTCCCGGGCTTTTTCTTTTTACGAACCACTTTTTCAATGGAACCAGCATCAATCCGCCACGTTGGCATGAATATCGCTAGGATCTGGAAGTCTGGCGGCGCAAACAGCGGAGTGGGGCGATGCTGGGTTGGCAAACTGATGTCCGGGTGAGGCTCGCGCGGTTGGCCGACGCGGCGCTGTTGCCCGCCGTATTTGCGGAATCATGGCGCGGTGCTTACTCAGGCATCATTCCCGACCTCCAGCTCGAGGGAATCATTCGCCGCCGCAACCGGGCATGGTGGTCGGAATCGATTCGTAGCGGCGAAGGCCCGCTGGTGATCACGCACGAGCGCAGGATCGTCGGGTATGCCACGTGCGGCGTCGCGCGCGGCCGCAGCCGCCACCAAGGCGAGATCTACGAACTCTACATTGCACCCACGTACCAGGGTCTGGGCTTCGGGGAGCACCTGTTCGAGGCCTGTCGCGCCCGGCTGGACGCCCGGGGGCTGCGCGGTCTCGTCGTTTGGGCTCTGGCCGACAACGAAGCGGCCCAGGACTTCTACTGGCGGCGCGGCGGCCGCCCGTTCAAAGAACTCAAGGAACCATTCGGCGCCTCCTATCTGGCCAAAGTCGGATACGGCTGGGCTTGAGCCCCCCGAGGGGCGCGGCAGCACGCCGCGCATATTTCAAAAAAAGCCCCTGCCGGCTTGCTCGCCGAGATTTCATAACGTCTGCGAAGCTCAAGTTTCGACCTTCGGCGGCTATCTTTTCGTGCATCGGGTAGGGCAAACTCAGGCCGCCGGGGGCATCCCGGCCGGCCAACCAACGAGAACACGGGGCTCATCGATGCGCATTGAAGCAATTCCAGTGGGGCGGAACCCGCCGGAGGACATCAACGTCATCATCGAGGTCCCGGTCGGGGGCGAACCGATCAAGTACGAGATGGACAAGGCATCGGGCACGCTGTTCGTCGACCGGTTCCTGTACACCCCAATGCGCTACCCGGGAAATTACGGCTTCGTGCCGCACACGCTGTCAGCCGACGGGGACCCCATCGACGTTCTCGTCTGTAATACCCGTGCGATCGCGCCGGGGGCGGTCATCAACTGCCGTCCCATTGGGGTGCTGGTGATGGAGGATGACGGAGGCGGCGACGAGAAAATCATCGCTGTTCCAAGCGACAAGCTCACAAAACGCTACAGCAAGGTCAAGAATTACTCCGATCTGCCGTCGATCTCGACCGAACAGGTCGAGCATTTCTTTGCTCATTACAAGGATTTGGAACCCGGTAAATGGGTTAAGATCGACCACTGGGGCGACGCGGAAGAGGCGCGGAGGCTGATCGTCGAATCGATCGAGCGCTTCAAGAAAACCAAGTAATCCAATTCACGGTGCGTGACTGCCTTGACGCACTTCCCGCTCCCGGCTGCGGTTGCTATACCCGCCGCCAACCGTCGAAGCGGAGGCGCAGCGTGTCCTTGATGAAGATCGCCGTGATGGGTGCCGCCGGCCGCATGGGCCGCGAACTCGTCCGCGCGATTGCGGCCGACCCCGGCTGCACGCTCTCCGGCGGGACGGAGGCGCCCGGGAGCGCATTTCTCGGGCAGGACCTCGGTGAACTGGCCGGTCTCGGCACGAACGGTGTGCCCGTCACCTCGGACGCGCTCGAACTGGTCGCGCGCTCCGATGCCATCATCGACTTCACCACTCCGAAGGCGACTGTCGAATTCGCCGGACTCGCCGCCAACGGACGCATCGTGCATGTGATCGGCACGACGGGCGTGGACCCGCAAGCCGAGGCCGCGATCGCCGCAGCGGCGCGCCATGCGACAATCGTCAAGTCCGGCAACATGAGCCTCGGCGTCAATCTCGCGGCGGCGCTAACGGAACGCGTGGCGGCGGCTCTCGATCCCGATTGGGATATCGAGATCGTGGAAATGCATCACAAGCACAAGGTCGATGCGCCATCGGGTACGGCCCTGATGCTCGGCCGGGCCGCCGCCAAGGGTCGCGGGGTCGACCTTTCGACCGCCTCGGTTCGCGTGCGCGATGGCCATACCGGCCCTCGCCGTCGCGGCGACATTGGATTTGCAACGCTGCGCGGCGGCAGTGTCGTCGGTGACCACACCGTGATTTTTGCAGGCGAAGGGGAGGAAATTTCCATCCGGCACCACGCTTCCGACCGCAGCATCTTCGCACGCGGCGCCGTCAAGGCTGCCCTTTGGGGGCGCGGTAAAGGCCCCGGTCTCTATTCGATGACCGACGTTCTCGGATTATGAGCGCGTCCCCGGCACCGATGCAAAAGCACCAGTCCAACACCACTTCCGGCTCCTTGACGCGAACCCTCGTGCTGGTCCGCCACGGCCAGAGCGAATGGAACCGGCTCAACCTTTTCACCGGCTGGCGCGATCCCGACCTTACGGAAAAGGGGGTGATCGAAGCCCGGTGGGCCGGCCGCGTGCTGCGCGATCATGGACTGAATTTCGATCAGGCTTTCACGAGCAAGCTGCGGCGGGCGCAGAACACGCTCGACATCATTCTCGATGTGATGGGCCAGTCCGGCGTGCCGATCGAGCGCGACGCAGCTCTCAATGAACGGGACTATGGCCAGCTTTCCGGCCTCAACAAGGATGAGGCCAAGCAACGTTTCGGCGAGGACCAGGTGGCACGCTGGCGGCGCAGCTACGACATCCCGCCGCCGGGCGGAGAAAGCCTCAAGGACACGGCAGCACGGGTCTTGCCGTACTACGAGAGCCGGATCTGGCCGGAGGTGAATGCCGGCAAATCGGTAATCGTCGCGGCTCACGGCAATTCGCTTCGCGCGTTGATCATGCGCCTGGAAGGTCTGACCGGCGATGAGATCATCGCGCGGGAACTGGCCACAGGTGCGCCCATGGTCTACCGGCTCAACGCCGAGGGCGGTGTTCTGGGCCGCACCGATCTCGTGGCCTCCGAAGGACGCGACAATGGCCTGGGATGATCTCAAGGCGACATTAAACGGAGCCGACAGGGAACGCTGGATCGGCGTTTACATCGGCTTGCTCGCTGTGGTTCTCGCGATCTGTACGATGGGCGGGGGAAACGCGGCAAAGGATGCCACGCTGCGTAACATCGAGGCGGCCAATACCTGGGCCTTCTTTCAAGCGAAGAACATGCGCCGTCAGGTTCTGCGCGTCCAGGCCGACGATCTCGCATTGCGCTTGCAGACCGAACCGGATCTCACCGCCGTCGGCCGCGCCGCGATCGAATCCAAGATCGCCGAATACAAGAAGCAGGACGCGAACCTGACGTCCGGCGATCCCGGCGTTCCGGCCGAGGCGCGGGAAGGGCTGGATCAGCTCTTCGAGAAAGGAAAGCGGCTCGACGCCGAGCGCGATACGGCGATGCGCAAGGACCCCTACTTCGACTATGGAGAAGCACTGTTGCAGATCGCGATCGTTCTAGCCTCGATCTCGATCATCACCAAGGGTAACCTGCTGCTCGCTGTCAGCGGGCTGGCCGGGGTGACCGGTGCACTTCTCGCGCTGAACGGCTTCACACTCGCCGTAAGCCTGCCCGGCATGGGCTGACACTGGATGATTCCCGTGAAACCTGCGACGACCAGGCGGCGCGGCTCACCTTGCGGGTGAAGCGGCAACGCTTTAGGCAGGGCTCCACATCACAGAAAACCGCGACGGATAAAGCCCCATGACGACGAAGACGCTTCTTCTCCTCCCCGGCGACGGCATCGGCGTGGAAACCATGGCCGAGGTCGAACGGCTCATTTCGTTCTTCAACAGCCGCAAGAACGGCGTGCGCTTCGAGACCGAGAGCGATCTCGTCGGCGGCGCGGCCTATGACGCCCACGGCGTTGCCGTCACCGACCAGTGCGTCGCGAAGGCGAAGGCCGCCGATGCGGTGATTTTCGGCGCTGTCGGTGGACCGAAGTGGGCCGGCGTGCCCTACGCGGCGCGTCCGGAAGCCGGGCTTCTTCGTCTGCGCAAGGACCTTGGCCTGTTCGCCAACCTTCGGCCGGCGATCTGTTATCCGGCGCTGGCCGACGCCTCATCGCTGAAACGCGAACTCGTCGAAGGTCTCGACATCATGATCGTCCGGGAACTGACCGGAGGTGTCTACTTCGGCGAGCCGAAGGAAATCGTAACGCTGGAGAACGGCGAGAAGCGTGCGGTCGATACCCAGCTCTACACGACGCACGAAATCGAACGCATCGCCAAGGTGGCGTTCGATCTGGCGCGTAAACGCGGCAACAAGGTTCACTCCGCCGAGAAGCACAACGTAATGCGCACGGGCGTTCTTTGGAAAGAAGTCGTCACCGCCGTTCACAAGTCGTATGCGCCCGACGTTCAGCTCGAGCACATCCTTGCCGACAACTGCGCGATGCAGCTGGTTCGCAATCCAAAACAATTCGACGTCATTGTCACGGATAACCTGTTCGGCGACGTTCTTTCGGACGAAGCCGCCATGTGCACCGGATCGCTCGGCATGCTGCCGTCGGCTTCACTCGGCGCGCCGGACGCAAAGACAGGCAAGCGGATGTCGCTCTATGAACCGGTTCACGGTTCGGCGCCCGACATTGCCGGGAGAGGTCTCGCCAATCCGATTGCGACGGTCGCGTCGTTCGGCATGGCCCTGCGTTATTCGCTCGACATGGCGGCGGAGGCCGACATCGTCGACAATGCGATTGCGGCCGTTCTGGCCAGCGGCCTGCGCACCGGCGACATCATGCAGCCCGGCATGACCCAGGTCGGCACCGGCGAAATGGGCAAGGCGATCGTCGACGCAGTCAAAAAGCTCGTCAGTTGATAGGCTTTCCGCAGGTTGCGGAACTCAGGTAGGCGATGATGAGACGGCGTTGTGCCGCGTCGTCCACGCCGGGGAACGGATTCATGTTGTTGCCCGGCAAGAACCCGTTCGGGTTCTTGATCCATTGATCGATATTCGCGGCGTCCCAGACGATGCCCGAATCCTTGACCGCCGCGGAATAGTTGCCGAATCCTGCTTCCGATCCGGCCTTCCGGCCGATGATTCCGCACAACGACGGGCCGACGCGATTATCTCCGCGATCGATCATGTGACACTCGCGGCAATGATTGTTGAACGCGAGTTCGGCGGCGCTCGTCACGTCGTCGGCGAGCGCTGCCTGAAACATTCCAATCGACAGCAAACAAATTGCGGCTGTTCGAGTCCACGAATCCGGCATGACGATCTCGCGGCAAATCCTGGCGGGCCCGTGATTCAGATCCTCACGTCGGCGTGCTTCTTGAGCCGGAGTGAAAATCCGATCAGCAGGATTCCATAGGCAACGGCGAACGCACCGATGACAATTGCGAGGCTCAGCGCGCCGGCGCCCGGATACATGATGAGCAACACGCCGAAGACCACCGAAAGAATGCCGCTGGCGACCAGCCACCACTCGCCCTCGATTTCCTTGCGCAGTGCGATGGCCCCGATGATCTGAAGCAAGCCCGATGCGATGGCCCAACCCGCGATGAACATGAGCAGGACGATGCCGGTGATCTGCGGCCATGCGAGCGTGATGATGCCGACGCCGATGCCGAGGAGACCGACGAGCGCCAGCCACCAGCGCGGCATCGGCGCGCCGCCCTTGACGGCCGCCGCTATGGAGAATGCTCCGTCCAGAAGTGAGAAAGCGCCATAGAAAAGGACGAGTGTCAGGAGCGTCAATCCAGGCCAGATAAAGGTCAGAATTCCGAAAACAACGGCGCAGATACCGCGCAGCAGAATGAGCCACCAGTTGCGAGCCAGTGCATCCAGTGTTGGCCGCATGAGGACCGTGCCGGGCGGATAAGATTGAGCTGACATGCTGATCCTTGGACAAATGCCTGAGCAATTTCCTGAGTGATCACACTACCACCGTCCGGGCTCGGAGCAACAGCATCCAGCGCCTGAGGCATCGCGATGTTCGATAACCGGGTCGCGCGTCAGACTTCACGGTTGCGGGGGGCCCTGTACCGTTACGCTCTGCGTGGGCGCTGTCGTCCGGCTTTGCGTCTCGTCCAGCCAAGGCACAGGTCCGTCGGACATCGCCCCGCTAACGGCCGACCTCGCGTAGTCCAGCACGCGGCTGCATGGGCTATCCTTGCGCGTGCATGCCTCCACGGCTGCATCCTTCACGGCCAGAACGCCCTGTCCCATCTCGGCCTGCTGTGCAGGAGTGGCGGTGACGATCGCGTAGGCGATGAAGCCCGCCAGCGCGAGCTTATAGAGCCGGGGCATGGGAACGCCTTGGAACAGACCCAGAACTGGCAGACCTTCCCATGCGGCTGGTTAACGTAGCATTAACGGTGTCGCCTCAGCGCGGGGCGACAGGTTGCATCTGTTGCAAGGACAGGATTCCACCCGAGAGAGTTCTGGCCTCGATTCCATGCTGGCGCAGAATACGGGTCGCGAGGTAGGCGCGCTGACCCGACCTGCACACGACATCAACTGGGCGGTCGCGTGCAACTTCGCCGATACGGGCGCGCAGTTGCTTCAATGGAATGTGCTGGGCGCCGGGGATGGCGAAGGCCTCCACCTCCGCCGGTTCACGCACGTCCAGCAACAGGCTCGAGCCCTGCTCATGCCAATGGGAAACAGGCATATCGTTCCGCAGCACATTCGCTGCAACCATACCGGCGAAATTCGCCGCGTCTTTGGCGCTGCCGTACTGCGGCGCGTAACAGAGCTCGGCTTCCTCCAGATCGTAGACGGTGCCGCCCTTCTGTATCAGCGTCGCGATGACGTCGATGCGGCGGTCAACGCCCTCTTCGCCATAGGCTTGCGCGCCGAGGATCCGTCCATCTTCCCGTGCAAACAGGAGTTTCATCGCGATGGTCTTGGCGCCCGGATAATAGCGGGCGTGATGATTGGGATAGATGTAGATCTTCTCGATGCCGGTCCTGCCCAGGCGCTGAAGCGATTTCTCGCTGGCGCCCGTCCAGGCCGCGGTAGTGCCGAAAAGCCCGATGATGGCCGTGCCCTGCACGCCGCGGAAGCGTGATGGCCGCCCTGTGATCGCGTCAGCCGCAATCCGGCCCTGCCGGTTGGCCGGACCGGCCAGCGCGAGGAGCGTGTCGGAACCCGTTACGATATCGCGAACCTCGACCGCATCGCCGACCGCATGGATGTCCGGGTCGCTCGTGCGCATCTGGGCATCGACTTTGATGCCTCCGCGGTCCCCGAGAACCAGTCCGGCAGACTTCGCCAGCGCCGTATCGGGACGCACCCCGAGCGCGAGAATGACAAGATCTGCGGAGTAGACCGCGCCCGATTTCGTATGCACGCGAAGACCGCCGGCCTCGCTCTGCTCGAATCGGGTGACGCCTTCGCCGAGCGCGAGCGTTACATTCTGCCGGCGCAGCAGGTCTTCCACCGGGCGCGCCATTTCCACGTCGAGCGGAGTGAGAATCTGATCCGCCAGTTCGACCAACGTCACGCTCAGTCCCTGGTGCGCAAGGTTCTCGACCATTTCGAGACCGATGAAGCCGCCGCCAACGACAACCGCGCGCCGCCCTCTGCCGCTGCCACCGATCCAACCGCGGATGGCGCGGGCATCCGGCACCGTGCGGACATGGAAGATTCCCGGCAGATCAATTCCCGGAAGCGGAGGTTTCACCGAGACCGCACCTGGTGACAGCACGAGCTTGTCGTATCGCTCGGACGTTTCTTTGCCCGATGCGACGTCACGCAAGGTGACGGTTTTCGACTTCGCGTCCACCGCAACGGCTTCCGTGCCCGTGCGGACGTCTATCGCGAACTGATCGCGAAAAAGCTGCGGATTGGCGATCAGAAGCGACGCCTCGTCTTCGATCACTCCGCCGACATGGTAGGGAAGGCCGCAGTTTGCATATGAAACATACGGACCCCGCTCGACCATGACGATCTCGGTCCGCTCATCCAGGCGTCGCAGACGGGCGGCGCAGGACGCGCCACCCGCAACACCGCCGACGATTAAAACCTTCATTGTTCTTGTTCCTTCGAACCGATGCGTTCGATCCCGTATGGGGCCGAGCGCCAGTCAGCGTCAGGAACCATAGTCACACAATAGGAGACGGGCCGGATGCGATAGATCCCGTGGCCTGCGGGACCCGCCGGCAGATAGACCGTCCCTCACATGGCGACAGTCGTCACTTTGCCGGTTGCGAGGTCGTAGACGCCGCCCGTGACCTTCAGTTTCCCTGCCTTGATGAGTTCGGCGAGAACCGGGGACGCTTCTGAAAGAATGCCGGCCTGAATGCGCACGTTGTCGCGAATCGCCGCATCGAGATCGCCCTTGGCTGCCTTCGCGGCGGGCCGCAAGTGCTGGTAGAGGGTGCTGATCTGCCCAGGCACAGCGTCGCCCTTGATCGTCGCGGCGACGGCGCCACAGTTGGAATGCCCAAGGACGTAAAGGACCTTGGCTCCCAACACGAGGCAGCCGAACTCGAGGCTTCCGATGATGGCCGGATCTGCCACGTTGCCGGCAATTCGGGTGACGAAGAGGTCGCCGAAGCCCTGATCGAAAATGATTTCGATCGGGACCCTCGAGTCGGCGCAGCCCAGGAATGCCGCGAACGGGGCCTGCCTGGGTGCGACCTCCTTCAATCGCGCAAGGTCGCGGTTCGGCTCGAGGGTTTTGCCCGCGATGAACCGGGCATTGCCTTCTTCAAGTTTGGCCAACGCTTCTTCCGGCGTTGACGGGCGCTGGTCGCCGCCGGCGAACACGTCGGACGGATTGAACATCGCGGTTCCAGCTGCGGCTGCGCCCACGGCGCCCACACCAGCCCAGGCGAGCCATGACCTGCGGGACATCGCGGTACGATCGGATTGTCCAGAGATTTCGCCGGCTAAACAACCGCAGGTCCGGCTCGTGCAGATATGCGGGTTTACGGAGGAATCGTGCGCGTTGTCGGCCATGTGTGTCTCACGGTTTTAAGGGTTGGCACCCTTCGAGTAACCGATCGACGATGGTTTCAAAAATTGATAGTTGTGCGCTCTATCATTAAAATATAAAATCGTTTTAGATTACATTCAGCGCGTCGAGGTCGGCACCGGTCAGACGCAGCGAGGCGGCGGCCGTGTTCTGCTCGAGATGGTCCGATTTCCCAGTACCGGGGATCGGCAGCATCACCGGGCTTCGCTGCAACAGCCAGGCGAGGGCGATCTGGCCCGGTGCTGCTTCGTACTTCTTGGCGAGGCGATCAACGACGGAACCGGGCCTTGCAAGATCACCGGCGGCCAGCGGAAACCAAGGGATGAATCCAATTCCGTGTTCCGTGCAGTAGTCGAGAACGGCTTCGCTCCGGCGATTGGCGAGATTGAACATGTTCTGCACCGTCGCGACCGCAAAGTGGCCTCGCGCGGCCTGGATGTCGCCGACCGTAACTTCGCTCAGTCCGACATGCCGGATCAATCCCTCGCGCTGCATTTGCGCGATAGCATCGAATTGTTCGTCGCGGGGAACATCGGGATCGATGCGATGAAGTTGCCAGAGATCGATGCGTTCCACTCCGAGCCGGCGCATGCTGACAAAAACCTGCTGGCGAAGATAATCCGGGCGTCCACAGGGAACCCACTGGCTAGGTCCGGGCCGCAGCAGCCCGCCCTTCGTCGCGACGACGACGCCGCCATAAGGATAGAGAGCCTCCCGGATGAGCCGTTCACTGACTTCCGGTCCGTAGCTGTCGGCGGTGTCGATGAAGTTGATACCGAGTTCGCGGACGCGGCGAAGCGTGCGCATCGCTTGATCCCGATCCTCAGGCTCGCCCCAGATGCCTTTGCCCGTGATGCGCATGGCACCGAAGCCCAGTCGATAGACCGGCAGATCGTCACCGATCCGAAACGCGCCGGATGCGGCCGCCAGCCCAGCAGGCTGAAAATCGTCGGTATGCTTTTGTCGCATGGTCGTTCACCTTTCAGCCGATCCCGCGATCGGCGCGGACCAAGTGGCGCTGACGATGACCGGCGCTGAACGCCACGGCCCATTTCCACATATCGGCTACCGAAGTCGACCTTGAAAGACAGGGCAACCCCGCGTAAGGGATCGCTACATTCAGACCATCGCCGCACTGCGGCGCCCCGGCCAGCCACGCGCTCCCGGGCTCGACATCCCGGGAAATGATGAACGTGCTCATGGAGCGGCGCTTTCCGGTCGGCGAAATACATGCGCTCGCTTCGCGCCGCTCGATCGGCACGGAGGTGTCTTTCGGCGACAAGACGATCCGCTGCCAGGATCTGGAGCAGTTCGACTTTTCGAAGGCCGACATCTGTCTCATGTCGGCTGGTTCAAGCGTGGCCAAAGAGTGGGGTCCGAAGATCGGCGCGAAGGGTTGCGTGGTGATCGATAATTCGTCGTGCTGGCGATACGATCAGGATGTGCCTCTGGTCGTGCCGGAAGTGAATGCCGACGCGATCCGCGGCTACACCAAGAAGAACATCATCGCCAATCCCAACTGCTCGACCGCACAGTTGGTGGTCGCGCTGAAACC
>JALOTA010000099.1 GCA_025458125.1 Hyphomicrobium sp.
GGGACCTGCCCGCTGTTCGGTGAGGGCAGGGTGGCGGACCCCGAGAGCGATGAAAAGGATTCCGGCGTCGGCATAGACGCGCGCGGCGGCGATCGCCGCCGCCGGACACGGGTGCCCGATGACGAGCCCCGGCTTTCCCGCAGCAATTACACGCGCCGCACCTGTGGCACGCGCCGCGTCACAGCCGTCGTCGACTTCTTCGATCGCCGTCGGCGTTCCCTCGGCTGCCTTGCGCGCGCCGGCCGCCATCGCGGGCAAGGTCGCGGCGTGGCGACCCGTGGCCGGTCCGGCAACGATGACCGGTTCCGCCAGCACCGCTTCCCCCAAGACCGGGCCGGCGAGCAACCCCGCCGCGACGCAGGCCAGCCAGAACCATCTGCTTACGGACACCGACAAATCCCGCCGTACCCTGTTCATTAAATCACTATCGAAATCCCGGTCACCCACTGGGCAATGCCCTGGTGAAACGGACCGGCGGCTTGCAGCAACACTAGCCCGCCTTACGATTATAAGGCCTGCCCGCGGCGTGGCTGTGATTAACAGCAACCGATCGGCAGCTTGCTAGTCGCGCATGCATCGTTCTAGGGTAACGAGCCAGTGGCGCACGCCACCAGGGGTTTGCTTAGCGTCATCTCAGAAGCTTTGCATCCGGCCGGGGGGCCGGCCACAGGGGGGGTCCGCGATGCTGTTTGACCGGGTGAAACCGCTGAGCGCCATTCTGCGAACGGCGGAAAAAAAATCTCTGCATCGCTCTCTCGGTGCATTCCAGTTGGTGATGCTGGGCATCGGCGCGATCATCGGAACCGGCATCTTCGTGCTCACGGCGGAGGCGGCGCAGAAGGCAGGCCCCGGCATGCTGTTGAGCTTCGTGATTGCCGGCATGGTGTGCGCGGTCGCCGCGCTCTGCTACTCCGAATTGGCCTCCATGTGTCCGGTGTCGGGTTCGGCCTACACCTACACCTATGCGGTCATGGGCGAACTGCTGGCCTGGGTCGTCGGATGGGCTCTCGTGCTCGAATACGCAGTCGCCGCCGGTGCGGTGGCTGTCGGCTGGTCGGGCTACTTCGTCGGCCTATTGAAGAATTTGTTCGGAATCGAGATCCCGCTGGCCTTGTCGGCCGGCCCAAGCCAGGGCGGCATCGTCAATCTTCCCGCCTTTCTCATCACGCTGGCCGTCACCGCGCTGCTCGTCGTCGGCACCCGGGAGAGCGCCTACTTCAATGCGATCCTCGTCGCCGTGAAGGTCGCCGCCCTGACGATCTTCATCGCGCTCGCCGTACCGGCCATCAACATGCAGCAGTTCGAACCATTCGCACCGCTCGGCTTCACCGGAGTTTCTGCCGCCGCAGCATCGATCTTCTTTGCCTATGTGGGGTTCGACGCGGTGTCGACGGCCGCGGAGGAGACGAAAGATCCGCAGCGAAACATGCCGATCGGCCTCATCGGTTCGCTGGCGATCTGCACGATCTTCTATCTCATCGTCGCAAGCGGCGTCATCGGAACGGTCGGCGCGCAACCCTTGCTGCGCGCGGACGGGACTGGGATTCCTCCGGGCAGCTCGGAACTCGCCGAAGCCTGCAAGGCGGCCGCCGACCAGGCCGTCGTGTGCTCGAAGGAAGCGCTCGCCTGGACGCTGCGCGAGATTGGCTGGCCACAGATTGGTAATCTAATCGGTCTCGCCGCGGGCCTGGCTCTGCCATCCGTCGTGCTGATGATGATGTTCGGACAGACCCGCATCTTCTTCGTCATGAGCCGGGACGGTCTGCTTCCCGAGCGGCTGTCGGAGGTCCACCCGCGCTACCGGACGCCGCACATCATTACGACGCTGACCGGCATCGTCGTTGCGCTCTTCGCGGCATTCTTTCCTGTCGGCGCCCTCGCCGATATCTCCAATTCCGGCACGCTGTTCGCCTTCGCAATGGTGGCGCTGGCCGTTCTGATCCTGCGCCGCACCGATCCCAACCGCCACCGTCCGTTCCGGACGCCGGCCGTCAATATCGTCGCTCCCCTCGCCATCCTAGGCTGCGTCTATCTCTTCTTCAGCCTGTCCGCCTATACGCTGGCGCTGTTCGCCGGCTGGGCGGTGCTCGGTCTGGTGATTTATTTCACCTACAGCCGCCACGCGAGCCATCTTGGCCGTGGCCTTGTCGAAGTCCACGAGGAAGACGCGGACGTGCCGCCTTCGCCGGTTCCGCCAATCTGAGCGCAGCGCCGCGCTGCCAACCCTAGGCCGCGTTGGCGCGCGCGAGGTTCAAAACGGCGATTCTGACGCCGGGATCTTCCAGGTCCTCGGCAATCGAGAAGCCGAGACGCTGGCAGAAATCCAGCATGGTCTGGTTCTCGGCCAGAACCGAGCCCGCGAGTTCGCTGAACCCTTCCGCGCGCGCGTACGCGATGAGTTGCTGCATGAGCCGGCTTCCCAGCCCCTGACCCTTTAGATCCGAGGCGACGAGAACAGCGAACTCCGCTTTCTGGTAATCGGGACCCGCCATCATGCGCGCCACGCCAAGGAGCGCGCCGGTCGCCTTGTCGATCGCAACGAACGCCATCTCGCGGCTGTAGTCGATCTGCGTCAGCCGCGCGATCGTCGCGTGATTGAGCGTCTTGGCCGCCATGAAGAAACGCATCCGCATGTCGTGCGGCGTCACCTGCTTGAAGAACGCTTCATAGCGCCACTCGTCGTCGGGACGGATGGGGCGGATCAACAGTTCGCGGCCGTCCGGCATGGCGAAATCGCTCTCCCAACGCGTCGGGTAGGCTCGGATGCTCATGGGAACCCTAGGATTGAGAACAGGATCGGCGATGACGATGCGGGCATCCAGCGCCACGACGTCATGGTCGTCGGCCAGCAGGGGATTGATATCGATTTCCCGGATCTCGGGATGTTCGGCCACCAGATAGCTGAGACGGACGAGGATCATCGCGATCCGGTCCAGATCGGCGGCCGGCTGGTCGCGATAACCGGCAAGAAGCCGCGAAACGCGCGTCTGCGTGATCAGATCGTGCGCAAGCCCGAGGTCGAGAGGCGGCAGGGCTTCGGCCGTATCGCGCATCACTTCCACACCCGTACCGCCGGCTCCGAACACGATGAGCGGACCGAATGTCTGATCCGTGCTGACGCCGGCGAAGAGTTCGTGCGCGTTCTTCTTGCGGATCATGGGCTGGACGGTGAAGCCCTCCAGCCGAGCTTCCGGCCTCAATCGTTTCACCCGGGCCAGCATGGCCTCGGCCGCATCCGCGCAATCCTCGGGCGTCGCGAGGTCGAGCCGCACGCCGCCGACATCCGATTTGTGCGAGATATCAGGCGACCGGATCTTGAGGGCAACCGCCTTCGTGGAAGCCAGCAATTCCGTTGCCACCGCGCGCGCGTCTTCTGGTGTAGCCGCCGGCCGTGTTGGAACCGTGCTGATCCCGTAGGCCGCAAGCACTTCCTTGGACGGCGCTTCGCCGAGAACGGTTTCGCCGCGCTTCAACGCATCCTTGAGGATGCGATTGACCCGATCGGGATCGAGGCCGAGGTCCTCCGGCAGCGACGGCGGCGTCCGCATCAGCTGGTCCTGCGCGCGGCGATGCCGCACGAGCTGCATGAACCCGTTGATGGCGTCATCGGGACTCTCGAACGACGGATGCCCCGCCTCGCGGAATGCCGCGCGCCCGGGCTCGGCCGCCCCGTTGCCCAGCCAGACGCTGAGGATCGGCCGCTTGCGGCCATCGGCGAGATGCGTCCTGACCGTCTTGACGACGGCCTCCGCGGCCGCCGTGCTGTCGGCCAGCGCGGTCGGGCAATTCATGACCAGGATCGCATCGGTGCCCTTGTCGCTGAGCACGGCCTCCATCGCCGCCCGATACCGGTCGGGCGTCGCATCGCCGATGATGTCGACGGGATTGGCGTGCGACCACGTCGGCGGCAGCGCGGCATTGAGGGCCGCGATGGTTTGCGGATCGAGCGTGGCGAGCGTGCCGCCCCAATCGGCGAGCCGGTCGACGGCCAGGACGCCGGCACCGCCGCCATTCGTGACGATGGCCAGACGCTCGCCGTTGAGGCGCCCCACGCGCGACAGCGTCTCGGCCGCATCGAATAGTTGCTCGATCTCGCGCACGCGCAGAACGCCGGCCCGGCGGAACGCCGCCTCATAGGCTTTGTCGGAGCCGGCAAGCGCGCCGGTGTGCGACAGCGCCGCCTTGGCGCCGGCGGCGTGCCGCCCCGCCTTGATGACGATGACGGGTTTGGCACGGGCCGCGCGCCGCGCCGCCGACATGAACTTCGGCGCGTTGGTGATGTTTTCGATGTAGAGCAGGATGGCGCGGCTCGTCGCGTCACCCGCGAGGTAATCGAGCAGATCGCCGAAGTCCACGTCGAGCATGTCGCCCAGCGACAGGACATGGCTGAAACCGATCCCGCGCGACCCCGCCCAGTCGACGATGCTGGTGACGAGTGCGCCCGATTGCGAAAGAAACGCGAGGTCGCCGCGCAGCGGCGCCCGGTGCGAGAAGCTCGCGTCAAGCCCGATCTCGGGCAGCATAATACCGAGGCAATTCGGTCCCTGAACCCTGAGGCATGTCGGACGCGCGGCCTTCAGTACGGCCGCTTTCTGCTCGGCGTCGAGACCAGCGGTGATCACGACGGCCGCGCGCACGCCCTTGACGCCCAGTTCCGCGATGAGCCCCGGCACGGTGTCCGGCGGCGTGGCGATGATTGCCAGATCCGGAGCGCCTTGAAGTTCGCGAACCGAGGTCGCGCAGACCCGGTCCTCGACGCGCGGATGCCGCGGATTGACGAATTGGATCGGCCCCGTGAACCCGGCGCGCAAGAGGTTGCGGGCGACGATGTTGCCGACGGTATGCGGCGTCGGGCTGGCGCCGATCAGCGCCACCGAGCGCGGTGTCAGCAAGGCTTCGAGATTTCGCGTCGTCATTGTGGGCCGATGCTCGCATGCAAATGTGACAATGCCGTGCGAAGCGTTTCCTCAAGCGTCCCGCTGGCGTCGATAAGCGTCCATTCGAGAACGCCCGTATCGTAGGCCAACTGCCGCTCGACTACCTGCGGCGTGGCGTCCGACGCGTCGTTTTTACGTGCGGCGACACGCGCCATGAGGACGCTTGCCGGTGCATCGAGCCAGACGGCGCAAAGCTTTGCCCCCGTTTTGCCGGCCACGGCTGCGATGGACTGGCGCTCTTCGGGATGCGCATGAACGGCATCGACGATAACCGAGTGACCGGCGCGCAACGCGGCTTCCGCCTTCTCCAGTATGCGACGATAAACCCGCGCCGTCGCGTCCTCGCTATAAGCCGCCTGCGGCAGTCGCTCCAGTTCCCCGGCACCCAACATCGCCTTGCGCTCCAGATCGCTTCGCAGATGAAGCGCACCAGGCGCGCGCCCGACATCGGGCGCCAGTGCCGCGGCCAGCGTCGATTTTCCCGATCCCGATAACCCGCCGACGAGAACGAGCGCGGGCGGCACCTGGTCGAGATAGCGCCGGGCGCGCTCCAGATACGCGCGTGCCGGTTGACGATCCTGTCCCGTGATCTGAGCTCGCTGAGCGCCGACCATGGCGCGGATCGCCGCGCGCAGGGCGAGGAAAACCGGCAGGGCAGCGAGACTCTCCAAATCACCGAATTCCTGCCGCCGCCACACATAGCGATTGAGGACGGCGTTGGCCGCCGGCCGTTGTTCGCGATGGTCGAGGTCCATGAGCAGGAACGCGAGGTCGTAGAGGACATCCGTCGTCGCCAGCGTCTCGTCGAACTCGATGGCGTCGAACAGCGTCGGCGTACCGTCGATAAAGACGATGTTGCCGAGGTGCATGTCGCCGTGGCAGCGCCGCACATTCCCCGCCCGCGCCCGGCGCTGAAGCAGGTCGCGGATCGCATCGGCTTGGCGAGTCAATCCTTCGGCCAGTGCCGCCAGCGTGGCATCGCGCGCGCCAAACAAGGACAGGAGATCAGACAGCACATTGCGTGCAATCGAACCGATGGAAGCGGCGTCCGGCGGAGTGGTGACGACAGCGGCGCGGGCATGCGAGGCGGCCACCGCATCGGCCAGTGACTTGGCCTCATCCACCGACAAGGGGCGACGGTTGATGCGGTTGACCAGCACGTCCTCCTCCCGGAAGCGCGCCATATGCACCGCCCATTCGACGGGTTCGCCCGGTCCACCGATGGCAAGGCCCCCGCCGGCCGCTCGCGTCACGGCGACGACGCCTTTGTAGATCTGCGGCGCAGCGGGCGCGTTGATCTCGACCTCTCGCGCGCACGCCGCCCGCCGCTTCTCCAGCGTTGAGAAATCCATGTAGGCATAGCGGACCGCGCGCTTGATCTTGAAGACCTCGTTCCCCGCCGCGAAGACATACGCGCCGTGCGTGTCGATCCGCGTCACGGCGTCCGGTTGCGGGTCGTAGGTCGCCGGATCGGACAGGAAAGCGATCACATCGCGCTGTTCGTCGCTGGTCAGTCCGTCAGCGGTCACGATGGGACTCCGGTCAGATGGACCGGAAACCTGCGCCGCCCTGGCCACGCGGTCAATTGCGGTCCAATGCGCACCGGTCAGGCTTCGACAAAGCCCCGCGCCCGCGCCGAAAGCCGCGCCAGATCGCAAACCTTGAGGCCGCGCCGGCGGCCGGTGGCGATGATCCCTTCGGCCTTGAGCGTCGCGACCTGCCGGCTGACGGTTTCAAGACGCAGCCCCAGGCACTCTGCGATCTCGGTCCGCGACAGCGGCAGACTGAATTCGACCTCTCCGCTAAGTTCCTCTTCCTCGCCGCTTCCCTTGAGCTTGCGCGCGATAAGCAACAGGAGGCTCGCCACGCGTTCCTCGGCGGTCTTGCGCGCGATCATGAACATCCACTGCCGCGCGGCATCGAGATCGCCGAGCGTCCGCTTCAGGAT
>JALOTA010000100.1 GCA_025458125.1 Hyphomicrobium sp.
AGCGTGAGAGAAAAAATGGCGCGAGAGACGGGACTTGAACCCGCGGCCTCCGCCGTGACAGGGCGGCGCTCTAACCAACTGAGCTACTCCCGCAAACTGATCGATCGCGCGGGCGAACCGCACCGCGCGTGTCACGGAGCGTTCACTACGGGTTCGCATTCCCGAAGTCAAGCGAACAGCACGAGATTTCAGGAGTGCTGCCCCTTCCCCATGCGGCGACAACCAACAACCGATCCCACGACCCGGAGAGCGCCTGCCGCCGGAACTCACGTCCGCCGCATGAAGTCCCGCTTGCCGATGTCGAGCCCGTTGTTGCGCAGAATTCCGTAGGCGGTCGCGCAGTGGAAATAGAAGTTCGGCAAGGCGAAGTGCAGCAGGTAATCGCGGCCCGAAAACGTCATCTCGTTGGGCCCCACTTTGATCGCGAGCATGCGATCCTCCGAACCGGTCATCTGCTCGGGCTTCACCGAGGCGAGCAGATCGAGGGTGCGCGCGATCCGCGACTTCAACTCGTCGAAAGTCTTTTCAGCATCGGCTTCGGCGGGAACGTCGACGCTCGCAAGCCGCTGCACCGAAAGCGCCGCAAACTTGCAGCTCTCCTGAACCTGCCGCGTGAACGAGAACATGTCCGGATAAAGCCTGGCCGTCAGGAGCGTTTCGGGAGCGATCTTCCGGGCAGTACAATAAACCGCCGCCTTGTCGAGAATGCCGTCCAGCGCGTGAAGATGCTTTTGAAAGGACGGCACGGCGATCTGATACATGGAAACGGACATGGGGCTCCCTCGCGTTCGGCTGCAGCGTGTTGCGCCGTTCGTTTAACGGCATAGCCCGGCCAGCGCCAGCCCGACACCGCTTGTCATGCAACCAGGCCCAGGCGCCAACGGCGCCCGCAGCCAGTCGCGCCCCGCCGGAGCCTGCCCGAAAACAGCGAATGTCAGTCGGCATGAGAGAGCAGAAGCCCGGCCCACAGGGCCAGGCGCCAACGGCGCCCGCGGCAAGCCGCGCCCCGCCGGAGCGCACCTGAGCGCGAAGCGCTCAGAACCGTGCGCGTGAGGCAAACATGGTGGGCGGTGAGAGGGTCGAACTCCCGACATCTTCGGTGTAAACGAAGCGCTCTACCACTGAGCTAACCGCCCGCAAGATAGCGGATCGCGAACATGCGTTCGCGATCCGGTCACAAACTCAGTTCAGCGCGTCCTTCAGACCCTTGGCGGGAGTGAATTTCGCCACCCGCGACGCAGGGATCTTGATGGTGGCGCCCGTGGAAGGATTGCGGCCTTCACGCTCCTTGCGCGCGGCGACCTTGAACGTACCGAAGTCCGGAAGCCTCACTTCCGAGCCGCCCTGCAGTGCCGACTTGATATGTTCCAGCACAGCGTCCACGACGGTGGTGGCCTTTTCCTTCGTCAGTTCGCAGTCGCGCGAAACGGCATCGATCAAGTCTTTCTTGCTCATCGTCGGCATCCTTAGCAGTCGTTGATTGAAGGGTTTTTTGAAAAGGATCTATCTGGAGTGGATAAGGGCACCGCGTCGCGGATGCGCTAGACCCCTGCTATGCGCAGGCACAAAGCCCCCAAACACCCCGACCGTCAAGGGGTAAAACCGGCGCTTTTTGCCTCAAAAACGTGGCACTGCGCCGCTCGTCAGGCGTCTGAAACACCGCATTGATCTATATAAAAAGGCCCTGCGGCAATACCTGCCGCAGGGCCGATGCGATATTGCCTTTGTCGGTGCCGTCGACTTCGGGCGTCTCGGCGGCTACGTCATCCCAAGAGATCGCTTCGGGCTGACGAACCAGCGCCGCCTTAAGAACATCCTCCATGCGGGCGACCGGGACGATATCGAGTTTCTTCTTCACCTCCTCGGAGATATCCGCCAGATCCTTGACGTTCTCCTCGGGGATGCAGACCGTCTTGATACCGCCGCGCAGAGCAGCAAGCAGCTTCTCTTTCAGACCGCCGATCGGCAGAACCCGGCCGCGCAGCGTGATCTCGCCCGTCATCGCCACGTCCTTGCGAACGGGAATGCCGGTCAGAACCGAAATGATCGCTGTGGCCATCGCGACACCGGCGGAAGGACCATCCTTCGGCGTCGCGCCTTCCGGCACGTGCACGTGGATATCTTTCCGTTCGAACAGCGACGGGCGAATTCCGAAGTCGACCGACCGCGACCGCACGTAGGCGTTGGCCGCGGAAATCGACTCCTTCATCACGTCGCGCAGGTTGCCGGTCACAGTCATCTTGCCCTTGCCGGGCATCATGACCCCTTCGATGGTGAGCAGCTCACCGCCGACTTCGGTCCACGCCAAACCGGTGACAATGCCGATCTGGTCCTCAAGTTCCGCTTCGCCGTAGCGATACTTGGGAACGCCGAGGTAGTCCTTCACGTTCGCGGCCGTGACGTGCACCGTCTTGTTTTCGCTCGTCAGGATTTCCTTCACCGCCTTGCGCGCGAGCTTGGCCATCTCGCGTTCGAGCGAGCGGACACCAGCTTCCCGCGTGTAGCGGCGGATCACTTCCAGAAGCGCGGCGTCGTCCACTGTCCACTCGCCGGGTTCCAGACCATGCGCCACCGCCTGCTCGGCGATGAGATGGCGCTTCGCGATCTCCACCTTTTCGTCTTCGGTGTAGCCCGCGAGGCGAATGATCTCCATTCGGTCGAGCAGCGCCGGAGGAATGTTGAGTGTGTTCGCCGTCGTCACGAACATCACGCCAGACAGGTCGTAGTCGACCTCGAGGTAATGATCGTTGAACGTCGAGTTCTGCTCTGGGTCCAGCACCTCCAGGAGCGCCGCAGCCGGATCGCCGCGGAAGTCCTGGCCCATCTTGTCGATTTCATCGAGCAGGAAAAGCGGGTTCGTCCGCTTCGCTTTTTTCATCGACTGGATGACCTTGCCCGGCATCGAGCCGATGTAGGTCCTCCGGTGACCACGGATCTCCGCTTCGTCGCGCACGCCGCCGAGCGACATGCGCACAAACTCACGGCCCGTCGCATTCGCGATTGACTTGCCGAGCGAAGTTTTGCCGACGCCGGGAGGGCCGACGAGGCACAGGATCGGCCCCTTCAGCTTGTTGGTGCGCGCCTGCACGGCAAGATATTCCAAGATGCGCTCTTTGACCTTCTCCAGGCCATAGTGCTCCGCGTCGAGAACCTGTTGGGCCTCGTCGAGATCCTTCTTCACCTTGCCCTTGACGCCCCACGGGATCGACAGGAGCCAGTCGAGGTAATTGCGGACGACCGTCGCTTCCGCCGACATCGGGCTCATCTGCTTAAGCTTCTTGAGCTCCGCCGTGGCTTTATCCTTGGCTTCCTTGGAAAGCTTGGTGTTCTCGATCTTCTCCTCGAACTCGGAAATGTCGTCGCGCTCGTCGTTGTCGCCGAGTTCCTTCTGAATGGCCTTCATCTGCTCGTTCAGATAGTACTCGCGCTGCGTCTTCTCCATCTGCCGCTTGACGCGCGAGCGGATACGCTTCTCCACCTGGAGAACGGAAATCTCGCTCTCCATCAGGGTGTAGACTTTCTCCAGGCGCTCGGAGATCGTCGTTGTCTCCAGGATGTCCTGCTTGTCGGCGATCTTGATCGCCAAATGCGATGCGATCGTGTCGGCAAGCTTGGAGTAATCCTCGATCTGCGCCACCGTTCCGAGAACTTCCGGCGAGATCTTCTTGTTGAGCTTCACATAGCTCTCGAACTGCGAGACCGCCGAACGCGCCATCGCCTCGATTTCTTCCTTGGCGCCTTCCTGCTCGCTGATCTTCTCGACTTCGGCTTCGAAGAAGTCGGGGTTATCGGTGTAGCGCAGGATCTTCGCGCGCGAGACGCCTTCGACCAGGACCTTCACGGTTCCGTCGGGCAGCTTCAAAAGCTGGAGCACCGAGGCGAGCGTTCCCGTCTCGTAGATCGCATCCGTCGCAGGATCGTCGTCGCCGGCGTTCTTCTGCGCCGCGAGCAGGATGTGCTTGTCGGCATTCATGACTTCGCCGAGCGCGTTGATCGACTTTTCACGTCCGACGAACAAGGGCACGATCATGTACGGGAACACGACGATGTCGCGCAGAGGGAGGACCGGATAAAGCGCCTTCCCGCCTGCCTTTTCGCGTGCCGGTTTTTCTTCGCTCATGGCTATACCTTTACCTGGAGGTTCTTGAGCCTACACCCAATTCCCCCGTCTGACTGTGCTCTGGAAGCCTATTAGTCCGCAGGCATGTCCCCAATGAGGCGGAGTGCCTCCGACCCGGTCCAGAACTGGCTACCGCGGCGGCCGGCACTTCCCTTGAGGAGAAGCGCGAGTCGAGCGCAGGCCCGGAGTGAACATTTGGGGATCGCGGGGCCAGGATCAAGGTGCCGCTGACCGCCCCGCGCGCTTATGCACTACCGCGTCGAACCCACCGGACGGCCGCGCGAGGCGGCACGGACCGGGAAAACCGGATTTACGACGCCGTTCCCTTCTCTTCCGCCCGTTCCGTGTAGATGCGCAGCGGCCGGGCGCCGCCCTCCACCACTTCCGGACTGATGACGATTTCTTCCACGCCCTTCATGGCCGGCAGGTCGAACATCGTGTCCAGCAGGATCGCCTCCATGATGGAGCGAAGTCCGCGAGCACCCGTTTTGCGCTCGATGGCCCGGCGCGCAATCGCCTTCAGCGCATCCAGCGTGATGGTGAGCTTCACGTCCTCCATTTCGAAGAGACGCTGATATTGCTTCACGAGAGCATTCTTCGGCTCGGTGAGGATTTGCACGAGCGCGGTCTCGTCCAGGTCCTCGAGCGTTGCGATGACCGGCAAGCGGCCGATGAATTCCGGGATCAGCCCGAACTTCAGCAGATCCTCCGGTTCCACCTGACGCAGAACTTCGCCGGTGCGCCGTTCGTCGGGTCCCGAAACCTTGGCGCCGAAACCGATCGACGTGCCGCGGCCACGGCCCGAGATGATCTTCTCAAGACCGGCGAACGCGCCGCCGCAGATGAACAGGATGTTCGACGTATCCACCTGCAGGAATTCCTGCTGGGGATGCTTGCGGCCGCCCTGCGGAGGCACGGAAGCCACCGTGCCCTCCATGATCTTCAGGAGCGCCTGCTGCACGCCTTCCCCCGAGACGTCGCGCGTGATCGACGGATTGTCCGACTTGCGCGAGATCTTGTCGATCTCGTCGATATAGACGATGCCGCGCTGAGCCCGCTCGACGTTGTAGTCGGCGTTCTGCAGCAGCTTGAGGATGATGTTCTCCACATCTTCGCCGACGTAGCCGGCTTCCGTCAGCGTGGTCGCATCCGCCATCGTGAAGGGAACGTCCAGAATGCGCGCGAGCGTCTGCGCCAGAAGAGTCTTGCCGCATCCCGTGGGACCGACGAGCAGAATGTTCGACTTGGCGAGTTCGACGTCGTTGTTCTTGGCGGCGTGGCTGAGCCGCTTGTAGTGATTGTGCACGGCGACCGAAAGCACGCGCTTGGCGTGGAACTGGCCGATCACGTAGCTGTCGAGAACGGTGCAGATCTCCTGCGGCGTGGGAACGCCGTCACGGGATTTGACGAGGGTGTTCTTGTTTTCCTCGCGGATGATGTCCATGCACAGTTCGACGCATTCATCGCAGATGAACACCGTCGGACCCGCAATGAGTTTGCGCACCTCGTGTTGGCTCTTGCCGCAGAAAGAGCAGTAGAGAGTGTTTTTCTCTTGAGCCATCGCGTCTCTCGCACCCGTTGAGCGGGACTGATTGCCGGTCGGGGCGGGCGGCCCCTGCGGCGTGAAAGGAAACCCAAGCCCTGCGCACCGCTCCAACCCGGAATCTCCAGGACGATCTCAGCACGCTAACGCTCGGCAGATCAAGAATGGATTAATACCTTACCCAGGCTGACCACACACCAGGCACCGTATAATCACACCGCGATCCGTCACCGGATGTCCGCGGGTTACCTTAAGTATCCCCGTGGATATGGTGATAAATGGCACGAAACGGAAGGCTTCCGCCGGGCTGCGCGTGTGTCCAAGCGCCGCTCCATTCCTATCCAACACCTGCATTTCGCGGGCGTTGCGGCGCTTCCGTACGGCGATTTCGCGTCGCTTAACCAGACTTTGCCTCGCCAAGCTTCGTCTCGACTTCGTCCCGGCTCATCAGAACCCGGTCGACAATACCGAATTCCTTCGCCTGATCCGCCGTCATGAAATAATCGCGATCAAGCGTTTTCTCAATCATTTCATACGGCTGCCCGGTATGCTTGACGTAGACCTCGTTGAGCCGCCGCTTCATCTTGATGATGTCTTCGGCATGCCGCTCGATATCTGACGCTTGCCCGGAAAAACCGCCGGACGGCTGGTGAACCATGATCCGGGCGTTCGGCAAGGCAAAGCGCATGTCTTTCGCACCTGCACAGAGCAAAAGCGATCCCATCGATGCCGCCTGCCCGATGCACAGGGTCGCGACCGGCGGCTTGATGAACTGCATCGTATCGTAAATCGCCATGCCTGATGTCACCACCCCGCCCGGCGAGTTGATGTACATGGAGATTTCCTTCTTCGGGTTCTCCGACTCCAGGAATAGCAGCTGCATGCAGATCGACGACGCCATGTGGTCTTCGACCGGTCCCGTCACGAAGATGATGCGCTCCTTGAGGAGCCGCGAGGGCAGGTCATAGCCGCGCTCGCCGCGCGCGGTCTGCTCCACGACCATCGGCCAGAAGGTGTTGGTCAGAGTGGCGACGGGGTCGCGCATCGGGTCATGCTCCTCGTTCAAAACGTCTATAGCGTTGACAGTGCAGGTGAAAGCCGCTCCCACATTGGCCAGCCGCGGTGGAAAATTCTAAGCGGCCGCGCCGGCAAGCGAGACGCGGAATCGCCCGCGCCTCCACCTTTCCGCTATCACGGCGCCGACCGCAAGAACCCAAACGCGCCGGCACCGGCCGAGCGATCGGCCCCTTACGCTTCCGTCGCCGCGCGAACCTGATCGTAGAGATCCTCGCGCGAAACCTTCTTCTCGGTGACCCTGGCCTTTCCGATCACAAGATCGACGACCTTGTCCTCGAAGATCGGCGCCCTCAGTTCCTGCAAGGCGCCAGGGGTTTTCTCGAAATACTCGTAGACGAACTTTTCCTGGCCGGGATAGCGCCGGGCCTGCTCCATCAGAGCCAGCCGCATTTCATCCTGCGTCACCTCGACGAGGTTGCGCGCACCGATTTCGCCGACGACCAGCCCGAGGCGGACCCGCCGTTCCGCAATCTTCTGATACTCCGCGCGCAACTCGTCTTCCGACTTGCCCGCATCTTCGCTGTTCTCTTCCTGCTTCCGTCGCGCCTCGACCTGCCGCCAGATGCCTTCGAACTCACGGTCGACCAGAGACCTCGGCAGTTCGAAGGTATGCAGACCCTCGAGTTTGTCGAGCAGTTCGCGCTTCATTTTCAATCGCGACGCTTTCTCGAATTCCGACTGAATCTGTTTGCGAACGAGATCCTTGAGGTTGTCCACGTTCTCGGCGCCAAACGCCTTTGCCATGTCGTCGTCGAGCTTGGCCTCCACGGGCTTCTCGACTTCCGAAACGGTCACCTTGAACACGGCATCCTTGCCCGCAAGGGTCTCGACTGAATAATCGTCGGGGAAGCGGCAGGCGACGTCTTTCGTCTCGCCCTTGCCCATTCCGACGATGCCCTCTTCGAACCCTGGAATGAAACCGGCATTGCCGAGAACGAGGCTCAGGCCCTCGCCCGAGCCGCCTTCGAACGGCTCCCCGCCGATCGTCCCGGCATAGGTGATCGTGACCCGGTCCCCGGTTTCGGCCTTGCGTTCGGCGTCGGCTTCGAAGCTGCCGGCACGCTTCAGGAGATCATCGATGGATTTCTGCAACGTCTCGTCGTCGACATCGGCGGCGAGCCTCTCCAGTTCGATTGAGCTCAACTCCGCCAGCACGATTTCCGGCACGACCTCGAACGTCATCTGATAGGCAAGATCCTTCTTGCCCTCGATGACTTCGTTGATTTCGGCCTGATCCTCCGACAGCGAGATGTTCGGCATCTGCGCCGGCCGCTCCTTGCGGTCGCGAATGGCCGTCTCGCTCGTCTCGCGGATGGTGTCCTGCAGCACTTCCGTCATCAGCGAGCGGCCGTACACCTTCTTGATGTGCGCGACCGGCACCTTGCCCTTGCGGAAGCCTTTGAGTTGGACGTTGTCCTTGACCTGATCGATGCGCGAGGCCAGCCGCTGTCCGATCTCCTCCGCGCCAACCACAACCTTGAGGGTTCGCTTCAGGCCGTCAACATTGGCCTCGATAATCTGCATCGTCTCGCCTTTTTTAAACTCGTGTTGCCGCCGCGCAGGCCGGGCGATCCTGATCGCGCGGCCCGAAGTCCATGATCCGTTCGCTTCTTTCCTAGCGCCGGTTTCTGGTGCGGGCGGAGGGACTTGAACCCCCACGGCCAAGGCCACCAGAACCTAAATCTGGCGTGTCTACCAATTCCACCACGCCCGCCCCACCAGCGAACACCTGAGCCGGAGCGGTCTAGCCGGGATCATCCGCAGGGCGCTGACGCCCCCGGCGGTACCCGGACAGGGCGCTCATATACGCAGCAAGACCGAGCAAGATCAATCACGATCTGGACCCGACGGGGAGCCGCGCTAGCCCGCGCGCCCCATGAGGCAGGTTCCACGGCGCCCACCCCCAGGTTGTATCGCAAGCCCTGGAGCCGTCAGGCGGGATGGGGCTACACCGGTGTCGGACCGGGCGCCGTCTCCGTCACGGTCTCAACATGGGATGCATCATCCGATCCGGCCCTCTTCTGCCGCTTGAACCGGCTCGCCAAGACGTAGAACAGCGGCGTGAAGATGAGCCCGAACACCGTCACTCCGATCATGCCGGAAAAAACGGCCGTCCCGAGCGACTGGCGCATCTCCGCGCCCGCACCGCTGGCGGTGACGAGCGGCAAGACGCCGAGGATGAACGCCAGCGACGTCATGATGATAGGCCGCAACCGCGTCTTGGCGGCCTCAACAGCGGCTTCGTATCGGGTCATGCCTTCCTCTTCCGCCTGTTTGGCGAACTCGACGATGAGGATGGCGTTCTTGGCTGCGAGACCGACCAGCACGATCAGTCCGACTTCGACGAGAATGTTGCGGTCGAAACCGCGGATGTTCACGCCGATCATCGCAGCCAGAATACACAACGGCACGATCATGATCACCGAGAGCGGCAACAGCCAGCTCTCATAGAGCGCCGACAAAAGAAGAAACACGAATACCACGGCCAGCAAGAAGGCCACGGCCGCCGTGCTGCCGCTCAGCGTTTCCTGCAGCGCGATTTCGGTCCACTCGAAACCGAACCCCGAGGGCAATTTCGTCGCCGCGATCTCCTCGATCGCGGCAATCCCCTGCCCCGTTGAAAATCCAGGTCGCATCGAAGCCTGGAGTTCCGCGGCTGGATAAAGATTGTAGCGCGGCACGCGATAGGCGTCGGTCTTGTCCTGGAATGTCGCCACCGATCCGATCGGCACCATGTCGCCTTCGGAATTGCGCGTCTTGAGGTTCTGCACGTCGCGAACGGTCAGGCGGAAAGGATTGTCGGCCTGAGCGGTCACACGGAACGTCCGCCCGAGCAGGTTGAAGTCGTTCACGTAGCTCGAACCCATGTAGATCGACAGCGTGTCGAAGACGTTCGTGATCGGAACGCCAAGCTGCTCGGCCTTCACGCGATCGATGTCGGCGAAAATCTGCGGCGTCCGGGTGTTGTAGAGCGTGAACGCCTGGGCGAATTCCGGCCGCTGGTTGGCCGCCGCCATCGCGCTGAAGGTCGCCGATTCCATCGCCTGCAAGCCGCGCCCGGAGCGATCCTGCACATACCCTTTGATGCCGCCGCCGGTTCCGATGCCCGGCACCGAAGGCGGCTCGATCACCAGAACGAACGCTTCCCTGAGTTTCTGCATCTCCTTGCGGATATCCGCGATGATGCTGTCCTTGGTGAGCCCGGCTTTCAGACGCTCCTCGAACGAATTGACGCGAACGAAGATCACGCCGGCATTGGGCGAGTTCGTGAACGTGGCACCGTCGAGCCCGACAAACTGCACGGTCGCATAGATGCCGGGCCGCGCGCGGATAAGGTCACTCGCCTCACGAACCACCGCGTCGGTGCGGTCGAGTGTGGCGCCGGGCGGCAACTGGAAGGCGACGATGAAATAGGTCCGGTCGAGCTGTGGGATGAGGCCGGTCGGCGTGGCCGCCAGCCTCCAGTAGGTCAGTCCCAGCAGCCCGGCGAAGATTGCGAGCATGAGCACAGTTCGCCGGATCAGCTTTCCCGTCAACCATGCGTAGCCGTGCGAAAATCTTTCGAAGAGACGGTTGAACGCATCGAAGAACGCCCGCACCGGCGTCCCCAGCGTATGCAGGAGCCCGTGACCCTCCGCGTGTTCTTCATGCGGCTTCAGCAACAGTGCCGCCAGCGCCGGCGACAGGGTCAAGGAAACGAACGCCGAAATCGCCGTCGCCGCCGCGATCGTGATGCCAAATTGCTTGTAGAAAGCACCCTGAAGCCCCGTGATGAAGATCGTCGGCACGAACACCGCGATCAGCACCAGCGAAATCGCGAGCACGGCCCCGCCCACTTCGTCCATGGTCGCGTGCGCGGCTTCCTTGGGCGTCATTCCCTCGCGCAGACGCCGTTCCACGTTCTCGACCACCACGATGGCATCGTCGACCACGATACCGATGGCCAGCACGAGACCGAAAAGGGACAGAGTGTTGAACGTCACCCCCAAGGCCGACATGACGGCAAACGTGCCGATGAGTGAAACCGGGATCGCCACGATCGGGATCACGGCGGCGCGCCACGACTGGAGGAACAGCACGACGACGAGAACCACCAATGCCACGGCCTCGAAGAGCGTGGCGATCACGGCGTTGACGGACGCCCGGATGAAGTCGGTCGGGTTGTAGGCAATCGTATAGGCGACTCCCGGCGGGAAATCCTTGGCGAGCCGGTCCATCGTCGCCTTGATCCGATCGGCGGTGGCCAGCGCGTTCGAGCCCGGGCGCTGATAGATGCCGATGCCGGTGGCTACCTGGTTGTTCAGATAAGCATTGACCAGATAATCCTGCGCGCCCAGTTCGACCCGCGCCACGTCCGCCAGCCGCGTCACCGAGCCGTCCGGCTCCGCGCGCACCACGACTTCCTCGAACTGCCGCGCGTCCGTAAGCCGGCCGAGCGTCGTGACCGACAGCTGGAACGCCAGATCCGACTGGGCCGGGGGCTGATTGACGGCGCCGGCCGCAACCTGAAGGTTCGCCGCCCTCAGTGCTGCCACCACGTCGCTCGCCGTCATGTTCCGCGACGCCAGCTTATCCGGATCGAGCCAGACACGCATGGAGAAATCGCGGGCGCCGAAAACGTTCACATTGCCCACGCCGTCCACGCGCGTCAGAACATCTTTGATGTTGAGGGTCGCGTAATTCGAAATGTACTGCTGACGCCGACGCGGCGGACCTCTTCGGGCAGGCGCGGTTCGGCCACCGCAACCCGGTTCTGGACGAGCACCTGCGCCATGTCGATGTTGGTGCCGGGCTTGAAGACGACGTTGATCGACAGCTGTCCATCGCCGGTCGACTGCGACGACACATAGAGCATGTCGTCGACGCCGTTAATTTCCTGTTCGATCGGGGTCGCCACCGTCTCGGCCACGATCTTGGCCGACGCACCGGGATAGGTCGCGCGCACGTTCACCGTCGGCGGCGCGATCTCGGGATATTCCGCCACCGGCAGACGGGTCTGCGCGATCGCCCCCACGATGACGATCAGAATGGAAAGCACCGCGGCGAAGATCGGGCGGTCGATGAAGAAATGCGTGAAACGCATGCTGTTCGTCCTAGGCGGATGCGCCGGAATGTGGCGCGCAATCGTTCAGGGCCGGGCCTACTTCGCAACCATGTCGATGCGTCCGTCCTGCGGGGTCACCTTCGCACCCGGCCGGACCATCGGATTGGCGATCCCGTCGATGACGACCCGGTCATCGGCCGTGATGCCCGCAACGATGACCCTGAGCCCGCTGTCCATTGCGCCGAGCGTTACTTGCTTTGGCTTCACGATTCCGTCCTCGCCCACAGTGAACACGATCTTGCGGGCCTGGTCGGACACCACTGCCGCGTCCGGAATCAGCAAACCGTCGACGTCGCCTGCGAACAGTTGCATCCGCGCGAAGAGACCCGGCTGAAGAAGCCCGGATGGATTTTCCACCACAGCACGGCCCCGCATGGTGCCCGAGCGCACGTTGAACGCATTGTCGACGAAGTTCATGCGTCCGCTGTGTTTGAATTCGTTCTCGTCCGAGAGCCTGATCCGGACCGGGTTGCCGGTATCGCGCGACGACTCGCGCTTGCCTTCCTCGGCAAGCCGCGAATATCGCAGGTAGTCGGATTCGGAAACTTCGAAGACAAAATGGATCGGGTCCATGGTCACGATCGTCGCCAGCAGCGTCGTTGTACCCGACCCGCCGTTGACGAGGTTGCCGGCGTCCACCTTGCGATCCGAGATGCGCCCGTCGATGGCCGCCGTCACGCTCGTCCACTCGAGATTGAGTTCCGCAGTTCGCAATGCCGCCTGGGTCGCCTGCAGTGCCGCGCGGGCCACCGACAGGTTCGCCGCCCGCTGGTCGAAATCGCGTTCGGTCACGGCGCCCGATCGAACCAGCGGCCGCGCGCGCTCCACCTCCGTAGCCGCAAGATCGACCTGCGCCTGCGCGCGGGCCACCTCCGCCTTTGCGCTCTCGACGGCAAGTTCGAATGGGCGCGGATCGATGGTGAAGAGAACGTCGCCCGCCTTCACGATCTGGCCGTCCTTGAAGTGGATCTTGTCGATGAACCCGGAAACGCGCGGCCGCACCTCGACGGTCTGCACGGCCTGGAAACGGCCGGAATACTCGTCCCAGTTGGTAATGCGTTTTGCGATCGGATTGGCGACGGTCACGGGTGGCGGTGGCGGACCGGCCGGAACATCGGCCGCACGAACGCTGGTGCCGCCCAGCGCCAACAGCGACACCAAACCCACTGCGGCGCGTTTCAGACAGGCTGAGAAGAAGTGAGACATGGCATTCTCCGTTCCTCTGCCATGGCACTCAGCTTCTGACGGAAGTCAAGATACGCCTTGGTCGGTTTCCGGCGCCCTTGGCGGACGGGCACGGTCACAGAACCAGTCACAATGCCGCCAAACCATGCTCTTTATACGCTCCTGGATCGCTGCTAGCAGACGTGATCTGCACCGCATGCATGACTGAACCCCACTGGCGAGCCGAACCCGCCACCGCCACTTCATCGAGTTGACATGAGCGAATTGGATCGCCGGCAGTTCACCGCACTGCTCTTCTCCGCCGCAGTGGCAGCGCTTCAGTCGGGCACCGCCCGCCCGGCCGCCGCCGGTGCCGCCCGCGGGCCGGACCTCGGACCGGTTCGTCCGTTCTCGTTCGATCTTCTGGCAAAGCGCGCGGCCGATCTCTCCCGGACCGGTTTTGAGCCGCAGGGACCGCTCGCTGTTCGTCGGCCGCGACCGGCGCCACCCTGTCCAGCTGTTTCACATGGGCAAGAACTTCCAGCAGCCCGTCCACGTCTACGTGGTCGACGAGGGCGAGGCGCGCGAGGTTCTCTATACCGCTCAGATCTTCGATTTTCCTTCCGGACATCCCGCCCGCGAACTGCCCGATGGCCTCGGCTTCGCGGGATTTCGCGTGATGGCGGAGAACCTCGACACGGATTGGCTGGCGTTCCTGGGCGCCTCCTATTTCCGCTCGTCCGGCCCCTTCAATCAGTATGGTCTGTCCGCGCGCGGCCTCGCTATCGATACCGGGCTGCCGACGCCGGAGGAGTTCCCCCGCTTTACCGAGTTCTACCTCTCGGGCGGATCGCGCGGACCTCTCATCGTCTATGCGCTCCTCGAGAGCCCGAGCGTCACCGGAGCCTACCGTTTCGCGATCGAGCGCCTGACCGACAGCCGCGAGGTCCACCGCGTCGTCATGGACATCGAAGCCCGCTTGTTTGCCCGCAAGGACATCACGCGCCTCGGCGTGGCTCCATTCTCGTCGATGTTCTGGTACGGCGAACAGAGCCGCAAGCAGGCGGCCGACTGGCGGCCGGAAATTCATGATAGCGATGGCCTCGCTCTCTACCTCGGCAACGGCGAACGGGTCTGGCGGCCGCTCAACAATCCTCCGTCGGTCATGACCAACGCCTTCCAGGACCGCAACCCGCGCGGCTTCGGCCTTCTGCAACGCGACCGCGATTTCGTGCACTACCTCGACGACGGCGTCTTCTACGAGCGCCGCGCCTCGACCTGGGTGGAGCCGCAGGATGATTGGGGCGACGGGGCCGTGCACCTGCTCGAAATCCCGACCGACGACGAGATCCACGACAATATCGCCGTCTACTGGTGCCCGGCCGGTGTCTTCAAGGCAGGCGAACAGAGGACCTACCGCTACCGCCTGTCATGGCTTGACGACATTCCCTTCCCCGACGCGCTCGCTCGCGCGACGAACACGTGGACCGGCCTCGGCGGCCGTCCGGGAACGAAGCGCCCGGCAGGCGTTCGTAAGTTTGTCATCGACTTCCAGGGACCACCTTTCGCTGGCCTTGGCCGTGAGGACGGTGTCGAACTCGTCGTCACGCCGTCACGCGGCAAGCTCGGCACGGCCTACAATCACCCGGTGGTGGATCAACGCGAGCGCTGGCGCGCGGTCTTCGATCTGGAGGCGCAGGGACCCGAACCCGTCGATATCCGTGCCTACCTCCGCCGCAACGGCCGCGCGCTCACCGAAACCTGGATCTATCAGTATTTCCCGGAGGATTGAGCGGGCGTCTTCAACGCGCAGGGCCGGTCTCGACGGGCAGACCGTTGGCCCGTCCCCACTCGGCCCATGATCCGTCGTAAACCGGCGCGTTGGTCTGGCCGATCACCGCCAGCGCGAACGACAGCATCGCGGCCGTCACTCCCGACCCGCACGTCGTGACGACCGGCTTAGACGGATCGATCCCGGCGGCCTTGAATACGGCGATCAGCTCGTCCCGGCTTTTCAGTGTCCCGTCGGCATTGAGGATCTGCGGAGATGGAACGTTGCGCGCGCCTGGAATGTGGCCAGAGCGCAGACCCGGCCGCGGCTCCGGATCGCGGCCCTCGAAGCGGCCGGCCGGACGCGCATCCACGATCTGCATGTTGTCGTCGGCGAGGTAGCGGCGCATATCGTCGATGTCGCGCACCAGATCGTTATCCTTGAGCGGCGTGAAATGCCGCGCGGTCCGCGGCACCGGGCGGCCATCTTCCAGAGGGCGCCCTTCCGCCTTCCACTTGCGCAAGCCGCCGTTCAGGATCGCGACGTCCTTGTGCCCCATGGCGCGGAAGTTCCACCACGCACGCGCCGCGGAGAACAACCCAAGGGTGTCGTAGACGACGATCCGCATCCCGTCGCCGATGCCCATCTTCTTCATGCGCGATGCGAACTTGACCTGCGACGGCAGCATATGCGGCAGGTCCGACGTCTCGTCGCGAATATCGTCGATGTCGAAGAACAGCGCGCCGGGAATGTGCTCGGCGAGAAACTCATCGTGAGCGTTGCGGCCCGAGTCCGGCAGATGCCAGGACGCATCAAGCACCACGAGGCCCGGCGTGCCCAGATGCTTTGCCAGCCACTCGGTCTCCACGATCCAGTTGTTGGCGCCTTGGGTCACTGTGCGATCTCCGAACGTTCGTCTGCAGACACCCGGTCCCGTTGAGGACCACAATCACATGGGGCCGGGGGCTCCAGTTTGCAGCCCCCTCCACGGGACATACCGACGCGAATGGTGAGCCGGGAGGGAATCGAACCCTCGACCCCATGATTAAAAGTCACGTGCTCTACCGCTGAGCTACCGGCCCATTCGAGCGCTGCTCGTGCAGACCGCTTATGCAATTTGACGCCTGACCATATCAGGAAGGTTCAGCTAAGAGACCCCCTCGGCCCAGCCATCGTTCTTATCCTCATGTCCAGCGCCTCCAAGACCGCGTCGCCCGACGACGATCCATCGCTGCGTTCGGATGTTCCCTCCGACCGCCCGCGCGCGATCGCGCTGATGATTCTTGCTATCACCCTATTCTCGGCGCTGGATACGTCGGCGAAGTACCTCGGTGCCCATTACGGCCTGCCGGTCACCCAGGTGGCCTGGTCGCGGTTCCTGGGGCAGTTCATCGCGCTCATCGTTCTGGTGCCCACCTTTGGCTCGCTGTCCCTGCCGGCGCTGTTCCGGACGCGGCACATCAAGCTTCAGCTTGTCCGCTCCGTTTTGATGGCCTCGACAACCGTTCTTAACTTCCTGGCGCTGCAGTATCTGCGCCTCGATCAGACCATCACCATCGTATTCCTGGCGCCCCTCGTCGTGGCGCTCCTCGCCGGACCGTTCCTCGGCGAGTGGGTCGGCTGGCGGCGCATGATCGCCATTGCGGTGGGGTTTTCCGGCATCGTCATCGCCATGAATCCCGGGGCCGGCGGCCTCAATATCGGGGTGGCCTATTCGCTGGCCGCGATGCTCGCTTACGCCTTCTTCATGCTGCTCACCCGCTACATGGCGGCCTTTGATCCCCCGATGGTGACACTGTTCTATTCCATGTTCGTCGGAACATTCCTCGGCGCGCCGCTCGCCCTGACGAATTGGGTGCCGCCCCCCGATCTTCAGGCTTGGTTGATGCTGGCCAGCCTCGGCATGTTCGGCGGCCTCGGCCACTGGCTGTTCCTGCATGCCTACCGGCTCGCCCCCGCCTCCGCCGTCGCGCCGTTTCTCTATTTCCAGCTCATCTCCATGATTTCATTCGGCTATCTCGTGTTTGGAGACACGCCCGACATTCACACGCTTGCCGGCGCCGCCGTTGTCGTCGGCTCAGGCATCTATCTGTTCCACCGGGAGCGGAAAACCGCCGTGAAAAGCAGCCCTTCGGCCGGCAGTTCATGACCGCATGACGGGGCGTGAATGGAGAATTCTGATCTAGGACAGTTCAAACTGTCAGCTTGACGTGACACGACGGGTTGCCCTGCGGCCATTTTCGGGGCAAGTTACCCGCGACAAGTTGGCACGCGGTCGACTGCTTGCCCCGCCGGGGCCCGGACCCGCCGACGACGGAGGGGCTATGCCATGCAGCACGGACGAGTGGGCTCGCCGCCTGACGATCATTCTGGGAGCGCCCCTGGCGCTGCTGGTTACGGGACTGGCGCTTCTCCAGTTCCTCTGAGCGACCCATCCCGAGCCAGATCATCCCGGGCCGGCGAGGCGCGCTGCCGTCTCGGCGGCCCAGTCGTCGAAACGCTCCTCGGCGATCGCCCCCCGCATCGCCGCCATCAGGTCCTGATAAAATACCGTGTTGACCCAAGACAGGATCATCGCGCCCAGATATTCACCCGATTTGACCAGATGATGCAGGTAGGCGCGCGAGTAATCCCGCGCCGCCGGGCACGTACTCACCGGATCGAGCGGCGATAAATCCTCCGCATGCCGGGCGTTGTGCAGGTTGACGCGGCCCGACCAGGTGAAGGCCGTCCCATGCCGTCCGTTGCGTGTCGGCATCACGCAGTCGAACATGTCGATGCCGCGCCGGACACTTTCGATCAGGTCCAGCGGCGTGCCGACGCCCATCAGATAACGGGGCCGGTCCGCGGGAAGAGACGGCAGCGTCTCCTCCAGCGTGGCGATCATGGCGTCGTGGCCTTCGCCGACCGCCAGCCCCCCGACGGCATAACCGGGAAAATCCATCGCAACGAGCGCCCGCGCCGACCGCTGCCGCAACTCCCTGTCGATCCCGCCCTGGACGATCGCGAACAGCGCCTGCCCCTTTGTCGCGCCGCCCGTCGCCACCTGCCCGTCGAACGCGCGTTTTGAACGCTCCGCCCAGCGCAGCGACAATTCCATGGCCCGCTCCACCTCGCGCCGCTCGGCGGGAAGTTCGATGCATTCGTCGAACTGCATCTGGATGTCGGACCCAAGAAGACACTGGATCTCGATCGACCGTTCCGGGCTCAGCATGTGCCGCGAGCCGTCGATGTGCGACTGGAATTGCGCGCCCTCTTCCGTGATCTTGCGGATGGTGGCGAGGCTCATCACCTGGAAACCGCCGCTGTCGGTGAGGATCGGTCCCTCCCAGCGCATGAACCGGTGCAGCCCGCCGAGCCGCGCGATCCGTTCGGCGCCGGGACGCAGCATCAGATGATAGGTGTTGCCGAGAATGATGTCGGCCCCGGCTTCGCGGACCTGCTCGGGATAGAGCGCTTTCACCGTGCCGACGGTACCGACCGGCATGAACGCCGGCGTGCGGATCGCGCCGCGGGGCGTGTCGATGCGCCCGAGCCGCGCCTGCCCGTTCTGCTTCAACAGCGTATAAGCGAAATTCTGCACCGGCCGCTCCATCTTGCCTCAGCGCGCTTCACGGGACGGAAACAGCAGACTTGCATCTCCGTAGGAGTAGAACCGGTAATTCTCGCGGATCGCATGCGCGTAGGCCGCCTGCATCGTCTCAAGCCCCGACAGCGCCGACACGAGCATGAAGAGTGTCGAGCGCGGCAGGTGAAAGTTGGTCATCAGCGCCCCGATGACCTTGAAGCGATAGCCGGGCGTAATGAAGATCGACGTCTCTCCCGACCAGGCCTGCAACGTCCCGCCGGCGGCTGCCGCGCTCTCCAGTGTCCTGAGCGGTGTCGTCCCGACCGCCACCACGCGCCGGCCCTGCGCGCGCACCTCGTTCAGAGCCGCCGCCGTCTCGGCGCTGATCTCGCCCCACTCCGCGTGCATCTTGTGACCCGAGGTGTCGTCCGCCTTCACCGGTAAAAACGTTCCCGCTCCGACGTGCAGCGTCACGAGATGGCGGGAAATACCGCGCGCCCGGATTTTCTCCAGCAGTCGGTCTGTGAAGTGCAAGCCTGCGGTCGGCGCCGCGACCGCCCCGTCTTTCGCTGCGAAGATCGTCTGGTAGCTGGTCTTGTCGCTTTCGCCGGGCGGGCGCTTCAGAGCGATATAGGGCGGCAACGGCATCTCGCCGACCGCCTCGATTGCACGGTCGAGATCGCAACCGGTAAGGTCGAATGCCAGTTCGACCTCACCTGCGTCGAGCTTGGCCGAGACCGTCGCCTCCAGCGATCCTTGCAGGCACGCCGTATTCGAATGGCCGAAGCGCACGCGGTCGCCCTCGTGGAGCCGCTTTGCCGGCCGCGCGAAGGCACGCCACCGCGCCGGGTCGACACGTTTGATCAGGTTGAAGGCGACGTTGGCCTGCCCCCGGTCGCTGATGCGCACGCCCTCGAGAGCCGCCGGAATGACGCGCGTGTCGTTGAATACCAGCGCATCGCCCGGTTGCAGCAGATCGGGCAGGTCGCCGACGCTGCGGTCGATGAGACGCCCCGACTGGGGATCGACGACGAGCAGCCGAGCGCTGTCGCGCGGCTCGGCGGGATAGAGCGCGATCCGGTCTTCGGGCAGATTAAAATCAAAAAGATCGGTACGCACTGACGCCAACTCCGCCGCCGGAAACGTTTCAGCTGCGCCGCCAGTCGACTGCCGCGGCCACGGCGACAAGGAGCCACGACAGGATGGTGAGGCTGCCGCCGATCGGCGCCGCCTTCGCAAAAAGTTGTCCCGCCTCAAAGGCGCGCAGCGCGACATCGCCGGCAAAGAGCGCGACTCCGAGCAGCATGACCCGCGCCGCGACCCGCCACCACCCCGCGGCGTGGACCGAGCGGACGGCCCATGCCGAGACGGCCAGAACGGCGACGGCATGCACCATCAGCATCTGCGCGGCACTCGCCAGGGCCGGCGTCGGCAGTCTGTGGGCGGCGATCGCCGCCAGCCCAACGCCGGCCGCACCCATCAGACCGGCGGCGACGGCCAGTCCGAGATCGGCGCGGGGCGTTTCATCGAAGCGGCTCATGGCCTCAGCCAGCGTCGGCGGCGACCCGCACCGTGACCATCTTGTCGGGCGCGCGCGGAGGCTCGCCGCGGGCCAGCTGATCGACCGCATCCATGCCGTCGATCACCTTGCCCCAGACCGTGTACTGGCGATCCAGGAAAGTCGCATCGTCGAAGCAGATGAAGAACTGGCTGTTGGCCGAGTTGGGGCTGGAAGAGCGCGCCATCGAGCACACGCCGCGCACATGCGGCTCGCTGTTGAACTCCGCCGGCAGGTTGGGATAGCTCGACCCGCCCGTGCCGCGGCCCTGCGGGCATCCGGTCTGCGCCATGAACCTGTCGATCACGCGATGGAACACGATCCCATCGTAGAACTTTTCCCGCGCCAGCTGCTTGATCCGCTCGACGTGCTTGGGCGCCAGATCCGGCCTGAGCTCGATCGTGACCGTCCCCTTCGACGT
>JALOTA010000171.1 GCA_025458125.1 Hyphomicrobium sp.
GGAAGCAGCGCGTTGACCGCGAGTTTCTCTTCGCCTGCCGCCGTTTTGACGGTCGCGGCCTCGAGGCTGCCGCCTTCGCCGTGAAGTGCCACGACCTGGCCGATCAGTAGGCGCATCTGGCCTTCCCCGACGAGGCGGCGCATCTCGTTGACGGAATGCGGCGCACCGCGAAACTCATCGCGGCGGTGAAGCAGTGTCAGACTGCGGGCGACCGGCTGGAGGTTGAGTGTCCAATCGAGCGCGCTGTCGCCGCCGCCCACGATCAGCACATCCTTGCCTCGGAAGTCTTCGATACGGCGCACGGAATAGAAGACGGACGTGCCTTCATAGGCTTCGATGCCGTCGAGCGGCGGCCGCTTGGGCGTGAACGAACCGCCACCCGCGGCGATCACGACGACCTTGGCAAGAAAGTCCTTGCCGGCATCGGTCGTCAACCGGAAGCGTCCATCGGGCTGGCGTTGCAGGGCGTTGCAGGGCGTCGATGCGTTCGCCGAAGTGAAAGACCGGATTGAACGGCTTGATCTGCTCCATGAGCCGGTCGGTGAGTTCCTGGCCCGTGACCACGGGGAGCGCCGGCACGTCGTAGATCGGCTTTTCCGGATAGAGTTCGGAACACTGGCCGCCCGGCTTTCCAAGAATGTCGACGACATGGCACTTGAGGTCGAGCAGACCCAGTTCGAACACCGCGAACAGTCCGCACGGACCCGCGCCGATGATCACGACGTCGGTCTCGATCGGGCCGGAGCCCTCGGTGCGCTCCACCGCGGTCATACTGGTCTACCTGTGCAGAGAATTTTGCAATTTTCAAAACTGCTTTGCCGGGACGCGCAGGACGAGGCCATCCAGCGCGGAACTGACCTTGATCTGGCAGCTGAGGCGGCTCTCTTCGCGAACGTCGAAGGCGAAGTCGAGCATATCCTCTTCCATGCGCAGGCGCATGCGCCGCCGCATTCGGCTTCTATACCCGGCACGTCGGCCATTTTTGCCGCTTCCATGACCGTAAGACCTTCTTCGGCGGTCACAGTCTGCGACGTGCCGTCGGGCTGAATGAACGTGATCTGGGGACCATTGGGCCTCTGTGGATGGGGGAAAGCTCGGCCATCGCCATAGACGCGGGCGGCACCGAATTCAAGGCTGATGAGACATAGCTCTCAGAAGCTTCATGCCGGGGCAAGAACCCGGCGGATATAGGAAATCGCGTCAGCGATAGCCAGATCGCACGCCGCCATGGCCTTGGCCTTGGCGAGGGGGTCATCGATAGCGCAGGCGATCTGCTCGGCGGCTGCCGCTGCCCCAGCGACGCGCCAGGCACCGACCGCACGGGCCGACCCTTTCAAGGTGTGGGCTGCGACCCACCACTCCCGATCGTTGCGCGCGGTCCTGAGAGCCCGGACCGACCTGGGGAGATCCTTGGCGAAAAGCTGGAGGACCTCGCCTTCGAGTTGCTGATCCCCCATGGTGTACCGGCGCAGGTGATCGTGGTCGATGACGCAACAGGGCGCGCGCTCCCTGTCTGACCACGGGGCCGCCTCGTCTCGCAGTCCCTCGCCGCTGTCCGGCATCATTTGCCCGCCGCCTATCGCCCGCTGTCCTGATCTCTCGGAAGGTTGGCGATGATGTCTTAAGCTGTTCTAAAGACTTGCGGCGACGTGCGGTGACGGTGAACGAACCGTTTCTTGATGTTCGCGCATTGGTAGGCCCCTTCGTGACGCCTCAATTCGAGGTTAGCAGGCTGTGGTCTTCCGCAGCCGGGCGGGTGCGGCACGGCCTTCATTGATGTGCGCGATAGCGGATTATGATTGGAGGACGCCCCGTCGATTGGCTATCAGTGTAGGCGGGGGACGCGCCGGAAGGCGCCGGGGGGCACTTTCAGACGATGGCGCAGGACAAGCAAGCATCACGAGAACCGCCCGACCTGCCGTTGCCGCCTCCGCTCGCTGAAACCCCGGAGGGCGAAGCCGCCTTGATGTCCGACGCCGTTCCGGCCCTGCCTCCTCCTCTGCCGAAGGCCGAGGCCAAGCCCCGGAAGGCAAAGACGCCCGCTTCCCCGCCGTCTCCGCCAGAGCCAAACAGCCCCGCTCCAGCCAGCGATGCCCCTCCACGCCGGGCCGCACGCCGGCGGCCTGCGGGTCCGCCGCGTGGGCAGGTGGCGGCGAACGACGACGCGCCCTCCATCGGTGGGCTGATCTACGCGCTCGATCAGAAGCCTGACAGCAAGCCCTTCCGCTACGCGATGATCGCAAGCGGCGTCTGGACCGCGATCACGGCCGTGTTCGGCTGGATGATCTTCTCGGCCCGGGTTTCGGAGGGCCTTGGATTCGGAGCCATCGTTTCGGACCCGGCGACCTTCCTCTTCTTCGCGGCCCTCGTCGTTCCAATCGCGATCATGTGGTTTCTGGCGCTGCTCGCCTGGCGCGCTGAGGAATTGCGTCTGCGCTCTTCGACCATGACGGAGGTCGCCATCCGGCTGGCCGAGCCGGACCGGATGGCCGAGCAGTCAGTTGCCTCGCTCGGGCAGGCCGTTCGCCGGCAGGTGTCCTTTATGAACGACGCCGTCTCGCGCGCACTCGGCCGCGCCGGCGAATTGGAAGCACTCGTCCATAATGAAGTCGCCGCCCTCGAACGCTCCTACGAAGAGAACGAACGCAAGATCCGGGGCCTCATTCAGGAGCTGTCGGGAGAACGCAGCGCGCTGCTTGGTACATCCGAGCGGGTCACCGATACGCTCCGTTCGCTCGGAACCGAGATACCCCAGCTCATCGACCGTCTGTCCAATCAGCAGATCAAGCTTGCAACCATCATCCAGAGCGCCGGCGAGAATCTCACCTCGCTCGAAAGTGCCGTGGGGTCGAGCGCGGACCGGCTCGAGACGACACTTGGTCAGCGCACCGAGGAAATGCACACGGTTCTCGTCGGCTACACCTCGGCACTCGCCGATGCGTTGAGCGCCCGGACCGAGACGATCCAGAACGCGTTCCACGAGTACCTTGAAAATCTCAACACTTCGCTCGACGGGCGTACTCAGAACCTCCAGGCCGTCTTCGAGGAATACGCACGTGCGCTCGACAGCTCGCTCGCCAATCGCGCGGAAATTCTCGATGCCCAGCTCATCGAGCGGACGCGCGC
>JALOTA010000027.1 GCA_025458125.1 Hyphomicrobium sp.
TGATTCTGGCGCTCGCAATGATAGATTTTGACGATTGCGGGCACGTCCGGCTTGAAGAACAGGTTGGTGAAGTCGAGACCGCGCGCCTTCCAGTGTTCGATTGCGCGTTCCTTATCGAGAATGTCGGTCTGGCCGATCATCTCGTCGACGGTGCGGAAGCCGAGCGAGGCCATGATCTCGCGGACTTCCTCCGCCACGAAGAAGAAGTAATTGATCACGTGCTCGGGCTTGCCCGTGAAGCGTGCACGCAGGACAGGGTCCTGCGTCGCGACGCCAACAGGGCAAGTGTTGAGATGACACTTGCGCATCATGATGCAGCCGGCGGCAATGAGCGGCGCGGTGGCAAATCCGAATTCGTCGGCTCCCAGAAGCGCACCCACGACCACGTCGCGGCCCGTGCGCAGACCGCCATCTACCTGAACGGCGATGCGCGACCGCAGCCGGTTGATGACCAGCGTCTGCTGGGTTTCCGCAAGCCCGATCTCCCACGGCGAGCCGGCATGCTTGATCGACGTGAGCGGCGACGCGCCGGTTCCGCCTTCGTAGCCGGAAATCGTCACATGATCGGCACGCGCCTTTGCAACACCGGCGGCCACCGTGCCGACGCCGACCTCTGAGACAAGCTTTACCGAGACATCGGCCGACGGATTGACGTTCTTCAGGTCGAAGATCAGCTGGGCCAGATCTTCGATCGAATAGATATCGTGGTGCGGCGGCGGCGAGATCAGACCGACGCCCGGTGTCGAGTGGCGCACCTTGGCGATGTTGGCGTCGACCTTGTGGCCGGGCAACTGACCGCCTTCGCCGGGCTTGGCGCCCTGGGCCATCTTAATCTGCATCATGTCCGAGTTGACCAGATACTCGGTGGTGACGCCGAAGCGGCCAGACGCAATCTGCTTGATTGCGGAGCGCATGCTGTCGCCATTGGGAAGCGGCTGGAATCGATCGGCCTCCTCGCCGCCCTCGCCCGTGTTCGACTTCGCGCCGATCCGGTTCATGGCGATGGCCAGGGTCGTGTGCGCCTCGCGGCTGATCGAGCCGAAGCTCATGGCGCCGGTCGCAAAGCGCTTGACGATGTCCTTTGCCGCCTCGACCTCTTCGATTGGAACAGGCTTGCGGCCCATTTCATCGGCCGAGCGGATACGGAACAGGCCGCGCAGCGTGTAAAGCTGCTCCGACTGATCGTTGATAGCCTTGGCAAAGTCGCGGTAGCGCTGCGGGATGCGTCCGGCTGTGGCGTCTTCAACCGGTGTTCCGCGGACCGCATGCTGCAGGTCGGCCACCGTCTGCGGGCGCCAGACGTGGGCCTCGCCGCGGATCCGGTAGGCATAGTCGCCGCCGACATCGAGCGCGTTTTCCAGGACCGGGCTGTCGCCGAAGGCAAGGTCGTGACGATCCACCGTCTCGCGAGCAATCTCGCGCAGGCCGATGCCTTCCACCTGCGTGTGCGTTCCGGTGAAATAGCGATCCACGAACGACTGGCGCAGGCCGACGGCGTCGAAGATCTGAGCCCCACAATAGGACTGATAAGTCGAGATGCCCATCTTGGCCATGACCTTGAGCATCGCCTTTCCCACGGCCTTAATGTACTTTTTCTTCACGTCCTCTGCCGTCAACCCGCCGCCAAGTTCCGGCAGCATCTGCTCCAGCGTTTCGAAGGCGAGATACGGGTTGATCGCTTCCGCGCCGTAGCCGGCAAGCGTGCAGAACTGATGCACCTCGTGTGCCTCGCCGGTTTCGACGACGAGGCCGACCGACGTGCGCAGTCCCTGCTTGATGAGGTGATGGTGGACGGCCGACGTCGCGAGTAGCGACGGGATCGCGATACGGTCCGGCCCCACCGCGCGGTCGGACAGAATGATGATGTTGTAATCCTTCGAGCGGACCGCCTCTTCCGCCTCGGCGCAGACCACGTCGAGCGCGGGGCCCATGCCGGCTACGCCCTTCTCAACGGGGTAGGTGATGTCGAGCGTGATGGAGTTGAAGTGGTTGTCCTTGACCTCGCCGATGGCGCGGATGCGCTCCAAATCCTCGTTGGCCAGAATGGGCTGCGTGACCTCAAGACGCTTGGTCTTCGACGTGCCTTCCAGATCGAGAATGTTGGGGCGCGGGCCGATGAACGACACGAGGCTCATGACGAGTTCCTCGCGAATGGAATCGATCGGCGGGTTCGTCACCTGCGCGAAGTTCTGCTTGAAGTAGGTGTGCAGAAGCTTCGGCTTGGAGGACAAGGCCGAGATCGGCGTGTCGTTACCCATCGACCCGATTGCCTCTTCACCCTTGGCGCCCATCGGCGTCATGAGGAACTTGAGGCTTTCTTCGGTGTACCCAAACGCCTGCTGCAGATCGAGCAGGCTCACGTTCGTCTTCTTTGCCGGCTTCTTGGGCGGCAACGGAAGATCTGAGACCATGATCTGCGTGCGCTTGACCCAAGTCTCGTAGGGATACTTCTGGGCGATCTCGGCTTTCAGTTCCTCATCCGAGATGATGCGGCCCTTCTCCAGATCAATGAGCAGCATCTTGCCCGGCTGCAAGCGCCACTTCTTGACGATGTCGGCCTCGGGAACCGTCAGCACGCCCGACTCCGACGACATGATGACGACGTCGTCCTTGGTGACGAGGTAGCGGGCCGGGCGCAGGCCGTTGCGGTCGAGCGTGGCACCGATCTGGCGGCCGTCGGTGAAGGCCATCGCGGCCGGTCCGTCCCACGGCTCCATGAGACACGCATGATATTCGTAGAAACCCCGGCGCTTGGCATCCATCTGCGGATTACCGGCCCAAGCCTCGGGAATGAGCATCATGGCGGCGTGGGCCAGCTTGTAGCCGCCGAGGTAGAGGAACTCGAGCGCGTTGTCGAAACATGCCGTGTCGGACTGGCCTTCGTAGGAGATGGGCCAGAGCTTGGAGATATCGTCACCGAACAGCGGCGAGGAAACCGAGGCCTGACGCGCGGCCATCCAGTTGACGTTGCCGCGCAGCGTGTTGATCTCGCCGTTGTGCGCCACCATGCGGTAGGGATGGGCGAGCTTCCACGAGGGGAACGTGTTCGTCGAAAATCGCTGGTGGACAAGAGCCAGGGCCGACACCAGGCGGGGATCGGACAGATCCTTATAGTACGCCTTCACCTGGTAGGAGAGGAACATGCCCTTGTAGACGATCGTGCGGCTCGAAAGGGACACGGTGTAGTGCCCGATGTCGCGGCCTTTGTAGGCATTGACGATGGAGTTCGACACGACCTTGCGGGCAAGGAAGAGTTTGCGCTCGAAATCGTCCTGGTCGCGCAGACCGAGCGGCCGCTTCACGAAGACCTGACGATGCACGGGTTCGCTGGAGCGGACCATGTCGGACAGGCAGGAATTGTCGACCGGCACCGACCGCCAGCCGAGAAGTTCAAGGCCCTCTTCCTTAAGGCAGCGTTCCCACACGCGCTCGCAGTGATGGCGCAGCCTCTCATCGGAGGGCATGAAGACATGGCCGACGGCATATCGGCCCGGCTCCGGAAGCGTGATGCCGAGTTTGGCGGCTTCCTCGCGGAGAAACGCATCGGGGATCTGAATGAGGATACCGGCACCATCGCCGGACAGCGGGTCGGCGCCGACGGCGCCGCGGTGCTCGAGGTTTTCGAGAATCTGAAGGGCGTCCTCGACGATCTTGTGCGACTTGCGGCCCTTCATGTCGGCAATAAAGCCCACGCCGCAGGCGTCGCGTTCGAACGCGGGATCGAACAGACCCTGGCGCTCGGGCCGCTCCCATATCCCGTTGCCGGTCGCGTTCGGGGCAGACAGGGGCTTCGTCATCGTCGATCCTCGGATATGAAACGTGGTCTTCTCTTAGAGCGGCGGCTAGAAGTCCGCGGCGGCGCGGCGGCGGCGAGTATTCAGGCTGAGCCGGATCTGGCGGCGGGGACTGTACCTGCCCCGGCCATCACACGTTTTCGTTTCAGCCGGACCGGCCCCGGCATCACCGCCGGCTGCAGACAGCGCATAGATCGGTGCGGCCGAGCGCCTGCTCGCCGTGCCGTGTCCCCTGTGCGGAGTGCCGTCTGCAGCACCGTCTGCTCCACCCTATCCAGCCTTCGGCTGCACCATAACGTTTACGGCGGCCATCTTCGCTCGGATACGAAAGGACGACACCCCGGCCATATCATGTGCGGAAATACCGCCATGAGATAAAGGACAGGAATGCTGACCTTTCGAGCGCCGCATTTTGCATCTTTTGCAGAGGCGCACAAGACGAATTGGCGAATGAATGCGCGCCGCGCCCCAGGGGGACGCGGCGCTGGCGACGGGGGAAACGCCGCCTGAGGGCCGGGCCGAGCGAGGTTTGCCGCGGCCCGGCTATTTCAACGACAGGAAGGCTCAGGACGCCTTGGCTTCGATCTGCGCCGAAACGCCGGCTCCGATCGGAATGCTGCGCGGCTTCAGCCGCTCAGGAACATTGCGAACGAGATCGATATCAAGCAGCCCGTCATTCAGGCTGGCACCGCTGACCTCGACATGATCGGCGAGCTGGAACCGGCGCTCGAAGGAGCGAGCCGCGATCCCACGGTGGAGATAGTGGCGCTCGGCCGGGTCGGGCTTCTTCTCGCCCTTCACGGTCAACGTCTGCTCTTTGACCTCGATCTTCAGTTCGTCCTCGACGAAACCAGCCAGCGCCATGCTGATCCGGTAGCGGTTCTCGCCGAGCCTCTCGATGTTGTAGGGCGGATAAGCGACTTCGGCATCGACGCCCGAAACGCTGTCGAGGAGCTGGGCCAGCCGGTCGAAACCGATCGTGGAACGGTAAAGTGGGGAAAAATCGAAGTGTCGCATGACATATCCTCCATCAGAAGCGACATGTGGGATGGCTCACCCGGCAAGGGCTGAGCCGCTTCAAAACTGCCCGCCGCATGGCCGGGCTCTCTTCATTTAGGGAGCGGATGCGGCCGTTCAAGGCGTCCCTCGGCCGGTCCCCTTCTGCGACCGGTTTGGCGCGAGCCCGGCTCATGATAGTTTGCCGTAACACGATGCGCCGCAGGCCTCCGGTCTGCGGTTTGTGAGAGGAACCGACTGGCGGCATGCAGCTCATCTCGATTGCGCGCAACCCGGTCCCGACCGGGGCCATCAGCGGTGCCTTGATCGCCGGGGACGGCATCGCGCTGAGATACGCTCGCTGGCCCGCCACACGGGGGCCGCGGAAGGGCACCGTCGTCATCGCACCCGGACGTGGGGAATTCATTGAAAAATACTTCGAGGTGATCGCGGAGCTGCGGCGCCGGGGCTTTGCCGTCGCCATCATGGATTGGCGCGGACAGGGCGGCTCCGACCGGCTCGCCGCAGACAATCCGCGCAGGGGGCATGTCGGCGACTTCGCGGACTACGATCGCGATCTCAGGCATTTCATGAAGGAGATTGTGCTGCCCGACTGCCCTGCCCCTTACACCGGGCTCGGTCATTCCATGGGCGGGGCGATTCTGATCCGCAACGCGATCCGGCCGGGATCGTGGTTCGACCGGTTTGTGCTGACCGCGCCGATGATCGCCTTCTCTGCCGAAAAAGTGGGCTACCCTGAAACGCTCGTGCGCTTCTATGTGGAAACGGCCGCGTTCGGATTTTCCCAGTCGCTCATACCCGGCGGATACGAGGTCATGCCCGACCAGCTCCGGTACGAGGACAACCAGCTGACGTCGGACAGGGAGCGCTGGCAGCGGATGACGGGCGTTCTCGAAGTGGCCCCGCAGCTTGCGATCGGTTCGCCGACCATCGGATGGGTGCGGGCCGCCTTCAGAGCCATGTCGGAATTGCAGGAAGCCGACTGCCCGAAGCGCGTGCAAGTGCCGATGCTGGTCTTTGCCGCCGGCGCCGACCGAATCGTCGACAGCCGCGCCGCCGAAGATTTTGCCGTGCAGCTCAAGGTCGGCGGCCTGATTCGTCTCCCAGGCTCGCGGCACGAAATCCTTCAGGAAGATGATGCCGTGCGGATGCGCTTCTGGGCAGCATTCGACGCCTATATGAACCTGGAACAGCAGGCAGCGTGAGGGTTGAAAGAGTCGGGCACTCCTGCGGGGCGCCGGCCGGATGGGGCTTCAGGCGCTGCCGTTCAAGACGCCGAGGATGGCGTCATGCAGATTGGGATCTCCCGTCGCCAGAATGCGGCCGCCTTTGGCTGCCGAGCCGCCACTCCACTCCGTAACCCGTCCGCCGGCTGCTTCGATGATCGGTATCAGCGCCACGATATCGTAGGGTTTCAGGCCCGTCTCCACGATGACGTCGACAAACCCGGAGGCGAGCAGCGCGTAGGCATAGCAATCGCCGCCATAGCGCGTCAGGCGAACTTTGGAGCGCAATCGCTCGAAGCCGTCGCGTTCGGGGCCGGGTGGAAACAAGTGCGGGTCGGTCGTCATGAGAACAGCCGACGAGAGGCTCGAACAGGTCCTCGATCGCATGATGCGAGGCGGGGCGTCATTCCGGCGGGCGAAGCTCGCCTGCCCGTCCGACCAGAAGCGTTCGCCTGTGAACGGCTGATCCATCAATCCAACCACGGGATCGGCACCGTCGAGCAGTCCTATCAGCGTGCCCCACATGGGCGATCCCGTAATGAAGGCACGGGTTCCGTCGATCGGATCGACGACCCATCGCAAGCGGGCTTGCGGCCGGCTGATGCCGAATTCCTCGCCTTCCAGACCATGATCGGGGCAGAACTCCGCCAAATGCGCCGCGATCGCCTCCTCCGCCGCCCGGTCGGCCGCTGTCACTGGGTCGAACCCACCGTTGCCGTCCTTGTTTTCAACGGCCAGCGGAACACGGAAGTGGGGCATGGTCGCCGCTGCCGCGACATCCGCAAGGGCGTGAGCGCGGGCGACCAGATTCGGGTCAGCAGGCTTTAGATTCGCAGACAAACGGGTGTCCTCAAGAAATCGTGATTGTAATGCTGGATGAGCAATGACTTAGCCGGGCCACAGTGATGCCTTCATAACCGTCTGATATTTATTGACTATTTTTTTCACTGTGATGCAAACGCCTCTTGTGGATGGGAATGTTCGCCCCCGTGTTGATGGTCCAAGCGAACAAAGGCATCGTTGTTGCTGTGGAAGGTCGGCTGCACTTCCGGTCTTCCTCAGCCCACTCTGGGCGTTTCCTCCCTAGACTTGGGCCGTTCGTTTATCACGGACGGCCTTTTTTTACGCGGCGATTACCGCGATTCAATCATCCAGCACCGGCACTTTGCTCGCCAATCGCGGCGCCCCGTCGCATCGCAACATGAGACCGGCTGCGGTCTTCCTGCATTTTTCCTATTTAAATCAGCCCGTTGATTGAGGCCGTCAGCTTGCGAAGAACAGCTCTGCGTTTTTCGCAGTTGAGTTTTTTGCGGCGCACCATTAGCTTTGGCAAATGCAACGGCGAGCTTGCTCGTCCTCTTGCAGCCCTCTCGGGCGTTTCCTCCCTAGACTTGGGCCATCCTTCGCGGATGGCCCATTTTTCTTTTCGGGGCCGATCAAAGGGATCGGCTGTACCGGTGGCGACGGGGAGTTCACTCGGCGGCGCTGCGCCGCTCCAGAAGCGAAGGAACCTCGGCGAAGAGTTCTTTCGCAAATCGCAGCAGGTCACGCTCAAGAGCCATGAAGCGAGGGGTCTTCTCGAGCGACCTTTCGTTGATGTACAGCCCGCGATTGATTTCGAGCTGGATCGCATGCACCCCGCGCAGAGGGCGCCCGTAATGCTCCGTGATGTAACCGCCGGCGTAGGGCCGATTCATCTGTGACTCGTAGCCTAGATCGCTCAAGATCGCGCGGATGAGTTTCGTCAACCTCAGATCGCAGGACGTGCCGAACCGGTCACCGATGACGAAGTCCGGCCGCTGCACCCCGGAATGTGCCATGTGCGCCGAGGGCATCGAGTGACAATCGATCAGCACCGCGTAGCCGAAATTCCGCTTGGCGCGCTCTAGGAGGCTTTGCAGCACGGCATGAAATGGCTTGTGAAGCAGTTCGATGCGAAGCAGCGCGTCGGACAGCTTCAGCGGCGCGGCGTAGATTTCTTCTCCGTCTGAGACAATCCGGGCGATTGTACCCAAACCGCCGGCAACGCGAACCGATCGCGCGTTGGCCCAGTCGGGCAGCGGCTCGGCGAACAACTCCGGATCGAGTTCGAAGGGTTCGCGGTTGACGTCGATGTAGGCGCGCGGAAATCGGGCCGATAGCAGCGTTGCACCGTGAGATGCCGCGCGAACCATGAGTTCGTCGACATAGCAGTCCTCCGACCGCCGCAGCGTCATCGCGTCGAGGCGCGACTGATTGAGAAAATATTTCGGATAGATCCGGCCGGAGTGCGGCGAGCAGAACACGAACGGCGTCGGCGCAGAAAGAGGCTCGCGCACCTCGAATGGAGGCGTCAGCTCGTCCCTGATCGAAAACTCCTCGGCCGAGGCCATCAGTGCGAACACCCTTTCGTTGCGGCCATGCCGCCAAGTCGTAACGGTGCTGAGCGGCACTCTCGCGGCAGGTCCGCGCAGGCATCGTCGCCGTCGCGGGAGCCTCCTCGCACATTGCACCGCAACCCAGCGACGAGGCACTGTGCCGACCTGACAACGCGGGGTCCACGACCCTGAGCCGCCACCAACACCTCCTCACTCGTCTCACACAAAGGTGGCCCCTTCCAGCCTCATTGTCAGGAAATGCACCGCGCTGGTGTGCGGCATCGGTACACCTTCATTGTAGATTTACCAAAATGACCTCAGATTCGACTGGTAACACGTCATTGCTGCGCTAGATTGCGCCCTCAGTCTCACCGGTTGCAAAGCGTTCCCCATGTCGATCAGTCCATCCCGCGTACCTGTCCATCGCATCCTTCTTGCCGAAGACGATGACAGCATGCGGGCTTTCCTTGAACGGGCGCTCGTACGCGCCGGTTACGACGTGGTCGGTTTCGCCAACGGTGTGGAAGCGCTCGAACGGCTGGAGCGCGAACCGTTTACCCTGCTCCTCACCGATATCGTGATGCCCCGCATGGACGGCATCGAGCTTGCCCGCCGGGCCAGTGAATTCGATCCCGACCTCAAGATCATGTTCATCACAGGCTTCGCAGCCGTCATTCTCAACAGCGAAAACCAGGGACCGAAAGACGCGCGGGTGCTTTCAAAGCCGTTCCATCTCAAAGACCTGGTGCGCGAAGTCGAACGTCTCCTGGAAGAGTGACGGGCGGGCCGGCGCGCGATAGATGCGCCGTGCCGTGAACAGCCTGCTATGTCCGCTTGCCACCATCGGGCATTGCCGATATACGAGGCCTCCGCGTCGGACCCGCGCGGCCTTATCGGGCACTTAGCTCAGCGGTAGAGCACTTCCTTGACATGGAAGGGGTCAGAGGTTCGATCCCTCTAGTGCCCACCATAGTATAGCGTCAAACGGCGTCGCTTCGCCTCGTCCGGCCACATTTTCAGGGGGGCGCCGCGCCACAGTTTGTTGACAGGCAGCGCTTGCCCCACTAGTTTCCGCCAACTTTTCCTGCGCTCGTGGACTTGGGCGGGCTGGACCAGGGTACGGTCTGGCAACCCGCCATGTTTCCTTCGGGCCGTTCAATCAAGTGGTTAGAGCCATGAAAGTCCGCAATTCTCTCAAGTCGCTTCGCGCGCGTCACCGCGATAACCGGATCGTGCGCCGCAAGGGCCGCGTGTACGTCATCAACAAGACGCAGCGCCGCTTCAAGGCCCGCCAGGGCTAATCCGACGTTCTTGCGATCTGCTCATCGGCCTCCGGGACGCCGTTCCGGGGGCCGTTGCTCGTTGGAGGCGACTTCCAGTAACGATGCAGGCGCGGTACGCTGAGGCATGAAAATGCAAATTCAAACCCTTCTCCTCGGCGTCTGCCTGTCCGGAACCGTGGCGGGAGCGCAGCAAGCGCCTGCCCCTCATGGGTCGCCAGCCGCTTCCCCGCCCGCGCACGGCCGGGAGGTTCCAAAGCCGGAGACCCGGGCCGAAGCACTGCAGCGGCTCTACGGTGAACTCTCCAAGGCTCCGGACGCCGCCACCGCCGACAAACTCGTCCACCAGATCGAATTCATCTGGGCCCAGGCCGATAGCGCCACCGCCACGCTGCTTCTCAACAGAGCTCTGATGGCTGCCGGCCAGAAGAACTACGACCTGTCGATGCAGTTTCTGGACACTGTTACGGAGCTTTATCCGGAGTGGACCGAGGGGTTCAATCGACGGGCTTATCTCTACGTGGTGCGCATGGAGTATACCCGCGCAATCGGGGATCTCCGGCGCGTGCTGGCACTAGACCCAGGAAACTTTCGCGCGCTCGAGGGTCTGGTGCAGGTGCTGCGCACGATGGGCCAGGACAAAGCGGCCCTCGAAGTCGTGAAAACGCTCATGAAAGCTCACCCGCACTCACCCGGAGCACAGGAGACTCTCAAGGAACTCGAAGAGGCCGTGAACGGCCGCGGCATCTGACGCGGCGATCGATCTCAGCTCGGGACCTTCGCAATCACCGGAGAACGGCGCTTGCCGCCCGTGGGGAACTCGTCCGGCGTATGGCCGTCCGGCAGCCCGTGCTCGTCGATAAAGGCCAACCGGATCATGTTGGTCGCGCCCGGCGACCCGAGCGGAACGCCTGCCGTGATCACGAGACCTTCCCCCGCCTTCACGAACCCCTCTTCGAACGCGATCTGAGAGGCCTTGCGGACCATATGCGCAAGATCTTCCGGATCGGCCGTGAGCACCGTTTGCACGCCCCATACGAGGGCCAAACGACGCGCCGTGCTCTCGACGGGCGTGAGCCCGATAACGGGAAGACCCGGCCTTTCGCGCGCCACGCGCAGGGCCGTCGATCCCGTCGCGGTGTAGCAGAGAATGGCCGAGACCTTGACGGTGTTGGCGATCGCGTAGGCGGCGGCCGCAATGGCATCGGCGCCGGTCGGGTGCTTTGAGAATTCGGTCGCGTGAACGAACGCGTCGTAACTTGGGTCGCTTTCAACTTCGAATGCGACGCGGTCCATCATCTGGATCGCCTCGATCGGGTATTGGCCGACGGCGGATTCCGCTGACAGCATGACAGCATCGGCTCCATCGAACACGGCGGCGGCGACGTCGGAGACCTCCGCGCGCGTTGGCATGGGTGAGGAAATCATGCTCTCCAGCATCTGCGTGGCCACAACCACGGGCTTGCCGGCCTCGCGCGCCTTGCGCGTGATCTGCTTCTGAAGGCCGGGAACGCGTTCCACCGGCATTTCGACGCCCAGGTCGCCACGGGCCACCATGAAGCCGTCGCCGGCGGAAATGATGGCGTCGAGATCGTCAATGGCCGACGGCTTCTCGATCTTGACGATCACCGCTGCACGATCACCGATGATGCGCTTGGCCTCGAGCACGTCTTCATGGCGCTGCACGAACGAGAGCGCGATCCAATCGGCGCCGATCGCCAGCGAACAATCGAGGTCGGCGTGATCTTTTTCGGTCAGCGCGCTGACGGGAAGCAGCGTATCGGGCAAACTGATGCCCTTTCGAGAGGCGAGCGCTCCGCCGGTCACGACCGATGCGTGAATCCGGCCTTTCTCCAACTTCGCGACCTTCATGCGGATCTTGCCATCGTCGAGCAGCAGGAGATGACCGGGAAGGACCGCCTCGAAAATCTGAGGATGTGGCAGGAAAACGCGCTCCGCGCTGCCCGGAGTCTTATCTTGATCGAAGATGAAGGTGGCTCCGTCGTTGACGAAGACGCGGCCGCCATGGAACTCGCCGAGACGGAATTTCGGCCCCTGGAGATCGCAAAGAATACCGACGGCGTGGCGGCAGCGTTCGGAGACGGCACGGATCGTCTCGACGTAACCCTTGGCCGCATCGTGGGAGGTATGACTCATGTTGATTCGGAAGACGTCGACGCCGGCATGGACGAGTTTTTCCACCATATCGGGCGACGAGGATGCTGGCCCGAGGGTGGCGACGATCTTCACGCGGCGTTTGCGTCTCATGGTCTCTTCTTTTCGGTGCCGCGCAGCGGCTCATGTCATTTCTTGGTGGGTTCGGGATCGGTGAGGCGGATGGTCCACTCCCTGGCATCGCCTGTGTCGACCTCGAAGAAGCCCGTCGCCTTGTAGCCGCGGGAGGCGCAATCCTGAACCCCCCTGATCGTGAAAGACTTCTCTCCGGTGCACATCTCGCTCTTACCTGCCCATTCGCCGCCACGGTCGTAGTCGACCGCATGGACATAGATGAACCGGCTCGGTACCGCACCCTTGAGCAGCGTCTCACAGGTCTGCGAGGCGATGTTCCACCAGCCCTCCGTGGCCCAACCCTCGTTGTCCTGGTAGCCGATGGCAACGCCGACGCGGCTTGCCGTCGAGTTGCACAGTTTCAGGTCGGCCGCCGCCGGGGTCGCGATCAGAAGCACCGAGGCAGCGCCAACGGTGCGGCTGAGTTTTTGGCGGCGGCACGACAACATCGCAGTACGGGACTTTCTCGCAAATCTCGACGGCAAACTGCCTAGCACGGCACGTTGCCTGCCGACAGAGATGCCGGGGTCGCGCCCCATGGCCCGGGTGTTGCCCTGGTCAAGCCTCAGGGGTCGACCAGTAACACACGGAAATCGTTGACGTTCGTCTGTGTCGGCCCGCATTCGAGGAGGTCGCCGATCGCACGGAAGAACGCCGTCGAGTCGTTATTCGCCAGCATTGCGGCGGGGTCGAGGTTTTTTGCCCGGGCGCGGGCGAGTGTGCCCGGGTCGGCGATGGCCCCGGCCGGATCGTCTGGGTTGCCGCCGCCGCCGTCGATACCATCGGTATCGCCGGCCAGCGCAGAAATTCCCGATGCGCCGTCAAGGCCCAGAGCAACGCCCATCATGTATTCCTGGTTAGGGCCGCCCGCGCCGTTCCCGGTCACCGTCACCGTGAATTCGCCGCCGGAAATGAATGCCACCCTCTCGCCCCGGGCCTTGGCCGCAAGGGCCAGAGCGGCGTGCTGCCGTCCGACTTCGCGCGCCTCGCCTTCCAGGCTGTCACCCAGCATCTCGATCCTGTAGCCGGCTGCGCGGGCTATCTCCGCCGCGCCCTGCAACGACGCCTTCGGCGCGGCGACGAGGTAATAGGTGGCGTTGGCGAGCTTTGCATCGCCGGGTTTCAGGGTTTCGTTGCTCGGATCGGAAAGGGCTCGCACGATTTCCTCGGCGGCATTGATCCGGTAGCTGGCAATGACATCGCGGGCCTCTGCGAGCGTCGTGCCGTCGGGCACCGTCGGCCCCGAGCCGATCGCATCCGGATCGTCGCCTGGAACGTCGGAGATGGCCAGTGTGATGAGCCGTGCCGGATAGGAGGCCGCCGCCAGACGTCCGCCCTTGATGCGCGACAGGTGCTTTCTGACGCAGTTCATTTCAGAAATGCGCGCGCCCGATTTCAGAAGCTGCTTGGTCAGGGCGCGCTTGGCCTCGAACGATACGCCCTCGACCGGTGCCGACCACAGCGCCGAGGCGCCGCCCGACAGGAGGCAGAGAACGAGATCGTTCGGCCCGCCGGATTTGGCGAGCTGCACGGCGAATTTGGCGGACGCCACCGAATTGGCGTCGGGTACGGGATGCCCGGCCTCCATGATCGGGATGATTTCGGATGGCAGGCCGTAGCCGTGGCGCGTGGTCACGAAGCCGAGCAGCCGGTCGCCCTGTCCCTTGGCGGCGTAGTGCTTCTCGGTCGCCCGCGCCATTGCGGCGGCTGCCTTGCCCGCTCCAACGATAATGATACGCCCGCCGTCCGGCACATCCGGCAGGAATGGCGGCACGCAGACGTCGGGATGGGCGAGCGACACGGCCTTGTCGTACATCACGCGAAGCAATCGGCGCTGCTCAGCCGTGTCGATCGAGGCCATGTCGGGTTCCGTTCGCTGATGGGGAGATTTCGACTTTCGTCGTGTTTGGGGGATGCCTCTCACGGCGTCAAGCGGCCAACCGTCGCTCATCGGGTAGGCTTTGGCGCGAACCTCGTGTTAATCACGGGGCAGGGGTGAAGGGCGGACGGCCGTGCAGAGGGAAAACTCTGAAGCGTTTAGGATAATCGGAGCCGAGCGGATCGGGTCCTCGCCGATCCTGCTGGTCTGCGACCATGCCTCGAATGCTGTCCCGGCCGAATACGGCGGTCTGGGACTCCCGGCCGCGGAATTTGAGCGGCACATCGCCTGGGACCCGGGCGCGGCGCTGCTCACCGAAGCGCTCGGCTCGCGGCTTTCCGCTCCCGCCGTCCTCTCGTGCTTTTCGCGCCTGCTGATCGACCCCAACCGCGGCACCGACGATCCCACCCTCGTCATGCGCCTGTCGGACGGCACGATCGTCCCGGGCAACCGGCATGTGACCCGGACAGAGATCGAGGCCCGGATCGCGCGTTTCCATGATCCCTATCATCGGGCTATCGAGCAGGCCATCGAGCACGCGCTGGCCCTGGGGACCGGACCGGCGCTCATCTCTCTGCATACGTTCACGCCGGTCTGGCGCGGCACCCCGAGACCCTGGCACGCAGGTATTCTTTGGGACCGGGACGACCGTCTCGCGCGTATCTTTCTCGCCGGACTCCGCGCAGATCCGGATCTCGTCATAGGTGACAACCAACCCTATCATGGGCGGCTTGAGAACGACTGCATGCACCGGCACGGTACGTCGCGCGGTCTCGCGCACGTCCTCATCGAAGTGCGCAACGATCTGCTCGCGACCGCTGAGGGCATCGCACAGTGGTGCGACCGCATCGCCGGCATACTGGAAGAAGCGCTTGCCGACAGCGGCGCGCGGATGATGATCGGGCAAGTGAGGCTTCCCTTAGCCCGTGCGGAGTGAGGGCGGCGGCAGCGGCGGGGAAAACAAGGAGAGCGAACGTGACAGCGAAAAACACGATCTGCCTCTGGTACGACAAGGACGCGGAAGCTGCGGCGCGGTTCTACACGGCAACATTTCCCGGCAGTGCCCTCGGCGCCATCTACCGGGCGCCCAGTGACTACCCCTCCGGCAAGGCGGGCGACGTTCTGACCGTCGCATTCACAGTGGCCGGCATTCCCTGCATTGGCCTCAACGGCGGACCCGCCTTTCGGCACAACGAGGCTTTTTCATTCCAGATCGCCACCGACGACCAGGAAGAAACCGACCGCTACTGGAATGCCATCGTCGGCAACGGGGGACACGAGAGCGCCTGCGGGTGGTGCCGGGACCGGTGGGGCATCTCATGGCAGATCACACCGCGTGCCCTGACCGATGCCCTCGCCGCCGGCGGAGACGAAGCCAGGCGGGCCTTCGAGGCCATGATGGGCATGACGAAGATCGACGTCGCCGCGATCGAAGCGGCAAGGCGGGGGTGAGTGATCTGGGAGCCGGCCGCCCGGAGGAGAAGCTCTGATGCGCCGGGCGACTCCCCTGCGGGGAGCCGGCCGCCCGGCGGGTTAGAGCTTCAGGTCCGCACCGCGAAGCTGATAGAGCATCAGGGCTGTTGCGACGGCGAGGTTGAGGCTGTCGAGTTTACCGGCCATGGGAATCTTGACGTTGCGCGTCGCGATTGCGGCGAGCGCTTCTGAAAGGCCGGGGCCTTCACTGCCCATCATCAAAAGTACGGGCATCCGGTAGTTCGCCTTACGGAAATCCTCGCGCGCGGCGAGCGTCGTCGCGACCACATCGCCAGACCAGCGCGGCACCCACGTCAGGAATGCCTCGCGACTGGCGGCCACGAGCGGCACGTTGAAGATCGAGCCCATCGTCGCGCGAACGGATTCGCGGGAATAGGGGTCGGTGCATTGACCGGCGAGGATCACGCCCGACGCGCCGACCGCGTCCGCCGTGCGGATGATGGTGCCAAGGTTGCCGGGATCGCGCACGTCCTCCAGGACGAGCCATACCGATTTCTGCGGCAGTTCTTTCACGTCGGGCAGATCCACCCATTGCTGCCGGAAGACGGCAAGCATGCTCTGCGGGTTTTCCTTCGCGGCGAGTTTTTCCAGAACCGCCGAGGACACTTCGAGCACTTCAGCGCCGCCGTCGAGCACAGCATTGACCAGGCGCTTCTGTCTGTCCGTCTCGAGCGCGCCGGCGCGATAAACCAGCGTTTGCGGGCTGAAACCGGCGGCTTTCACGCGATCGTTGGTGAGACTCGTGATGGGCTTTACGGTCCGCGTCATGGGCTGGACACCCAGCGCGTAAAGAGAGACGTCGGCACGGCAAAGCCGCCCCTGGCGCGAATGGCCAGTTCGCCCGTGTGGAATTGCCCTCCCCTCGATTTCAACGTATCGCGCATGAGTTGATCGAACGCCAAGGCGGACGCGCGGATCGCATAGACCGTGAGGATCATGGAGGACTGCCTGGGGTCGAGAAGCTTTGCGCAATCGCCGAGAAACACAGGCAGGTTCGTGAACAGGTCCCACACCTCGCCTTCGGGACCACGGCCGAACTTCGGCGGGTCGACCAGTATCACGTGATAGGTCTTGCCGCGCCGGGCCTCGCGGGCGACGAACTTTGCCGCATCGTCGAGAATCCAGCGGATCTTGGCAGCATCGAGCTTGGAAGCCGTCTGATTTTCGCGGCCCCAGGCGATCGCTTTCTTCGACGCATCGAGATGCGTGACCTCGGCGCCCGCCGCCGCAGCAAGCAGGCTTGCCGCGCCCGTATAGGCAAACAGGTTCAAGACGCGCGGCGGCCCTTCCTTCACCGCCGCGATCCGATCCAGCATCCATTGCCAGTGCGGGACCTGCTCAGGGAAAAGACCGAGATGCCAGAGGCCCTGGAGCTTGAGGAGAAGTTTGATATTCGCGCCCTCCGTCCGGCTCGCCGCAGGCACGTCGGAGGGCGAATTTGCAGACAAGGACAGCCTGATCGGCCAGCTTTCGGGGACGGTTCTATCGATGCGCCAGCGGCCTTTTTCCTCATCCTCGGCAGAGGCGGAGAAGACCGCATGAGCCTTGGCCCATTCGGCCTTCGGGAGCCGGGGCGCCCACAGGGCCTGCGGCTCGGGGCGATCGACGATGATGGCGCCGAAGCGTTCCAGCTTGCGGCCCCCGCCACTGTCGAGAAGCGCGTAATCGGCAAAGCCTTCCGTCTCGACGAGGTCGATGCGGGGAGGAACGGCCGCGGGATTGTGAGACATGACAGGCATCGGCCCGCGACCTAGCACGTTCGCGGCCATGTGGGCAGGGGTCGGAAGCTTCGTCGCGAGATCGAACCGCTCCGTTCAGCGGCCGTCGTATCCGCCCCGGCCGTCATCCCAGCCGCTGCGAGGCGGCGGTCCGCCATACCTGTCGTCCTCGAAGCGGCCCGACAGCAGCGGCCCGATGCGGCGAACGGCGATGCGGCGGTTGGCGCGCTCGGGGCCATCGGTTGGAATTTTCAGCTGTTCCTCGCCATAACCCTGCGTGACGAGGTTCTCGGGCGGAACGCCGTAATCGATGGTCAGGATCTCGGCTACCGACTGCGCGCGGCGATCGGACAGGGTCAGATTGTCTTCCTCGGATCCGACTGCGTCGGTGTGGCCTTCGATCATGACGATCTCGTCGGGGTTGCGTTCGAGCACGCGCAGAATGCCGTTGGCGAGGCGGTCGAGCGCGCGGGCCTGATCCGGGCCGACCTCCCACGAACCGAAATCGAACGTCACGGTATCCAGATCGATGCGGCGCATCCGGTCGCGCAAATTGCGGGAATAGCGAATTTCCTCGAGCGAGTAGCCGCGGTCGAGGCGATCGACGGGCGGAGCGATCAGAGCCTCGTAGAGGTCGTCCTCCGAAGCACGGCCGTAATCGACGATGTACTCGTCGCGCGGTATGCGAACGTCCGGTGCGGCCAAGGCAATGGCGCTCCCGACCAGCAAGCCAATGCCGGCGCCGATGAGAACGTCGCGCGTGCGATTATCGTCGCGGCGGTAATAGCGACGGTTGTCGATGAGGACAACTTCACGACCATCGGGATAACGCCTGTAGCGATACAGAAGACGTCCGTGACGGTCCGTGACGTCATAGATGCGGACACCACCGCGGCGGGTCATGAACGTTGTCTGCGTGCCGTCGGCGCGGCGGATCGTGCGAGCATCAGGCGCGATCCGGCGGAAACGCTCCGACTCGTCGTGCCGGATAAAGATGCGATCGTTCTGCTTGACGATCACGCGCCGGTCCGGTTCCTCGATGAGGCGCACCTTACCGTCGGCGACGGTGCGCTCGCGGCGCTTCTGCTTCAGTTCCTCGAAACTGCGCGGGCGGCGCGGATCGAGGCGATAGCTCCGGCGCACGTCCTCTTTCGCGACAGGCGGCGTGGCGAGCGGATTGCCCCGCGGGGATGCAACCGGCGGCTGTGCGACGGAGGGAAATGTACCACCGCCCGCCGGCCGCTCGATCTTACGGAAAACGTCCCGCGGCATTCCCGGTTTGCCGGTTTCCGTCGGCGTCTGGACCTGGTCGGGCGTCGTGACTGTCTTGTCTCGACTTTCTGAACGAACAGGCCCGCGCTCCGCCTCGCGCTTCTGGCGCTTCTGCTCTTCGAGCTGACGCGCCTTCTGCTCGTCCTGTTCGCGGGCTGCGCGTTCGATTTCTTCCTGGCGCCGCTGCTGCTCCGCCTCGCGCTTCTGGCGCCGCTCCTCGATGTTCTTCTGCTTCTCGAAAGTACGTTCCTGATTGCCCTCGGTCTGTTGGTTCAAACGCTGCTGCTGGCGTTCGCGCTGCTCCTCGCGCAACTTTTGTTTCTGCTCCTCTTTGGCTTCGAACCTCTGACGCCGGCCTGCGTCCGGCGCGTCTTGCTGAACAGGCTGTGATTCTGGAGGGACGAGCTTGGGCTTGGGGGGCGCTTCCTGTGCGGCGGGCGGCGGGTCCGGTTCCTGTTGCGCTTCGACGCCGTGAAGGGGTGCCGCCGCAGCAGCTACGACAAGCATGAGAAAGGCAAGCCGGCGCTGATCGTGCGACATCAATCGTCCCCTGGAACACGCAGTCGTTCGAAGCCGCTTTTAGGCGTCGAATTGCGGCACGGTGAAGATGATTTCGAGCCGTTTGCGCGGCTCAGGCGCCGCGATTGAATCGCCACATCCGGACGAAGGTTTCCGTGATCTCAGCCGGTGGCCGGTCGAGAACATCGAGCGGTATCCTTATCTCTGTGCGCGATTCCAATCGCCAGGGCAGACGCATGGCCCGGCGCAGTAATGGACGCATCCGCCAATCGGCCAACAGACATTCCTGAATGGGCTTCTTCAGACCGATGACGAGATCCAGGGAATTGCCGGTCCGCTCGACCAGGTCGATGGTTTCGATACGGTCTATGGCGCGCCACGATACGAGGCCCAGGCCCTCGATAAAGAGACCGTACTGGCCCGAACCGATGCGCGGGCGGCCGCGCTCGAGAAGCGGCAGGTTGTAATAGGCAACGGCGGCGGGCAACAGACCGACCACGGCGAGTATCGGCATGCCCTTGACGACGCCTGCCGCGATCAGCGCGACGGCCATGGCCGTCATCGCATAGATTGGAAATTGCATGTCCTCCTGTTCGTAGCCGATGGTGTAGCCGACGATTTCCGTGTCCGAAGGCATGTCGCTGTCGCTCGCGGTTCTCTGTCATGCGCGCCGGACGGCCGGGAGTGAGGCCGCAGCTGCGCGATAGAAGATAGCGATCGAAGCCATCGGAACGGGAAAAATGCAAGCGCGGTCGGCAGGTGCGCGTCGCATCGGACGCGTGGCACTGCGTTGCGGTCACGCAATCAACCAGCACTGCCAACGATTGCAGCAATGCCCATAGAGCGCTGACTAATTTTCGCGCGAAACGAACGGAAGCCTGTCAATAAAACAGGCTGGAAACGCTCTCTTCCCTGCTCGTCCGCAGGATAGCTTCACCAATGAGTGGAGCGATGGAAAGCACCCGGATGTTCCTGGCAGCCTTGACGGCTTCGGTCGGCAGAATGGAGTCCGTGATCACCAGGGATTTGAGCTTCGAATTCTGGATACGGCTGACTGCGCCGCCGGAAAGGACACCATGCGTGATGTAGGCGGACACTTCAGTCGCGCCGTACTTCAGGAGTGCTTCAGCGGCGTTGCACAGCGTCCCACCGCTGTCGACGATGTCGTCGATCAGCACGCAGCGCTTTCCCTCGACCTCGCCGATGACGTTCATCACTTCGCTTTCGCCAGCCCGCTCCCGCCGCTTGTCACAAATGGCGATCGGGGCCTCGATGCGTTTGGCGAGAGCGCGGGCGCGAACGACACCGCCGACGTCGGGTGATACGACAACCACGTCACGGGCACCGCCGTTGTCCTGGATGTCGCGGGCGAAAATCGGCGCCGCGAACAGATTGTCGGTCGGGATGTCGAAGAAGCCCTGAATCTGACCGGCATGCAGATCGAGGGTGAGGACGCGGTCTGCGCCCGCGCGTTCGATGAGGTTTGCGACGAGCTTCGCGGAGATCGGCGTGCGGGGGCCGGGCTTTCGATCCTGACGGGCATAGCCGTAATATGGAATGACGGCCGTGATGCGCTTGGCGGACGACCGCTTCAGGGCATCGATCAGAATGAGAAGCTCCATAAGGTTGTCGTTCGCGGGAAACGAGGTCGACTGGAGGATAAACGCGTCCTGCCCGCGAACGTTTTCCTGGATCTCGACGAAGATCTCCATGTCCGCGAAGCGTTTCACCTGACCTTTCGTCAATGGCGCCTTGACGTAGGCGGAAATCGCTTCGGCGAGAGGGCGGTTCGAATTACCGGAGACGAGCCGGATACGCGGATGGCCACGTTCCCTGTCTTCTCGGGCATCGAATGGCATGACACGGCCCTCGCTCGGATTCATGACGAACGTGTGATGCCGCGCTGTCTAGCAACAGGCTCGTAACGTGTAAACCGCCGCGGGCAACACACTGATGGATAACGGAGAGCCATCGGAGTTTGACGGACCGGGGGCCGGCGCAGGTAAAACCCACCCGGCCCTATCCGTTAATTGGTCTTCGGCAGCAGTTTGATGATGCCCTGAGCGGCGGCGGCGGCGGCGGCATCGGCGGTTTTGCCCCATGCGCCGTCCAAAGAGCCCTGCGGGACTTCATTCTTCTGCGAAACCGTTCCGAGCTGTTTACCCTTGGGGTCCTTGACGTGCCAGTCGATGGTGATCGGCTGCTTGCCGTCACGAACGGCCCCGACCGACACCTTGCCCTGGACCTTGTAGGTCTCTCCGGCTGCGCTCGTAAGCTGGATGCCATTGCGGGTGAGTTCGCGCTGGATGGCGCCGGTCAAAGCGATGCTGCCGTCGCCAGGAGCGCCCGTCACATTGGGCACGGAGGTGAGAACCGGGCCGCCGCGTCCAATACTGCCTGTTGACGTGGCGGGAGGCGGGGTGGCGGCTGCGGGGGTAGCGCCCGTCGTGGCCGGTGCGGCTGCTGGTGCAGCCGAGGCAACGGGAACGCCGGCAGACGGGGCGGACGAAGCCGGCGCGGCCGGCGTCTGGGACGGTAGCCAGCCGGCGACCTGGGTGGCTGTCCGTCCGGCAATTTGATTGATGACGGCCGGAGTTGCGGCCGACCAGGAGTCCTGACTGGCGCCGGATGCGATCTCTTCTCCGGTGATCCGGTTGACCCTCTTGCCGGTCGGATCGGTGATGTCCCAGATGTAGGAAATCTTCGTTGCCGACTTCTCCTTGGCCGCTACGACGTAGCCGCGCAGCGTGTATTCGGATGGGTCGGTCGGCTGCTTGGCGACCGTGACTTTCTGTTGTTCGAGCGCGGTCGCGACTTGCGACTGAAGCGCCCGGGAGGTGGCATCGGGCGGGCCGACAATCGGGGCGACTGCAATCTTTGCCTTGCCCGTCGTCGACTGCGGCGCGGCCGCGAGCGGAGATGCGCCGTCAGTGCCGCCGCCTGCAAAAATGTTGCTGCCCGTCTCGCAGCCAGCGAGACCGATGGCCGCCATCAACAGTAGCGCTGCCCTTGCGACCGGCATCCGAACGCCCTTCGCCGCAGCACGATCAATGGTCGTCACGTCGACGCCCCCTTTGTTTGACCCGCTGATTTCCGGCGGCCGACGTACTGACTTTGCGGCCTCGTCTCCCTTTCGCACCGGTACACGTTATCCCTTTGCGTAGCCCGCTCTCTACCGGACTCACAAGGCGCTCTGGTCTCAAAGTTGGGAATGACCCCGATGATGCCCCCGCCATCAGAGCCTTACTTGTGGATTGTGCAGTTAAGTCACAATGATGGCAGAGATTTGGCGCCCGTAATCGGGCTCTGAACGGTGCGTCGTGCGACGAAACGAGAAGAATCTCGATTCGTCCGAGTAGGTGCACGGCGACGTGCGATCGACTGCCGCCAATCCCAGAACTCCGAGGCGCCGTGCCACGTAGCCCGGGAGGTCGAAACGTGGCCGGCTTCCGGGGGCTCCAGCGAAGAAATCCCTGTTAGCCGCGTCGAGGGACAGAACTTCCTCCATAAAGTCTGGCCCGACTTCGTAGGCGGATTGACCGATCGAAGGACCGATGGCGGCGCGGATCCGCTCCTTTCGCGCTCCGGCGCGCTCCATTTCCGCCACGGTGGCCTCAACGATGCCCGCCACGGCACCGCGCCAACCGGCGTGAGCGGCGGCCACGACTCCCGCTTCCGGATCGGCGAAGAGGACGGGTGCGCAATCGGCCGTCAGTACGCCGATCACGAGGCCTGGGGTGGTGGTCACTACCGCATCGGCTTTGGGCAGTTCATCGCGTGCGATGGGACCGCCGACGCGCACCGCCGAACCGCTGTGGACCTGGTATACCGTCAGGACTTCCGGACGTTCGCCGCCGAGATGGCGGGCGGCGCGAGCCCGGTTCTCGAGCACCCGGCCGGGGTCGTCCCTGGACCCCAGTCCGCAATTCAGGCCGGCGTAGAGCCCCTCCGACACGCCGCCTGCGCGCGTAAAGAAGCCGTGGCGGATGCACGGCAGCGCTTGCAGTGACGGGCTGATGATCGGATCGAGCATGTTTCTAGATAGTCGGTGCCATACATCCGGGCAACCGCATGGCGCTCCAGCCCGCTGCGCGTTTCAGTCGAACCCGGGCAGCGGGGGGAGCGCCGCCGAGCGCAGGCCGATAGCCTTGAAGCGGGCGCCCATGCCTTGCGGGGACATCAGCCGCGCGATGCTCAACTCGATTTCGGCGGCCTTGGCCGGATTGGCGGACATGAGGCGCGAGGCTCGCTCCACGATGCCAAGGCGGCCTAAGAATTCGCCTTGAGAAACGGGACCGTCGACGGCCAGCAGTTCCCCTCCGGAGGTCCGGAAGGCCGAAGCGAACTGGGCGAAGTCGACCTGGACCGTCACGTCGGTTTCGCCTGGGGCGAAGAATGGCGACACCGAACGGTGTCCCTCCACCGCCTGCAACGTATCGCCGAAGCCCGATCGTTCGTGGCCGTAGTCGATGAAGAGGGCGGCGAACGGTTGCGTTTGCGAAAGGGCGCTGATGATTGCCGTGGCGAATGCCGAGCCGGCGGCCGCCTCTTCGAAAACATCGCCTTCTCGCGGGATCGCCGTCGCGGGTACGGATCCGGGAGGGCCCGCGGATGCCCCGGCCGCAACGAAGCCCAAATCACCGTGGCGATCCAACCCGACCATGCGCGCTCGCCAGACGCCATCACAGAACTGAAATTGATCGACGCCGAACGTATCCAGGAATTCGTTGCCGATCAGGATGACGGGGGCATCGCCGAGCAGGTCGCGACGGGACAACAACTGGACCGCATCGGCATGAGACGAGACCGGCACTGCGCACCCGGCGAGCGTCGCCTGCTGGGTCTTGCGGAGTGGCTCACTGAGTTCCACCAGATGAACGTGCAGCGCATTGGCGAACCCGGCGACCTTGCGAGATGCGCGCACGGCATCATGCATCAGCGTGCCGCGACCGGGGCCCAGTTCGATGAGGTTGACGCGGGACGGCGTGCCCATCTGATGCCAGACAACGGCTGACCAGAGGCCGATCAGTTCGCCGAACACCTGGCTGATTTCGGGTGCAGTAATGAAGTCCGCTTCGCGGCCGATTGCCTGCTGCTTCACGTAATACCCAAACTCGGGATCTTGCAGGCACGCCTGCATGTATGCGGTAACGGTCAGCGGCCCGGTTCGGCGAATGCGGTCCTTGAGTTTGACGGCGAGCGGCGTTTCACGGCGCCCTTCATGTTCATCAGTCATGTACAAAGGTCCGGCCGAGCGACGCCGTCGCGCGCGTTCGTCCTAGACCGTGGACAGGAAAGCGGCACACAACGGCGGCGCAGGTTGTGAACCCGGACCGGCGGATTGGCAATGGGGTCAGGAGGCGACTTTGAACCGCGCCAGATGGGCTTCCCATGACAGCGCATGACGAACGATCTCGTCGAGATCGTCATATTGCGGCTGCCAGCCCAGCGCATCACGGACTTTCTGGGACCCGGCAATGATGGCCGCAGGATCGCCCGCACGCCGGGGGGATTGGCGAACTTCAAAATCGACACCCGAAACGCGCTTCACCGCTTCGATCACCTGAAGCACGGAAAAGCCTTTCGAATAGCCGCAGTTGAAGACGCCGGAAGCACCACCGCTTTTCAGATGATCGAGAGCGGCGACATGAGCGCTGATCAGATCGCTGACGTGGATGTAATCGCGAAGACAGGTTCCGTCGGGGGTCGGGTAGTCGCTCCCGAACACCTCGACATAAGCGCGGCGACCGAGTGCGGCTTCACATGCGACCTTGATCAGGTGGGTCGCGCGCGGCGTTGACTGGCCCGAGCGGCCCAGCGGATCGGCGCCCGCAACATTGAAATAGCGTAAGGCCACATAACGAAGATCGTGGGCCCTGGCGGTATCGGCGAGCATGATCTCTGTCATCAGCTTCGACCATCCGTAGGGGGACACGGGTGCTGGCGAAGCGGCTTCGCTGACCGGATTTTCGACCGGATTACCGTAAACGGCCGCGGTCGACGAGAAGATGAAGTGCCGGATGCCCGCGGCGACCGCCGCTTCCATAAGAGCGCGTGATTTAACCGTATTGTTGTTGTAGTAGCCGAGCGGATCGGCGACAGATTCCGGGACGACGATCGAGCCGGCAAAATGGACGATCGCCTTGATGCCATACTTGCGAATGACGGTGCGGACCAGGTCCTGGTCGCCGGCGTCGCCCACGACGAGCGTGGCGGACGCGGGCACCGCCCAGCGGAACCCGGTGGAAAGATTATCAAGCACGACGACTTGATGGCCGGCGTCCAGCAAGGCCAGAACCATATGGCTGCCGATGAAACCGGCTCCGCCCGTCACGAGAATTGCCATGAATAAACCCGCCTCCTGCAACCGACAGCGATCGACGGATCGCGGTCCTGAATAAATAGAGTTAATTGCGAATTGTAGCCGCCCAACTTTGCGAGGTCACAAACCGGTCGTAGTTTCCGCGTCTTGACATTCAAGATTCGTGCCCAAGTGTTGTTCCCGTTCGTAACACCCCGCCCTGCTCGTCCCTTTCATCCGAACCGCCATTCCATTCGGAGCCTTTGACCTGATGACCTTGAAGACCTCTCGGATCCGCAAAGCCGTTTTTCCCGTTGCCGGCCTCGGCACCCGCTTTCTGCCCGCCACCAAGGCTGTGCCCAAGGAGATGCTTACGGTTGTCGATCGTCCGGTCATTCAGCATGTTGTGGACGAGGCACGCGCTGCCGGGATCGAGCATTTTGTTTTCGTGACTGGGCGCGGCAAGGCGGTCATCGAGGACCACTTCGACATCCAGTACGAACTGGAGCGTACCCTTGCAGACCGCGGCAAGACAAAGGAACTCGAAGCCCTGATCGCCGACCTGCCCGTCGCCGGGCAGGCCAGCTTTACCCGCCAGCAGGCGCCTCTTGGCCTCGGTCACGCCGTGTGGTGCGCACGCGACATCATCGGGGACGAACCCTTCGCGCTGCTGTTGCCCGATATGCTGCATCATGGGCCGACGCCGTGCCTGAAAGAGATGATCGATGCCCATCGGGCCACCGGCGGAAATCTCATCGCCGTCGCTCCTGTTCCGGAAGATCAGACGCATCAGTACGGAATCGTAGGCGTCACGGACGCCGATGAAAAGGTCGCGCGCGTGACGCAGATGGTCGAGAAGCCGGCGAAGGGAACCGCACCTTCCAATCTGCACATCACAGGGAGATATATTCTTCAGCCGGAAATCTTCGACCTTCTCGCCCGGCAGGAGAAAGGCGCCGGCGGTGAAATCCAACTGACCGACAGCATGATCCGCCTCATGACCGACCTCGACCAGCCGTTCCATGCCGTCCGGTTCGATGGCACGATCTACGATTGCGGTTCGAAGATCGGGTTTTTGACGGCGAACATCGCTTACGGGTTGGAGCGCGCGGATCTTGCTCCGGCGCTGAAAACGGAAATCGAGCGGCTGATGGCGCGGCCGCGCTCATAAGCATCCAAACGAGAAGAAGTCTTGCTTCGCGGACGACGGTTGGTGGTTTGCGCCGCCAGAACCATCGGATAATGTCTGGGCCAACGGAGTACGCCGGAAAGTCTCCGCCGGAGGTGGTTGGAATGATCATGAAGAAGCGGAGCGGCGAGATAGGGGCCGCTCAGTCCACGAAGCTCACACCGCCCGGCGTGTTCCTGCTTCGCATGCTCATTTTCCTGACGCTCGTCGGCTTTCTGGCCGCGGTTCTGCACGAACAGCTCAAGACTGCATTCCTCACGAACCCGGGCCTCAACGGACTGATCGTCGGCGTCCTCCTTCTGGGCATCGTCTACGCTTTCCGTCAGGTGATGCGTCTTTACCGCGAGATCCGCTGGGTCAATGCCTTCCGCATCTCCGACCCTGGCCTTGCCATCGATACGCAGCCGGTTCTCCTGGCCCCGATGGCGACCATGCTGCGCGATCGCACGGGCACGTTTTCTCTCGCCACCGTATCGATGCGAACGATCATGGACTCGATCGGATCGCGGCTGGATGAGGCGCGCGACACGGGCCGCTACCTCGTCGGCCTGCTCGTGTTCCTGGGACTTCTCGGCACGTTCTGGGGCCTTCTGGAAACGATGTCGTCGGTGGGCGCCACGATTGCCGCGCTCGACACAAAGGGCGAAGGCGTCGCGGTCTTCGATGAACTGAAGGCCGGGCTCGCCGCGCCTCTCAAGGGAATGGGCACGGCGTTCTCCAGTTCGCTGCTGGGTCTGGCGGGTTCTCTTATTCTGGGTTTCCTCGAATTGCAGGCGAACCATGCCCACAATCGGTTCTACAATGAACTTGAAGAATGGTTGTCGGGCATCACGGAGCTGACGCCCGGATCGACATCGGCCACGGACATGGCGAGCCGCCAGTTGACGACGGCGGTATACGAAATGCAGCGCGCCGTGGCGGAACTTTCCGAGAAACTTGGCGCCCTTGACGTCTCGTCTACCCAGCGCGCGGGATCACTTCCGCAATCTTCACCGGGGCCGGACGAGGCGGTGAAAGACCTTGCCCGAGGCGTCAATCAACTCGTCACGCTGATGCGCAGCGAACAGAAGGTCGTGCGCGAGTGGGTCGACGAGCAGGCATCGCACCAGGCCGAACTCGCCGGCGCGCTGAAGGCTCTCGCGGATAACTTCCAACGCAGGACCAGCTAGGGATGGCCATGGGCCGAAGCCGGCGCCGCAGCGCAGAATATGGAGAGTTCTGGCCGGGCTACGTCGATGTGCTGTCGACACTGCTGCTCGTCGTCACCTTTCTGATGTCGATCTTCATGGTGTCGCAGTACTTCGCGACGCAAGAGGCCGCAGGCAAGGATACGGTGCTACAGCGCCTGAACCGGCAGATTGCCGAACTGACGAGCCTGCTTTCTCTCGAGAAAGGGAAATCGAAGGAGAGCCAGGACGAAATGGCTGAACTGCAAGCCATGCTGGCAACGCTGAAGTCCGAGAACGAAAAGCTATCTGGCGCGGCGGCATCGGGCGATCAGAGCGCCAAATCTGCCGCCGACCAGATCAGCGCGCTGGCGAGCGATCTTGATCAGCAAAAGACCGTTTCTGCCGAGGCCTTGAGCAAGGTCGATATCCTGAACCAGCAGCTTGCGCAGTTGAGGCGTCAGATCGCGGCCCTGAACGAGGCTCTCGAAGCCTCCGAAAAGAAGGGCCAGGAAAGCGACAAGACCATCAAGGATCTCGGGCAGCGTCTGAACGCGGCGCTGGCCCGGCAGGTCCAGGAGTTGCAGCGTTATCGTTCCGACTTCTTCGGACGGCTGAATGAGCTTTTGAAAAACCGCAAGGACATCCGGGTCGTCGGCGACCGCTTCGTATTCGAAAGCGAAGTGCTGTTCCCGTCCGGTTCGGCGTCGTTGACGCCCGAAGGTCTTGCCGCGCTCGATCCCATCGCGACGGCGATTGCGGATCTCGGCCGTCAGATCCCCAAGGAGATCGACTGGGTCGTGCAGATCAACGGACACACCGACATCCGGCCGATCGCCAGCGCGCAATTTCCCTCGAACTGGGAACTGTCGACGGCTCGCGCGGCGTCCGTGGTGAAGCATATGATCGCGCGCGGCGTTCCGCCCGACCGTCTTGTGGCGGCGGGGTATGGCGAATATCAGCCATTGGAAGCGGGCACGGATGACGCGTCGCTTCAGAAGAACCGGCGCATCGAACTCAAGCTGACGAGCCGCTGAGTCCAGCGTTACTCGGCCGCCTCCTTACCGAACTGGAGCGCCGCGAGACGGCCATAGAGGCCGCCCTTGCCAACGAGTTCGGCGTGGGTACCGCTCTCGACCACGCGGCCTTCGTCCATAACCAGGATACGGTCGGCCTGCTGCACGGTTGCAAGGCGATGGGCGATCACGAGCGTGGTGCGATTGCGCATGACGACTTCCAGCGCTTGCTGAACCGCGCGTTCGTTTTCCGCGTCCAATGCGCTCGTGGCCTCGTCGAGAAGCAGGACCGGTGCATTCTTGAGGATGGCGCGCGCAATCGCGAGCCGCTGGCGCTGGCCGCCGGAGAGCGAGACACCGCGTTCGCCAAGACGGGTGTCGTAGCCTTCGGGGAGTGCCCGAATGAAGGCATCAGCCTGCGCGGCCACGGCAGCCTTGCGGACGTCATCGGCCGACGCATCGGGACTTCCGTACCTGATGTTTTCCAGGACCGTATCGGCAAAGATGGCGACATCCTGAGGTACGAGAGAAATGCGGCGGCGCAATTCGTCAAGATCAGCGGACGACACGTCCACGCCATCGAGGAGCACGCGGCCTTTGCCCGGATCATAGAATCGAAGCAGCAGATTGAAGATCGTCGTTTTGCCGGCACCCGAAGGTCCCACGAGCGCGACGGTTTCGCCCGGCTTTACGTGCAAAGTGAAATCGCGCAGCGCAGAGACGCCGGGGCGCGAGGCGTAGGCAAACGTCACGTTCTCGAAATCGATGGCGCCCTTTGCCGGGACAGGCAGCGGCACCGGATGATCCGGCGACTTGATCTCCGGCACCACGGCGAGGATTTCCGTCAACCTTTCGGCTGCGCCCGAGGCCTGGCTGATCTCGCCCCAGACTTCGGCCAACTCGCCAAGCGCGCCAGCTGCAAACAGAGCATAGATGATGAACTGGCTGAGTTGCCCCCCCGTCATTTCTCCGGAGATGACCGCCGAGGCACCATACCAAAGCACGGCAACGATACTGGCAACGGTCAGGAAGACCGTCAACGCAGTCAGCCCGGCGCGGGCTTTCATACGATCGCGGGCGGCATCGAAGGAGCGCTGCACGGCGTCATCGAAACGCCCGGACACAGCCTTCTCGTGTGCAAACGATTGCATGGTGCGGACGGCGGAAAGGTTTTCAGCCGCGTAGGCCGACGCTTCGGCAAGTGTATCCTGAGCCTTGCGCGACAGGTTCTTGACCGCTCGCCCGTAGGCCATGAGTGGAAGCACGATGACGGGGATCGCAACGAGCGTCAGAAACGATAGATGCGCACTGGTCACAAACATCATCACGAACGCGCCGATGAGCATGATGATGTTGCGCAGGGCCTGGGAAATCGTATGACCCGCGACAGCCTTGATCTGCGTCGTGTCAGCCGTGAGGCGGCTCATAACCTCGCCGGAGTGGGTCTTCTCGAAGAATGCGGGGCCAAGCCGGGACAGGTGCGCGAAGACATCCTGGCGAAGATCGGCGACCACGCGCTCGCCCAACCAGCTCACACAATAAAACCGCGCGGCGATCGAGACCGCCAGAACCGCACCGATCAGAGCCAGCATGGCGAAGTACTGATCGATGAACCCTGCGTTATCGGCTGAAAACCCGTGGTCGATCATTCTGCGCACGGCGAGCGGGACCGACAGCATCGTGACGGCCGACAGCACGAGCGCGAGAAGCCCGAAGGCAAGCATCCCCTTGTGCTTCATCAGGTAGGGCTTCAAGGCCATCAACGGACGCAGAGACCGCAAGCGACTGGCGTCGGGGGCCTTGTCAGTGACGGCGTCTGCCGTTCCCTGGCCGGAACCATGCGCCGCGAGACTGACAACGGCTGCCGAGTTTTCTGCTGACTTGCCGGATCCTGACATTTCTTCCCTAGCGGTGTTCTCTAACCGGTCGTTCTGGTGAACCGGTCGTTCTGGTGTGGCGCCGGGCTGGAACGCCCAGCCTTCGCTCTTCATATATGCCCCTGATCGGGATTGCATGGTTCTGACCGGTCGCGTCAGAACGTAGCAGGAACAGACCAGCCTTCAATTCGCTTCCGCAGTCAGGGCCGGCCGCTTATTCGGCTTCTTGTGCACGTCGGCCAACTCGACTATAGAAGCGCCTTCCCGAATTCAAGGCTGGTCAAGGCTGCGGGTCATCCTGCACCGTCGCGGCCGTCATTTTACAGAGCGCCCTGTCATGAAGAAAGAACCCGGCCTGCATCCCGACTACCACCAGATCAAGGTCAAGATGACCGATGGTACGGAATTCGTGACCTACTCGACCTACGGTAAGGAAGGCGACGAACTCCATCTGGATATCGATCCGACCACGCATCCGGCATGGACGGGCGGCGACACGAAGCTTATGGACCGCGCCGGCCGCGTCTCGCGTTTCAAGAAGAAGTTCGAAGGCATCTTCTAACGGCGACACGCGCTGCATAGGAGTCAAACGAGCAGAGGCCCGGGAAAAACCCGGGCCTTTCTTGTTTGTGAGCCGTGCTCAGTTCACCTTGGTGAAGGCCAGCCGCAAGCGCGACAACTGCGCGCCCACCGGGTTCGACGGCAAGAATGCCGTGAGTTCATCGCCCGGCGACAGCATCGCGAGATCGAGCTGCACGATGCGATCGTGAAGAGCGAAGCTTTCGTCGATCAGCTTCTGCAAGCCTTCGGGCAATTCAGAGAATCCCGCGATGTGGGACGGGCGGCCGAGGCTCTGAAGCTTCACGCGCGCGCGCTTCTTTTGAGCTTCTTCCGGCGTGATCTCCCCATCCTTCAACGCGCGGCGGATCAAGAGCCAGGACGCCAGATCGAGCAAGCGGGTCGTCAGTCGCATGCTCTCGGTGGTGTAGAGGACCGTCAACTGGCCGGTGAGAGATTTGGCGGCCACGCGGCCTTCGCCATCGAGATAAGCGGCCGTCCGTTCGACGAGGGCCATGCCTTCCTTGAAGACACGGTCGAACTGGCCCGAAGCCTGAAACCGTTCTCCAAATGACACCGTCACGCCGGGAGCGCGGGCATCGCGGTACTCGAAACTCGATTTATCTTTCATACTACGCTTTGACACGAACGCTTACTCTCTCGTTACCATAACACCGGCTCAGCCTAGCTGGCCAGAGTTAACAACTAGATGCTAAACGCGGCAAAACGGGACTCATTCCAGATCCGCCCCAACTCACCTGTGGATGAAGCAAAAAATGAGCCGCCCGATGGGGGCGGCTCAAGGATTCGGCAGAGAGGCGTTTCGGAGTGGTAGACCACTCGGGTCCAGATGTCTGGAAGCCCCGACGCTAGTCCCAAACGGGTAAACAAATCGCTTCCCGCCGTGCGGGAAAGACGCGCCCGATCAAGTTTTGCCCGTGAAAAGTTCGGCAGCGGCCGCCTCGTGCGCTTTCTTGCGGTCCAGTTCGGCCTTCAGCCGGTCGATTTCGCCCGAGAGCGATTTCAAACGCTGCTCCAGTTCATCCTTCGAAAGCGTCTCTATCGGCTCCCCGACCGTGTGGCCGTCGCTCTTCGGCTTCGCGGGTGTTTCATCCTGGTCCATCCTGCCCTCCCTTCGATGCAGTTGATTGTCCTATTGCCCCGGAACATGCCACGCCCTACTCAATCGGACAATCGAGGCCGCAGCGAGTTGAACATGCCTTCCATTCCCGAAACCATGACAGTCGTTGCGATCGACGGCAAAGGCGGCCCCGACGTGCTGCGAGCGCGATCGCAGGCCGTACCCGTCGCCGGGGCGACGCAGGTTCTGGTCAAGGTCGACGCAGCGGGCGTGAACCGGCCCGACGTCCTGCAGCGGATGGGGCTCTATCCCGCTCCCAAAGGACACAACGAACTTCCCGGCCTGGAAATCGCCGGCACCGTCGTTGCCGTCGGCAGCGACGTGACGCGCTTCGAGGCCGGCCAGCGCGTGATGGCCCTCGTCAACGGCGGAGGCTACGCGGAATACTGCGTGGCCGACGAAGGCACCACGCTGCACGTACCGGAGGGACTGTCGATCATCGAGGCGGCGGGTCTTCCCGAGACCTTCTTCACCGTCTGGCACAATGTGTTCGAGCGCGGACAGCTCAAGGCGGATGAATGGCTGCTTGTCCACGGCGGCACTTCAGGTATCGGCGTGACGGCGATCCAGCTCGCCAAGGCGTTCGGCGCGCGCGTCATCACGACAACGGGTTCGGACGCCAAATGCGAAGCCGCGCGCAAGCTCGGCGCCGACAGGGCGGTGAATTACCGGACGGAAGATTTTCTTGACGCGGTCAAGGCCGAGACCGGTGGCCGGGGCGTCGATGTCATTCTCGACATGGTCGGAGGAGACTATATCGAAAAGAACATCCGTGCGCTCGCCGACGACGGACGGCTCGTCTACATCGGGTTCCAGTCGGGATCCAAGGCCGAAATCGACTTCATGCGTGTGATGCTGAAGCGCCTTACGATCACCGGTTCGACGCTCCGCATAAGGCCGGCCGACGTCAAAGCGCACATTGCGCGCAAGGTCGAGGCCGAAATCCTCCCGCTGCTGGCGGCCGGCGACGTGAAAGTCCCGATCGACAGCACATTCCCTCTTGCCCGGGCCGCCGATGCCCACCGGCGCATCGAGGAAGGCACCCACATCGGCAAAATCATTCTGACAACCGGCTGAGCCCGAACCGCGCGGCGGCTGTTCCTCGATCCAAACAAAAAGAGCCGGAGCAGCGGCTGCTCCGGCTCTTTCTCATTTTTTCATGATTGGCCCGCTCGAGGAGGTTGCTCAGACCGCCGGGAACAGGCTGAAAACGCCAGTGATTTGATACAAGATCGAATGGCGGCGCGGTTGCGCGCCATCCTTCCCGCACCCCATGTCTTCTCCTTTCCTTGGAGTGCAAGACACGCGGCACACCCGTTCCGTCTATCTGCGTCGCCAGACCCTGTCACGCGTCCGTCAGATGCGGGCGCCTTGCGGGCGCGGCGCGGTGCCCGTAAGACACTGCGAACGGTGCGAACAGCCGCTTGGGTTGCATTTGCTACGCCCCTGAACCGGCTTTTCCTCAGCCCTTGGATCCCGGCTTAGCGGCAGTCATGTCACACAACACGTTCGGTCATCTCTTCCGCGTTACGACCTGGGGCGAAAGCCACGGGCCTGCCATCGGCTGCGTGGTGGACGGATGCCCGCCCGGACTTGCGATCACCGCGGAGGCGATCCAGGCATTTCTCGACAAGAGGCGGCCGGGCCAATCCCGCTTCGTGACACAACGTCAGGAACCCGACGCGGTTGAAATTCTTTCGGGGGTTTTTGCCGACGCGGACGGCAAACCGGTTTCGACGGGCGCTCCCATATCGCTCCTCATCCGCAACGTTGATCAGCGCTCGAAAGACTACGGCGACATCGCGCAGAAATTCCGGCCGGGGCACGCCGACTACACCTATCAGGCGAAGTATGGCATCCGCGATTATCGTGGCGGCGGTCGCTCGTCCGCGCGCGAAACGGCCTGCCGGGTCGCGGCGGGCGGCATCGCGCGGCAGGTTCTGGGGTCCGGCATCATCGTTCGCGGTGCGCTCGTCCAGATGGGCAAGGTGAAGATCGACAGGTCGCGCTGGAATTGGGACGAGGTCGACAACAACCCGTTCTTCTGTCCCGATCCCGTGGTCGCGAAAGAATGGGAAAACTACCTCGACGGCATACGTAAGGCCGGCTCCTCGATCGGCGCCGTCGTGGAAGTCGTGGCCGAAGGCGTCCCGGCCGGGTGGGGCGCGCCTTTGTATGGCAAGCTCGACCAGGACATTGCCTCCGCGATGATGTCCATCAACGCCGTCAAGGCGGTCGAGATCGGTGCGGGCATGGCGGCCGCGGAACTGACGGGCGAGGAGAACGCCGACGAGATGCGGCCCAACGCCATTCCACATGGCCGGCATCACGGACCGGGCTTCATGTCGAACAACGCGGGCGGAATTCTTGGCGGTATCTCGACCGGACAGGCGATCGTCTGCCGCTTTGCGGTGAAACCCACGTCGTCGATCCTGACGCCGCGCCGCACGGTCACGGTTGGCGGCGAGGCGACCGAGATCCTCACCAAGGGCCGTCACGATCCGTGCGTCGGTATTCGCGCGGTTCCCGTCGGAGAGGCGATGCTGGCCTGCGTCCTCGCCGACCACATGCTGCGCCATCGCGGCCAATGTGGAGCCTAGCCGCGCTCCCGGTGGCAACTCGGAGATCGAAATGCGTGCGCGTCTGACGCGAAGCTTTCTCTATTCGCTGGTTCTCGCCGCCACGTGCTGTTCGGCTGCCCATGCCTTCGACGTGGACGAAGACCGCCTGAAAGCCGCGGCCGGCGAGCCTGCCAACTGGATCACCCACGGGCGCGATCTGGCGGCGACGCGGTTTTCGCCATTGCAGGACATAACGGCTGACAACGTCAAGCGCCTGCGTCCCGCCTTCATCTATCAGACCGGCACTGCCGCAACGTTCCAGACCACGCCGCTCGTGGCCGACGGGATCATGTACCTGTCCGCGCCGTTCTCGCACGTGATGGCCGTCGATGCTGCCACCGGCCGCGAGATCTGGCGCTACGAGCACAAGAGCCGCGCGAAAAAGCTCTGTTGCGGTCCAGCCAACCGCGGCGTCGCGCTCGGCTACGGCAAGGTCTATGTCGCGACGGTCGACGCGCGGCTGGTAGCGCTCGACCAGAAAACCGGGGCGATGGTCTGGGACATCCAGATGGCCGAAACGGGTGCTGATACGACGGAAGACAAAGCGGCGCTCGATGCAACCGATCCCGCACTGAAAGGACAGGTGACGGGTTCGACCGGGGTTGGCGCGGCGGCGGCGCCGCTCGTTGTGGACGGCAAGGTGATCGCGGGTATCACGGGTGTCGGGTACGGCCTGCATCTGGACAGCGACCGTCCAGGCGCACCGCTCGGCACCGTCGTCGGCGTGGCGGGACGTTACGGACGGCCCGGTTTCATCGCGGCCTTCGATGCCGAGACCGGGCGCCGGATCTGGCAGTTCGATACGACGCAGGAAGGCTGGGAAGGCGACTTCGTCGAAAAGACCGCATATGGCGCGCCCCTGCCGCGCGATATCGCGGCGGAGAAGGCCGCAGCCCTGCAACACGCGGACGCCTGGAAGTATGGCGGAGGCTCGATCTGGCATTCGCCGAGCGTCGATCTCGATCTCGGCCTGCTCTATTTCGGTGTCGGCAATCCTTCGCCGCAAGCCGCAGGCGAAAGCCGGCCGGGCGACAATCTGTGGACCAGTTCCCTCGTCGCGCTCGATCTGACGACCGGTGCCTATCGTTGGCACTACCAGCAGGTGCCGCATGACCTGTGGGGATACGACGTGGCAAGTCCGCCCGTACTCTTCGACTTTGAAAAAGACGGCAAGACCATTCCCGCGATCGGCCACGCATCGAAGCTCGGCTGGTACTTCGTCCACGACCGGCGCGACGGGCGGCTCATCGTGAAATCGGAGCCGTTCGTTCCGCAGGACAACATGTTCAAGGCGCCGACCCGGGAGGGCATCGTGATCTATCCCGGCGTCGCAGGGGGCGCGAACTGGTCACCGGCGGCGGTCGATGCGGCCTCCGGCGTTGCCTTCGTCGCCGCCATGCATATGCCGACCCGCTATCAGAGCGCGGAATTGCCGGCGACCGGCGGCACTCCGCCCGTCACATATTACACGCGGTGGCAACAGAAGACGGCAGAGCCGCTCATCGGCGGGACGCTGGCAACCGCCGGCGGGCTCGTCTTTACGGGAGAAGGAAACGGCGACCTTTCCGCCTTCGACGCAGTGACCGGCGCGCGGCTGTGGCAGTTCAACTGCGGCGCGGGCGTGAATGCGCCGCCGATCACGTACTCGGTCGGCGGCCGGCAATACGTGGCGGTCGCAGCGGGCGGCAGCCAGATCTGGGGCTTCCGTCAGGGCGGCGCCGTGGTCGTCTTCGCGTTAACCGACTGAACGGTCGAGCAGGAGATCGGCAAAGACGAAGCCGTCTCTCGTAACGATTTCGCCGGCACGGATGGGGAGCGCGTGGCTGAACATCGGTCCGGCGACGACACACGTGTGGAACTCGCCATTCTCACCGCAGGGATCGACCCCCGGCGGCAGGCCGGCAATGAAACTGCGATCGAACCGGCGGCCGGCGAAGCTCGCATCGAGTTTGTTGGGATTGACGGTCGCCACATAGGTGACGAGGCCGCCCTCTATCATCTCTTCGCCCAATTCGCGTGTCGGCTTTCCCCAGAGCGGAAACAGGGGCGTCAAGCCGCTGCCAGTGAGCTTCTGCTCCCGGTAGGCACGGATGTCCTCAAGATAGAGATCGCCGAAAGCGATGGCGCTCACGCCGCTTTCGGCCTGCTCGCGAACATAGTCTCCCATCAGGCGCTCATAATCGCCGTTCGAACAGGGCCAGGGAAGACGGACGACGTGCAGCGGGAGACCGGCGGCTTCGGCCTGGGCTTCCAGGATGTCCCGGCGCACGCCGTGCATCGCGACGCGATCGAAGGCATCGTTCACCGTGGTCAGGAGGGCTACGACTTCGATCGTGGGATCCGACCGCAGATAATGCAGGGTCCAGGCGCTGTCCTTGCCGCTCGACCAGCTGAGAATGGTTTTCATGGTGTCTCACGGGGCTCGCCGGCCTCTCGCCAGAGACCGTCGGAGTGTCGTAGCGTAGGAGCGGGGAAACGCAAACACATCGGGGCCAGAGGGAATGCCGGAGTACGACCGCATCGTAATTCTGACCGGCGCGGGCATCAGTGCCGAATCGGGAGTCCCGACGTTCCGCGACAAGGGTGGAATCTGGGCAAAATACGATTACCGGGACGTGGCGACGCCGGAGGGCTTCGAGAAGAACCCTCAGCTCGTTCACGAGTTCTACAACATGCGGAGGCGGGCGCACCAAAGCGTGGCGCCGAATGCCGCGCATTACGCGCTTGCCCTTCTCGAGCAGACCTATCCTGGAACCGTGATGCTGGTAACGCAGAACGTGGACCAACTGCACGAACAGGCCGGCTCGCAAAACCTCATACACATGCACGGCGAAGCGCTCAGGGCATGGTGCCTCGGCTGCGGTTCCCGCATGCCGTGGACCGGAGATATGTTCCTCGAAACGTCCTGCCCCAAATGCGAAGAGGCCGGGACGCTGAGGCCGGATGTCGTGTGGTTCGGCGAGGAGCCTTATCACATGGAGCGCATCCTGAAAGAACTGGAAGCGGCCGATCTTTTCATTTCCATCGGCACGAGCGGTAACGTCTACCCGGCGGCGGGTTTCGTGCAGGTCGCATCGGAGTACGGCGCGCATACCGTCGAATTGAACCTGGAGCCCTCCGAAGGCCGTTCGCATTTTGCCGAAGCCGTCCACGGACCGGCGACGGAGGTCGTTCCGGCTTACGTGCGCCGTCTTCTCGATGCGGTTCTCACCTAACGGGTGAAGACTGTAACCGCCTCGACGTGCGGGGAGTAGATGAACTGATCGATGGGCGTCACCGGGCCCATACGAAAACCGCCGTCGATGAGCGTGCGCGCATCGCGGGCCAGCGTCGCCGGGCAGCACGAGACGGCGATGACAACGGGAACCTTCGACCGGGCGAGGCGCTCGCTTTGCTCGGCAGCACCCGCGCGAGGCGGGTCGAGGATCACGGCGTCGAACGCCTCGAGTTCCTTGGGGGAGAGCGGTTCGCGGAACAGGTCTCTGACCCGAGCATCTATAGGCTTCAGCCCAGCCGTGCGCCGGAACGCGGCTTCGAGCACGGCGATAGCGCGTCGATCGCTGTCGAAGGCCGATACCTGCACCTTTTTCGCGAGCGGGAACGTAAACGTGCCCAGGCCCGAGAAGAGATCGGCAACGCGTTTTGCCTTGCGCGGCAGTGCATCGAGAACGAGGCTGGTCATCGAGCGCTCGGCCTCGGGAAGCGCCTGCAGGAACAGCGAAGGCGGAACATCGACCTCGGCACCGCCAATCATGAGGCGCGGTTCAGCACGTATCACGATCGCGTCTCCGGCGACGGTCAGACGCGCTGCTCTTGCCGTCTCGGCCAACTGCGCAAGGGCGGTGCGTTCGTCCGGCTTCAGCATCTTGTGGCCGTTGTCGAAGGAGATATCGAGACCGGTATCCAGCCGCGAAACGATGAGGCGTCCGCTTGCGTTTCCGGGCATGGCGATCCGTGCCATCGCCTTCAAGTGCGGAAACGCCGCCATGATGGATGGATCGAGCAACAGGCACTCTGTGATATCGACCAGCGAATGCTGGCCTTCTTCGCGAAAGCCGATCATCACCTCATGTCCGCGGCGCTCGACGCCGAGAAAGGCCCGGCGCCGGGACCGCAGCGGCATCCGCCGCACGGGTTCGATGCCGGCCTTGATGCCCCGATGATGGAATGCGTCGCGGACGATCTGCTGCTTCCATTCGAAATAGAGGCGTTCGCTCATGTGCTGGGCCATGCAGCCGCCGCACGTTGAAAAGTGTGGACACGGCGGAGCAACGCGGTCCGGGCTGTCCGAGACGCGGCGCAGCAGACCATCCTCCGGCCAGACCCAGCGCTCCCCCGGCAGGCCGCCGGCGACATAGCGCTCGCCCGATTGCGTCGGCACGATGCCATCGCCCTTCGCGCCTAGTCTCTCGATGACGAATTCCGTCTCATCCGCCATCGCGTACGATCCCCATGAGGTATTCCATGTTGCCCGATCCTCCTTCGATCGGCGACGGGATGATCTCGAGCAGCCGCCATTCCGGAGTCGCGGTGACAAGGTCTGCGAGGTTCTGCAAGGCGCGCCTGCGGGCCGCTTCGTCGCGAACGATACCGCCCTTGCCTATCGACGCTCTGCCGACCTCGAACTGCGGCTTGACCAACGCCACGATCCATCCGCCCGGCTCACTTATGCGCATGAGATGCGGCAGAACCTTCTCCAGTGAAATAAAACTGAGATCGGCGACGACGGCATCGACGCGCGTACCCGGCTCGAAGGTCCGGATGTCCGCGTTCTCGATCGACACCACTTCCGGCCGGGCCGCGATCCTGGGATGGAGCTGCCCGTGTCCCACGTCCACCGCATACACCCGCGAAGCGCCGCGTTCCAGAAGGACCTCGGTGAAGCCGCCCGTCGAGGCGCCGGCATCGACAATCGTTCTGCCCATCGGATCGAAGTTGAAGCGATCCAGCGCGGCGACAAGCTTCAGAGCACCACGGGAGACATATTCCGTGCCAGCCTCCGGCGCGACAGTCAGCCGCGCGGTCTCCGCCGTGGGGGCGCCGGGCTTCGTAACGACCGCGCCATCGACCGTCACAAGACCCCGGCGAATGGCATCGCGGGCGCGAGATCGGGTCGTCACGAGGCCCTGAGCAGCCAAAAGCTCGTCCAGACGCTTTTTCATGGGACAGGTGTACGCTATCCTGACCGCCGGACAATCACCGCCGCAGCCCCCGGAGACCCCGATGAAGTTGCAATTCGCCGCTGCCCTGCTTCTGTGCCTGCCTCTTGCCGCTTGTGGCGATAGCGGACCGGCGCGCACGCCCTCGCCGCCCGGCGCCAAGGTCTACTTCATAGAGCCGAAGGATGGCGCGGAAGTTTCTTCACCGGTCACGGTGACGTTCGGCATCGAGGGAATGGAAGTCGTTCCCGCCGGCACCGACAAGGAGCACAGCGGTCACCATCACGTTCTCATCGACAGCAAACTCGAAGATGTCGACGCGCCGATCCCCGCCGACGACAATCACAAGCATTTCGGGAAGGGGCAGACCGAAGCTCAGCTTGAACTGACGCCCGGCAAACACACGCTGCAACTCGTGCTCGGCGATCACAATCATATTCCGCACGATCCTGTCGTGCAGTCGGAAGTGATCACGATCACGGTGAAATAGACACGGATGTTTCCGGACGCCGTCAGAGCCTCGCATGGGCCGGCCATGCGAGGCATCTTTTTGTCTTGAAACTACTTGTCGTTGAGAGCCCACGCTCCGGGCCCGTGAGCGAAGAGCAGCAGAAAGCCGCCGGCGATGGCGAGGTTCTTCAAGAACAGCGCGAACTGGACGTTGTCGGCGAAGTTGCTGTGGAAGATAAGCCCTGCGGCGATTGTGAAGAGAGCAAGCGGGATCGCGGCCACTCGCGAATAGAAACCGGCGAAGACCGCCAGACTGCCTAGGATCTCCAGCGCAATGGTGGGCGGCAACAGAAACGCAGGAACTCCGAACTGCGCCATGTAGCCGGCCGTTGCGGCATAGCCGTAGATCTTGTCCATTCCCGCTAAAAGGAAAATCACGGCCAGAAGTGACCGGCCGACAAAGCTTGATGCAGCGACCATAGGTACCCCCCGATCACGGCGTCTCAGGCCCGCGAGGCCCCGCCCGCTTCCTCCGCCCGGCCGAGTGCGGCCAGCACGGTGCGCACAATGCCGCCCGAGTCGAGGCCGGCATCCGCATACATCTTCACTGGATTATCCTGCTCGATGAACCGGTCGGGCAGCACCATCGGCCGCACCTTCAAACCCCGATCGAGCAGATTGTTGACGGCCAGATGGTGAAGCACATGGCTGCCGAACCCGCCGACGGATCCCTCTTCGACGGTGACTAGAACTTCGTGCTCACGCGCAAGACGTTCGATCAAGTTCGTATCGAGCGGTTTCATGAAGCGGGCATCGGCAACGGTCGTCGACAACCCCATGGCCGCAAGATGATCGGCGGCTTTCAACGCTTCCGTAAGGCGCGTGCCGAGAGACAGGATTGCGATCGTCGAGCCTTCGCGGATCACCCGGCCCTTGCCGATTTCCAGGGGCACGCCGTCGGCGGGTAGTTCGCACCCGGTGCCCTCGCCGCGCGGATAGCGAAGTGCAGACGGCGCGTTGTCGATCGCGGCCGTCGTGGCGACCATGTGCACGAGTTCGGCCTCATCGGCCGCGGCCATGATGACGAAATTCGGCAGACAGCCGAGGTAGGCCAGATCGAACGAGCCTGCGTGCGTGGGGCCGTCCGCGCCGACGAGGCCCGCGCGGTCGATCGCGAAGCGGACAGGAAGGTTCTGCACCGCCACATCGTGGACCACCTGATCGTAGCCCCTCTGCAGGAACGTGGAATAGATCGCGGCGAATGGACGGTATCCCTCGGTCGCAAGACCTGCTGCGAAGGTCACCGCGTGCTGCTCGGCAATTCCGACGTCGAACATGCGGTCGGGAAATTCCTTAGCGAAGATGTCTAGGCCGGTACCATCGGGCATGGCGGCCGTGACGGCGACGATCCGCTTGTCCTTCCGGGCGGCCGCAGTGAGGCTATCGGCAAAAACTCGCGTATAGGTCGGCGCATTGGGCTTAGGCTTCACCTGCGCGCCGGTCACGACGTTGAACTTGGCGACGCCGTGATATTTGTCATCCGAAGCTTCGGCCGGCGCGTAGCCCTTGCCCTTGCGGGTCACGACATGAACGAGGATCGGGCCGCGCTTTGCGTCGCGCACGTTTTTGAGAACGGGCAGCAGCGTGTTGAGATCATGGCCATCGATGGGGCCGACGTAATAGAAGCCCAGCTCCTCGAACCACATGCCGCCTTGCCAGAGGTGGCGCGTATATTCTTCCATGCGGGCGGCGCGGCGTTCCCAGCTTTTCGGCAGGCGCTTGGCAAGCTGCTTTGCGACATCCCGCCAATAGAGATACGTGCCGCTCGAAGTCGTGCGGGCCAGATAATGTGAGAGCGCACCGACGGGTGGCGCGATGGACATGTCGTTGTCGTTGAGAATGACGATCAGGCGTTCATCGCGCGCACCGGCGTTGTTGATGGCTTCATAAGCCATGCCGGCGCTCATGGCGCCGTCGCCGATCACGGCAACGACGTTGTTCGACTTGCCTTCCAGATCGCGCGCGCAGGCCATTCCGAGTGCTGCGGAGATCGACGTGGACGAGTGGCCGGCGCCGAAGGCATCGTACTCGCTCTCGGCCCTGCGGGTGAAACCCGCCAGCCCGCCACCCTGCCGCAGAGTGCGGATCCGGTCGCGGCGGCCGGTGAGGATTTTGTGCGGGTAGGTCTGGTGACCCACGTCCCACACGATGCGGTCGCGGGGCGTATCGAAGACCCAGTGCAGAGCAACGGTCAGTTCGATCACGCCGAGTCCGGCGCCGAGATGTCCGCCCGTCACCGAAACAGCGTCGATCGTTTCCAGCCGCAACTCGTCGGCCAGTTGGCGCAGGTCGCCTTCCGGCAAGCGGCGAAGATCGGCCGGCGACGTGACGGTGTCGAGAAGGGGGGTCTTGCTCACGGGGCGCTTTCTATCCTCGGATTGAGATACTGAAACCGGGCGGCACCGGAAGGCGTGACACTATCGCCAGACCCCGCAAAGACCAAGCCGGCGATCCGGCAAAACGTCGCGCAAAGCTGCCGCAGTTCGCCAGCAGGCGCCGGTGTCACTCCGGGTCGAGAGGCACGGTGCCTTTCGGAGTGCCGTCAGCGCCTAGAGCGATCTTCTCGACCTTGGCTTCGGCTTGACGCAACAGGCGGTCGCAATGGTCGCGGAGCGCTTCGCCCCGCTCATAGATGGCGATGCTCTCTTCCAGTTCAACATCGCCACGCTCCAAGCGGGACACGATGCCCTCAAGTTCCTTGAGAGAACGCTCGAAGGTCATGTCCTTGATGTCGGCGTGAATGTTCGAAGCCTTGGTCATCAAATTGAGCCCGGTATTGGAAAAGGCCCCGCGAACGGGGAGATGGTGCGGAATCTCGCACCCGGAGACCTGGGGATTACCGGTCCGGGCCTCCCGACACAAGTCCCTCCGGACGAGGCGCGCTGGCCGGCCGTCACGCGCCCACATCCATCAGGGTGCGCACATGGACGCCTACGGATTTTGCAAGACCTTCCAGGTCGTACCCCCCCTCCAGCATCGAGACGATGCGGCGGTTGGCGTGCGCTTCCGCCACGCGGGCGAGCCTCTCTGTCGCCCACATGAAATCAGCTTCGACGAGTTGCAGACCGCCAAGCGGATCGCGGCGGTGGGCGTCGAAGCCGGCTGAAATCACGATGAGATCGGGACCGAAATCGTGCAGAGGCTTCAAGATGCGGTCGCTGAAGGCCTCGCGGAAATGATCGCCGCCGTCGCCCTCCCGCAGGGGTGCGTTGAAAATGTTGCCGACGCCCGTTTCGCTCAAATCGCCGGTGCCGGGAAACAGGGGCATCTGGTGGGTCGAACCGTAGAAACAGTCCTTGTCGGCCCAGAATATGTCCTGCGTTCCATTGCCGTGATGAACGTCGAAATCGACGACCGCCACGCGTTCGGCTCCATACCTGGACCGGGCGTATAGCGCGGCGATGGCGGCATTCGAAAAAAAGCAGAAGCCCATGGCGCGGTCGTTCTCGGCGTGATGCCCCGGCGGACGGACCTGTGCGAACGCGTTGGCGGCGTGGCCGGACATGACTTCATCGACGGCCTGAAGGCCGGCGCCGACGCCACGAAGAACGGCTTCCCAGGATGCCGGCGACATGACGGTGTCGCCATCGATGCGCACGAGGCGGCTTTCGCCCATCGCCTGCTCGCCGACATGGCGCATGCGATCGAAATGATGTTTCGGGTGGGCGAGCAGGATCTGCTGTTCGACGTCGTCCCGCAGGGGCGCTTCCATTCGCTTCAAGGCCGCATACGACTCGTGCGCCAGAACCTTGTCGATGGCGCGCATCCTGTCGGGGCGCTCCGGGTGGCCGAAACCGGTGTCGTGATCGGTAAAGCACGGGTGCGTGACGAGGAGGGTTGTCATGACCCGGGCGGTCCTTTCTTTCGGCAGAGGGCGGGATGTTACCCAACCTGCGGGCCTGTGCGCCAGTCCCCCGGCGGGCTCGCCAGTCAGGCTCCGGGCAATGCCAGCGGAACGACCTCCACGCCAGGCGGCGGAGGGGGATCGTCCGGGACGAAGAAGTCCTGAACCAACGGCTTTGTGGCGTCAACGCGGTAACCGTCGAAGTCGGTTAATCCGCCTTTCTCGAACAGAAAGCTGTCGTCGATCAGGAATCGGCCGGTCCATTCCCAGGCCGGCTGCGTGAGAACGAGATGCGCCGCATCCGCCATAATCTCGGGCGTCCGGCTCATGGCGATCAGCTGCGACCCCAGTATGTTTTCGACCGCGGCCGTGGCGATTGCCGTGCGCGGCCAGAGCGCGTTGACGGCGATGCCATCACTCCTGAACTCTTCGGCCATGCCCAGAACACACAGGCTCATGCCGTATTTTGCAATCGAATAAGCGACATGGTGCTTGAACCATTTCGGTCGCAAGTCGAGCGGCGGCGAAAGAACGAGCACGTGGGGGTTCTCGGCCTTGCGCAGATACGGGACGCAGGTCTTCGTGGTCAGAAACGTGCCGCGCGTATTGATCTCGTACATGAGGTCGAAGCGCTTCATGGTCGTCGCTTCGGTGCCTGTCGGGGAAAGCGCGGAGGCGTTGTTGATGCAGGCATCGATACCGCCGAACGTCTCGACGGTCTTCGCCACGGCGGCAGCGACCTGTTCCTCGAACCGGATATCGCAGACGAGCGGCAGAGCGCGGCCTCCCGCCGCTTCGATCGCAGCCGCCGCCGTGTAAACGGTGCCAGGGAGCTTCGGGTTGGGGTCCGCCGTCTTTGCGGCAATGGCGATGTTGGCGCCGTCGCGCGCCGCGCGCAAGGCGATGGCAAGGCCAATGCCACGGCTCGCGCCGGTTATGAAAAGCGTCTTGTTCTTCAACGTCGGCATCACTTTCCTCGCGGCTCACCTGATCTTCGTCATGACCGATCCTGACCGGCGCGCGAACGGCTCAAGAATGCTTCGAATGCTGCACGGGCCTCAGAGGAAGCAAGGCAGCGCGCGAATTCGGCAGCTTCCTCTCGTGTCCGCTCCTGCACCGCCGCGGCGTCGCCGCGCATCAGGCGGCGAGCGGCGAGCAGCGCCGCCGGCGGCTTTCTCGCCAACCGGTCAGCGGCTGCGAGCACATGGCTTTCGAGTTCTTCGGGCTCGACCAGCAAGTTGACCAGTCCCGCTCCGCACGCCCGGCCGGCCGAGAACGTTTCGCCAAGGATCAGCATCTCGAACGCGCGGTGATAGCCCATCACGCGGGGCAGCAGCAGGCTCGACGCGGCTTCGGGCACGAGTCCAAGGTCAAGGAAGGGCGTGGCGAACGTCGCGCGCGGGGTTGCGTAGACCAGATCACAGTGCAGCAACAGCGTGGTTCCTATGCCGATGGCGGCACCGTCCACGCCGGCCAGAAGCGGCTTCGTCAGCAGCGGGAGACGTTCAATGAAGCGCAGCACCTCGCGGGGTGGCCCCGCTTCCCCCATCGCGGTCGCGAGAAAGTCGGCAATATCATTGCCGGCCGTGAAGTGGCCCTGGCTGCCGAAAATCACGTTGACGCGGATGCCGTCGTCGGCATCGCTGCGTTCCAATGCCTCGTTGAGCGCGCGGTACATGTCCCGGTTCAGGGCGTTGCGCTTCTCCGGCCGCGTGAGGCGGATCACCTGGACGCCGTCGGTCACGCCGGTTTGCACGCTCATGGCCACAACCTGCTCTCTCCGCCCGGTCCGCCTGGCAGCGTTTTCATCATATTGCCGACTTGCGCTGAGACCGGCTTGAGTGCGGCGATGATGTCGTCTAGGGGAGCCTCGATAGCCATACCCATCTCTGATGTCCGATCCTGGGCGACATTAGGCGGCTGGAAGCTGTCGTCATAGACCTGTCTGGACCCACCGATGCCGATTATGCCGGCCACGCAAGATGCCATCGATAACGCCGGACGCCTGATCCGCAGCGGTGGGCTGGTCGCATTTCCGACCGAAACGGTTTACGGCCTGGGCGCCGATGCGACCAACGGCGAGGCGGTGGCCGGCATTTTCGCTGCAAAAGGGCGGCCGAGCTTTAATCCCCTGATCGTTCACGTTCCGGATCTCGCAGCCGCAGAAGAACTCGGCAGTTTCGGTCCGGAGGCCCGCGCTCTGGCCGCCCGTTTCTGGCCTGGGCCGTTGACGCTCGTGGTGGCGAGAAAGCACGCCTGTCCGGTCGCCGACCTTGCGACCGCTGGTCTGTCCACCATTGCCCTGCGGGTTCCCAATCATCCTGTCGCGCGCGCGTTTCTCAAGGCCGCCGGACGGCCGATCGCTGCACCGTCCGCCAATCGTTCTGGCCACGTCAGCCCCACGGCGGCGCGTCACGTCGAAACTGATCTGGGCGAGCGGGCCGACATGATCATCGACGGGGGCGCGACGGTGCATGGCGTGGAATCGACCGTTGTCGACGCTTCAGGGCCGAGGATCATGCTGCTGCGCCCTGGAGCGGTCACGCAGGAAGACCTGGAACGAGTTGCCGGATATTCCATCGAACGCGCCGAAGCGGTAGCCCTTCAGCCGTCCTCGCCGGGCCAGCTTCTCAGTCATTACGCTCCGAAGGCGCACTTGCGGCTCGATGCTAAAGAGGCGCTGCAGGGGGAAGCCTTGCTGGCCTTCGGGCGCGCGGTTCCGTCCACGGGCTTCGTGATCAATCTCAGTCCGGCGGGCGATCTTCTCGAGGCCGCGGCGAACCTGTTTGCAGCCTTGAGGGCTTTCGACGCGGCCGGGTCGGCACGCGTGGCTGTGATGACCATTCCAGAAACCGGTTTGGGCGCGGCGATCAACGACCGCTTGCGCCGAGCCGCCGCGCCGCGTGCGTGCTAGAAGGACGGTCATGCGACATCCTCCTCTCAATGCACCGGACGCAGCCCTGCTCGATGCGCTGGCGCGCTGCGTCGGCCCGGCGAATACCATTCGGGCCGGCGATCCTCGGCAGCAACCCTATCTGCGTGAGTGGCGCGACCGTTTTAGGGGCGTTTCGCCGCTCGTCGTGCGTCCGGCAACGACGGCGGAGGTGGGCGAGGTCTTGAAGCTGTGCAACGACGCGCGCGTCGGTGTCGTGCCGCAGTCTGGCAACACCGGGCTCGTCGGCGGACAGATCCCGCACGAGGACGGACGCGAGATCGTTTTGTCGCTCGATCGCATGACGGCGATCCGTTCGATCGATGCCGGCAGTTCAGCGCTGACGGCGGAGGCGGGCGTCAAGCTCGCAGAGGTGCAGGAAGCCGCCCGCTCAGCCGGACTGATGTTCGCTCTCTCCATGGCATCGGAAGGCAGTGCCTGTCTCGGCGGAGCGCTTGCCACCAACGCCGGCGGTCTTGCCGTGCTCGCCTACGGATCGGCCCGAGCGCAGGTGCTCGGGGTCGAAGCCGTTCTGGCCGACGGCCGCGTTCTCGACGGCCTGTCGAGCCTCAAGAAGGACAATACCGGCTACGATCTCAGAGACCTTCTCATCGGCTCGGAAGGGACGCTTGCGATCATCACGGCAGCGACCGTGAAGCTCGTTCCTGAGCCGCGCGATGTGGCGACGGCCTTGGCCTCGCTCCCCGCGATGGACCGGCTCGTGCCGATGTTCCAACTGGCCCAACGGACAGCGGGGCCGGCGCTGACGGCGTTCGAATTCATGTCCGAACGGGCCATGTCCTTTGTCATCAAACATGGCAAGGCTACCGCTGCGGCCGCCGGCGTCGCCGCGCCGTGCACGGTCCTCCTGGAGATTTCGGCAACAGAACCCGGCCGCGCCCAGCCGATGCTTGAGACGATCCTGTCGGAGGCCCTCGCCGCCGGTTTGATCGCCGATGCACGCGTCGCTGGCTCGCAAACCCAGCGCGCCGCCATGTGGCAACTCCGCGAGCAGATGTCGGATATTCAGAAACTGGAAGGCGGCTCCATCAAGCACGATGTCTCGCTGCCCATTGCCCATGTGCCGGAATTTCTCGACCGCGCGGCCATTGTCGTCGAAACCATTTGTCCCGGTGCGCGGCCGGTGCCCTTCGGTCATCTCGGCGATGGCAACGTCCATTACAACGTGTCCCAGCCGACAGGCATGGACAAGGCGCAATTCCTGGGGCTCTGGGAGCCGATGTCGGACGCGGTGCACGCACTCGTCAGCGAAATGGGTGGTTCGATCTCCGCCGAGCACGGTATCGGCCGCATGAAGCGTGACGCGTTGCTGCGGGTCAAGAACCCCGTCGCGTTGGACTTGATGCGAGCGATCAAGTCGGCTTTCGATCCCAACGGGATTCTCAATCCCGGAAAGCTGATCTAGGCCGGCGGCCGGGCAGTCAACCTTGGCCTGATTTTACCGACTTCAATTCCTCGGCGATGCGGTGCGACTGGGACGGCCAGCTTGCCGCCACCCAGTCGTCGGTTCCGAACAGCCAGTACCAGAAGCGATTGCGGCGGTAGTAGCGTTCGATGGTGACACGGTGCATGTTTTCGACCGTGCCCGACAGTCCGTCGATGGCGCTGCCGATGCTCTGCGTCTGACCTTCGAGAATTGCAAGACGCGGATCGATCGCCTCCAGCGAATTGGTCAGGCCCAACGTCGCCGCACGGGCGTCATCGCGCAGCGCGGCGATGTTCTCACGCGCATCGTTGCGCGCCTGATCGACGCTTCCGGCTAGCGTATGCTGGTTGGCGTTGAGCTTGACGATTGCGTCTGAAACCTCGGTGAGATCCTCGCGCGCCGCCTGCTGACCCGTGGTCACCTTATCCATGATTTCGGTTGCGAACCGTTCCACCGACGAGATGCGGTCTGCAAGTCCGCGAAGCGACTCCAGGGATTCGGCGTGGCGCGTTTCGCCCGCAGACCTAACATCCGTGAGCACGTTGCCGATCTCGCTGCGGTGGACGTCGATCGACTGCGTGAGCTGACCGATTTCGCCGCGTAGAACCGCACCGGATTCGGCTGCGCGAGTGCGCTCTCCGGCCAGCGTCGTCTCCAGGCGGTCGAGACGCTCGGACAACTCGCGGATGGCCTTCTCGGAGTCTCGCGACAACACCGCCTCTTCGATGACATCGAGTCGGCTTGCCAGCGGCTTGATATCCGGCTTCTCCTGCAGTCGCGTCCGCAGGTCATTCTCGATCGAAGCGAGTGCCAGAGAGAACTGCTCGAATCCCGCGGTCACCGAGCGTTCGATGGTCGCGACGCGATCGGCGACCGGACCGACGTCCGCGGGCGCGGCGCGAAGACCCGCCATCTCGCGGTGGACTTCCCCGAGAAGGGCTGTCACCGATTTGCGTTCGGCCGTCACGTCGGCGGAAAGTGCCCGCAACATCTGCTCGAGCGATTCAAGCCTCGGCAACTGAGAGTTACCGGCCGGGAGGTCGGCGTAGTCGGCGCGAAGCGGACGTTCGGGCTCGCGAGACTGGTGAAGACCCGACAGGGGTTGCTGCGGATCGCTGTCCCGGGCAGCAAAACGCTGGCCGAACCCAACGCGGGATGTCCTTGAGGCATAGGAGCCGTTCAACGCACTGCGCTGGTCGCCGCGCGGCAGAAGTTCCAATCCAGGAAGATCGGGTTCGAGATCGAGAACCACGTGCAGCAGGTCGTCGACAGTGGCCGGAGCGTTGCGGCGCGCGCCAAGCTGGCCAGCCGCGCGCAGCACGTGCTCCAACTCCTGCGAATGACGAGGCCCAGGATCGCCGGGGCCGAGCCCCACGGGCAGTTCGCTGGCGATGACGGTGGCACTTTCACGGCGCAGCGCTGAAACCTTGATGCCGCGCATCTCCAGAACTTCCGCGGCCGTGTCGATACGCGTGAGCGCATGAAGCAAGTGCTCCAGGCGAACGTCGGCCGAGCGGTGGGCAAGGGCGACGTCGTAAGCATGGTTCACGCAGGCGAGAACCACCTCGTCGACCCAGATGGGACCTGACGCATAGCCGCCGCGCGCGCGCGGCTCGTAGACTTGAGCCGCAAGCGCAGCGGGTTCCGGGGGAGCGGCACTCCACGTGCGTGGTGTACGCAAATCCAAGTCTCCGCCGCGATACGCCATGATCGTTACTCCTCACCGGGACGGCAATCGCCCCGTGCTCCCCGTACGCTTTCCCATGATCTTGTCCGACACCGGCGGACCGCCGTTGCCCCCGTGCCAGACCACCCATTCTTCAATGGCTCGGAAACAGTGTTTCTAAACCTAATCGGTATCAGCGCCAGCGGCGAGAGGCCAGCCCGGGCCGTTTCAGGGTTTGGTGAACGTCCGTTCGCTCTTTGATTTCAGTTTATTAGCCCAGACCAGCAATCACGCCGCGGACGGTCCGGACGAGCCGGGCGGATGCATGAGCTCCGGCCCCTCGCTGCGCGGGTTGTTCAATTTGGGGCTCACGTCGACGATTTCGAGCAGATCGTCTGGTGGCGGCGCCAGCAATCGCCCGACGAAGTGCGCGGTGCCGGATGAGCAATCGAGCCAGGCTTCGAAATGCTCGGGCGCAATGATCACAGGCATTCGATCGTGGATCGGCGCCATCGTGGCATTGGCCGACGTCGTGAGGATCGCCACGCTCTCCAGTTCGCTGCCATCCGCGCCGACCCAGTGATCGGCAAGACCGGCAAGCGCGACAAGACCGCCGTCGCGCGGGCGAAACAGGTGCGGACGCTTGGCGCCGGGCCGGCCCGTCCATTCGTAGAATCCGGTCGCCGGAACGAGGCACCGCTTATGACGGAACGATCCGCGAAACGAGGGCTTCGCGGCGGCCGTTTCGGATCGCGCGTTTATTAGCGTGGTGAAGGTACGCGGGTCCTTAACCCAGGAGGGAATGAGCCCCCAACGCACAAGGTATTGCTCCCTCTCGCCCGAAACCGTGCGACGCACGATCACAACGGGCTGTGTGGGAGCAATGTTGTACCGCGGCGGAAAATCAAGGCTGTTGCGGGTGCCGAAGATGGCGCGAACGGCCTCGGGCGGCGCGGTCAGACTGAAACGCGAGCACATCAGCGACCCACCCGACGTGATAATCCGCAGGCAGAAGCCCGATCGGCATGCGTTGAATGCGGCGCGAAGGAATCGATGCTAGAACTCGACCTGCCATGACGCCGCCGAAAAGCGTGCCAATAGAGAAAATATAGACGCCGCGAAGGGAACCGGCAATGCAAAGCAACGACGGCGCGCGCCGTTCCATCCCCCCGGCCGGGGCGGGGGCCGCCCTGGTGGCGATCGCTGCTCTGCTGCTCTTTTCGGTCGCCGCGCGCGCGCAGGACGTCAAGCCTTACGACGAGCAACTGATGCGGCTGGCTGAGATACTGGGTGCCGTGCATTATTTGCGCGAGCTCTGCTCGGCCGACGAAGGGCAGCTCTGGCGCGATCACATGCAGACGTTGATCAACGCCGAAACATCGAGCGCGCAACGCAAGGCGCGTATTGCGCGCAGTTTCAACCAAGGTTACCGCAGCTATAGCCGCACCTACACGACCTGCACGCCATCGGCTCAGACGGCCATCGCCCGGTTCATGACCGAAGGTGCCGAGATTTCCGATAACCTTGCTGACAAAGCACCTTAGCCTGCGCCGGCTTGCGCTTGATGCTTTGCGAAGCGCTTGCAAGACGGGCCGCGGGTTTACCCTGAATTGCTGGTACAGCCGCGCTCATCGCGGGAGCGTGGTATGCGGTTTTTGAGATTCGCAGAGTTGCTGGGGGCAGTTGATTGCTGCGAATGGGTGGGAGACAGAGTGGATGAATCTGGAAGCACGTGAACTGGCAGACAGCGACGACAACACCTTCAAGGCTCTGGGCCTGATCCTGGCAGCTTGGGACGAAGGAACCGAGAGCGGAGTGGCGTCGGAACAGATGGCCTATGCCGCTTTGTTCGCGGCGCTCACGGACCTTGTCGGGATGTATGGCGAGGATGCCGTAATCGAACTCGCCCGTGGACTCGAACGGCGATTGCTGCAAGGGGAGTTCACCCTCGATAGGGTCGTCCAGTAAACTGATCCGCGGCTGCCTCAGTGGCCCAATCCAAAGCCGTTCTTCACGACCATTTCGCCAATCAGTATTCCGCCGAACCCGATGAGGGCCAGCCCTGCGAAACGGTTGATCGTCTGCAGGTGGGCGGTGTTGATACGGTGACGGAAACGGCTGATCAGGTTCGACAGAAACACCCACCAGGCCAGGCTACCTGCCATCGTCGCGGCGACCATCAGGAGTGCGTCGACAGTGGTGTGGACTTCGACGAACGTCGACACGCCACCAAAGATCGCAAAAAGCCCCAACACGGCCCCGGGATTGGTGATCGTGAGAAAGAAGGTCTGGGGAATGTCCCAGGCAAAATCGCGCAATGAAGCTTTGTCCGGGTCGATCCTCGCCGCGGCGTCGATCGGCGGAACGGTCATATAGAGCTTGATCCCGAACAGCATCAGGGCTAGGCCGCCGACGACCTGGATGGCTGTGCGGTGATGCTCGATCGCGCCGGAAATCGCACCGACGCCCAGAGCGGCAAAAAGCGCGATGGTGCCATCGCCGAGGACCGCGCCGATGCCGGCCGCGAGACCTCCGAAGAAGCCGCGCTCAATGGCGCGTTGAATGCACAGAACGTTGACCGGACCTACCGGAGCGGCCACCAGCACGCCTATGATCAGACCGACCGGAATGATGAGTGGATTGGGTATGAATTCCATGCGGCTTTCGCCCGTGCACTTGCGGCGCTTTCCAGGCAAAGCGCAAACTTCGTCCGCCGGGAAGGGCACTCTCCACTTCGGACACGCGCAACGGATACATGAAGAATTGGTACCGGGGTGATGAACAATTGTCCATTGCAGTCCAGCCCGCATCCGCCGGAACGGGGCAGAGGCGAGACGCCGCGGCGGACAGCGGCGGACAGGCGCAAGCGGTTCAACCGGCAGTCGAAATAGTCCCGATCCCCGGCCTGGCACTTTCGGCCTTGCGGCAAATGGTCGAAAGACTATTTCCGTCCGATGGTTCCATCGGCGGCTTTACTCTGTTAGTGAGCAAAAATCAGGTGCAGGGCTTCTGAAGCCTTGTCCCGCGCCTTCACGCGTGACCGCCTGATGCGTGAAGTCCCAGTCAAAAGGGTACCGTCATGAGTTTTCGTCGTTTTGCGGCCGTAACCGGCCTTCTCTTCGCTCTTAATTCCCCTGCCTTCGCCGAAGTTCCCGGCGCCTACGGGATGTGGGGCGACACGCCCCACTCGAACGCCTCTTCCGGAGGCTGGTTTGGAAAAAACAAACAGAAGCCCAACCCTGCCCTGGCCGCCCTGGGTCCCGGCATGACGGGCAAGCCCAAGGCTCTTCTTGAAGGAGGCGGAAGGCCCTCCATCGCCGCGCAGACGCCGCAGGTCGTTTCCTATGGTGGAGGTTACGGCCGCGGTTCGGTCGTCGTCGACCACTCGCAGAGGAAGCTCTACTATATCATTGGCGACGGGAAGGCCTATGCCTACCCGGTTGCCGTGGGCAAGAAGGGCTTCAAGTGGACAGGCTCGCAGAAGGTTTCGAGCATCAAGTCGTGGCCTGACTGGGTTCCGCCGGAGGAAATGCGCCAGCGCAAGCCCAACCTTCCCATGCGCATGACAGGCGGCATCAACAATCCGCTCGGCGCGAAGGCGATCTACCTGGGCAACTCGCTGTATCGCATCCACGGAACCAACGATACGAGCTCGATTGGAACCGAGGCCTCGTCGGGCTGCATTCGCATGTACAATGGGCACGTCGTGACTTGAACAGAAGGCCGCCGGGTCAATCCGGCGGCCTTTGCTATTGCGCGGATCAACGCACGAACGAATAGAGCAGACCGTGCAGCGGCGAGTGTCCGTTGAGCAGATCGATTCCAAGAGCCGACTTGACGAGGTAAAGGGCCGATCCCGCAACAGCCAGAAGCACCGCGAAAGTGATGCCCCAGACCAGACGCCGGAAAAGGCGACGCCGGGACCGCCCGGCCGGGGACGGCTGCCGGAACGGAGGCGTCGCATGTAGTGGCTGTCTTATCGAAGCGGGCACCATGCCCAAGTTGGTGCAATATGAATGCCAACTTTCGCGACGCCCTTCTGCGACGGCCTTCTGACTGCTTAGTGCCGTCTGTAACCTCAGGCGTCGTAGAAGCGGACGGGCTCGCCAAAGCCGTTTCTGGACAGTTCACCCTGCCACATGACCCGGCGACCGCGCACGAACGTGCCGACGGGCCAGCCGGTGACTTGCACGCCATCGTAGGGCGTCCAGCCGACGCGGCTCTCGATCCAGCCGTTGCGGATCGTTTCCCGCCGCTTGAGATCAACCACCGTCAGGTCGGCATCCCAACCAACGGCTATCCGGCCCTTGCCGCGAATTCCAAACAGCCGCTGCGGTCCGTGGCTGGTCAGATCGACCAGGCGCTGCAGCGAAAGCCGGCCTGCATTCACGTGATCAAGCATGATCGGCACGAGTGTTTGAACACCCGTCATACCCGAATGTGATCCGGGATAGGGGTGGTCTTTCTCCTCGCGCGTGTGCGGGGCGTGGTCGGAACCCAGAACATCAACCACCCCTTCAGCCAGCGCCTTCCAGATGCGGTCGCGGTGGCGGGCATCGCGAACGGGCGGGTTCATCTGAACGTAGGTGCCGAGCCGTTCGTAGCACTCGGGCGCCGCCAGCGTCAGATGATGCGGCGTAACCTCGACGCTCGCCCACTCCTTGTGCTGTTCCAGGAAGTCCATCTCCTCGCCGGTCGAGATGTGGAGAACGTGAACGCGGCGGCGATGCTTCTCCGCGTATCCGACGAGCCGCTTCGTCGCGATCAGCGCCGCCTCCTCGTCTCGCCAAACGGGATGAGACGACGGGTCGCCGGGCACGCGCAGATGAGCACGCTCTTTCAGCCGCGCTTCGTCCTCGGCGTGAAAGGATGCGCGACGGGAAAGCCTGGCTACGATTTTTTCCAGAGACGGCGGATCATCGACAAGAAGATCGCCCGTGGACGACCCCATGAAAACCTTGATACCGGCCGAACCTTCCAGGCGTTCCAGTTGCGGGATCTGCTCGATGTTCTCCCGCGTGCCGCCGACGAAGAAAGCGAAATCGCACAGCATCCGATGACGCGCGGCGCCGACTTTGGCGGCAAGCGTCGAAGCGCAGGTGGTGAGCGGAGCGGTGTTCGGCATTTCGAAGACCGCCGTCACACCGCCGGCGACCGCGGCCCGGCTACCGGTTTCGAGATCTTCCTTGTGGGTCAGCCCGGGTTCGCGGAAGTGAACCTGCGTATCGATGACGCCGGGCAGAACATGCAGCCCCTTCGCATCGAGCGTCTCGAGTGCCCTGGCCGACTGGAGCGCGCCCAGCGCGACAATCCTGCCGTCGCGAATTCCGATGTCCCGGATGCCTTCGCCGTCGTGATTGACCACGGTTGCGCCGGATATGACGAGATCGAATGGTGCGGTCATGAGGAGGCCGATACTTCCTTCTGCGTGATGGGCTTCTGCGCGACGGGCCGGCGGGATGCAACTTGCCATGCCCGGGGGGCCGTCCTAGGTACAGTAAGGAAATAGCAGCCCTTGGCCCCCATGACGAGTGAGATCAAGATCGTATTGCTGGCAGACCGTGGCGTGGTGTCTGTCGCCGGCGCGCAGGCACAGGCGTTCCTGCAAGGCCTCGTGACGAACGACATGGGCCATCTTGACCGCGATGCTGCCCTTCACGCAGGCCTGCTTTCGCCGCAGGGAAAAATTCTCTTCGACTTCTTCATCGTGAAAACAGACGGCGGCGTGCTGCTGGACGTTGCACGCGAACGAGCTGGCGATCTCGTCAAGCGCCTGACGCTCTATAAGCTTCGAGCGGCTGTAACCATCCAGGACGTGTCGGAGAGCTACCGCGCTTATGCGGTTTTCGGATCAGACCTCACGCCGGGCAGCGGCACCGTCAATGATGGCATCACATATCCTGATCCCAGACTTGCGGCTCTCGGATTGCGGGCGATCGTTGCAGCCGATTGCTCCGTCGAGGTCAACGGCAATCAGGACGCTTACGATGCTCATCGCGTTGCGCTTGGAGTCCCTGAGGGCGGCCGCGATTATGCATTCGGCGACGCCTTTCCTCACGACGCACTCTTCGATCAGCTCAACGGGGTTTCGTTCAGCAAAGGATGCTACGTCGGACAGGAGGTCGTCTCGCGAATGGAGCACCGGGGGACGGCTCGCAAACGAGTCGTTCGTGTCGGGGCCATCGACGGGTCCGCGCTCATTGGTGATCAACCGGTGCTGGCCGGCGACGTCGAGATCGGCCGGGTTGGCACCGTATCGGGTTCGCACGGTCTGGCGCTGATCCGCCTCGACCGGGTAGAGGAATTCGCGGCAAAGGGCATTCAACTGGCGGCGGGTAGTGCGGCGCTCGGCATCGAGATTCCTTCATGGGCCCACTTCAAGCCAACCGCGCCCCACGGCTGACGGCGCGCGGCGCTATCGGGAGGACCTGCACAGTGGCGAAGTCCGGGCCTGTCCTTCAGAGATGTCCGTGGCCGGGCATCGCCGATCCGCTCTACGTCGCCTACCACGACGGCGAGTGGGGCGTGCCGCACGCTGACGACAAGCGTCTTTTCGAAAAGCTGATCCTGGAAGGCTTCCAGGCCGGGTTGTCCTGGCTGACGATCCTCCGCAAACGAGAGGCTTTCCGGCGGGCGTTCCACGAATTCGATGCGGAGCGGATCGCCCGCTACGGCGACAAAGATGTCGCGCGGCTCATGGCCAACAGCGGCATCGTTCGTAACCGTCTCAAGATCGAAGCGACCATCGACAATGCGCGCGCCTTTCTCGCTCTTCGCCGGCGCACGACCCTTGCCGCTTTTCTCTGGTCGCACATGGAGAATGGACCCATCCTCAATTCGTTCAAATGTCTCGCGGAGGTGCCTGCCGCGACGGCCGAGTCCAAACGGCTCTCCAAGGCTCTGAAGGCCGAGGGATTCCGCTTCGTCGGACCGACGACCCTGTACGCCTACATGCAGTCGGTCGGTATGGTGAACGATCATCTCGTCGGCTGCCCGCGGCACGCCGCTTGCGTTAAGTTGCACCGTTCCTTCGAGCCACCGCGATGACCGGAGGAGCGGAAGCACCACATCGGCGAGCCTGGCAGCGCATGCTTTCGGGCCGGCGCCTGGATCTGCTCGATCCTTCTCCGGACGACATCGAGATCACGGATATCGCGCACGGACTCGCGCGCGTTGCGCGCTGGAATGGACAGACAGTCGGCGAACACGCGTTCTCGGTTGCCGAGCATGCGCTGATCGTGGAAGCGATCGTGTCGGACCGGTGGCCCCAGCGAAGCCGTCAGGATGGGCTCGCCGCGCTGCTCCATGACGCGCCGGAGTATGTGATCGGCGATCTCATCAGTCCGTTCAAGACGGCAATCGGGCTCGATTACAAAGCATTCGAACTGCGAATTCTTGCCGCCATTCACCGCCGCTTCGGCCTGCCTGCCATATTGCAGCCGCATCTCGCCGCTGCGATCAAGGCCGCAGACGCGGTCGCCGCCTACTATGAGGCGACACGGCTTGCCGGGTTCTCGGAAGACGAGGCGCGGCTTTATTTCGGCGTGCCGGATGGTTTGAGCCCGGCGCTTTCGGCGAGGCTCGATCGCTTGACGGCGTCTGCAACGGAGGTCGCGGAGCGGCACTTTCTGGAACGATTCGAGACACTGCTCCGGTCCTAGGCCGGCGGCTTTGTGAGAAATGTGGACGAAGGTTGTGCGCGAGCGCGGAATATTCTCCGGTCCCCGACGTTAAGCAGAGCAGTTGCGACAGCCGGAGTGTTGCGTTGCTCGTTGAATTGGCTGCCGCCCGACCCAACCACGCTCTTAGAGACGGGAGACTGAGCCTATGGTATCGGACGCAAATGTGCGGCGTATCCCGCGCGAGAGCCTCGAGCGTCATCACCCGAAAGGGAGTTCCCATCGTCGCCGTGCTCGACAACGAGCCTGTCGTGCTCGTCGTTCGTGACGATGCAAACACAGGCCAGGACTACCTGCCTTCGGGCCCGTTCTCGCCTCTGAAACACCGCACCTTCGAAAGCGGTCTTCGTTCGTGGGTTTCCGAGCAGACCGGGCTTGAACTGGGATATGTCGAGCAACTCTATTCCTTCGGCGACCGGGGGCGGCACGCGCAGCCCGGTGATGAGATGCCTCACGTTGTTTCGGTCGGGTATCTCGCGCTCACCGACACCAGCCAGATCGAGGAGTCGCAACGCGGTTCCTGGCGCAGCTGGTATCACTACTTTCCGTGGGAGGACTGGCGCAAAGGCCGTCCGTCCATCCTCGAAGCGGAGATCGTGCCACGCCTGCTCGAATGGGCCGATCGTCCCCAGCCGTCGGCCGAGCCGGCGCGGCCGGTTGCGCGGCGCGACCGTATCCGCATGTGTTTCGCCGTCGACGGCGGGACATGGGACGAGGAAAAAGTTCTCGACCGCTATGAACTGCTCTACGAGGCCGGGCTTGTGGAGGAAGCGCGCCGCGACGGCCGTGAGGCCGCGCTCGCGTGGGTCCCGGTGCCGCGTGTCGGTGCGATGATGCGCTTCGATCACCGCCGTATTCTGGCGACTGCGATCGGACGCACGCGCGCCAAGATCAAGTACCGGCCGGTGATTTTCGAACTGATGCCGCCCGAGTTCACCCTGTTCGAGTTGCAGCGAACGGTGGAAGCCATTCTCGGACCGCATCTGCACAAGCAGAATTTCCGGCGCCTCGTCGAAGGCGCCGGGCTCGTCGAACCGACGGGCGAGATGAAGACACGCACGGGCGGACGGCCGGCGAAACTCTATCGCTTCCGCAGGGAGGTCCTGCTGGAACGGCCTGCTCCGGGCGTTCGGGTAAAACCGGGTCGCGTTTGACGAGCAAACTTCGCCTTGGCGGCATCGTTGCCGCCGGGGCGAACCGGGCATCTGCCCGTAATGCGTTCAGCGAAGTCCGGTTCTTCCGGAGGGTCGTTTCCCGACACGAATAATTTATGTCACGGCACGCCAATCCACTGGAAAAGCGGGCCGCCATCCCTTAAATTAAGCACTGGAATGCTCGAATAGAGCATAACTCTGTCTTGCCGGCAAGTGCCGGTTATTCTCGGGCCTTATTTATGCTCCGCAAGAGCATATTTTGGCCCTGGTGGAGCAAGAGATGGTGCAGGTCACCCTTCCGCTAAGCCGTTCGGCTGCCGCATCGGCCTTCAAGCCCGCCGCTGAGGCGATGCCCGGCCATGGCATTACGTTCACGCCGGCACTCGCGCGTGAACTCGCGCCTGTCTACGAGCGCATGAAGCGTGTCGTGACGCCGATGGAGTGGGTCCAGTACGCGCCGCTGGTCAAGGCGATCAACGAGCTCAAGGCCAAGCGGGGCGCGGTCATCCTCGCTCACAACTACATGACGCCCGAGATCTTCCATGGTGTCGCGGACTTCCGTGGCGACAGCCTGCAACTCGCCCGCGAGGCGGCCAAGGCCAAGGCGGATGTCATCGTCCAGGCCGGCGTGCACTTCATGGCCGAGACGTCCAAGCTTCTTTCCCCGGATAAGACCGTGCTGATCCCGGATCTGCGCGCGGGTTGTTCGCTGGCGTCGTCGATCACGGCGGCCGACGTGCGGCTTCTCCGGCAGGCTTATCCCGGCGTGCCGATCGTCACGTACGTCAACACCTCGGCGGCCGTGAAGGCTGAGTGCGACATCACCTGTACGTCCGCGAATGCTGTCAAGGTCGTGGAAAGTCTCGGCGCGCATGGCGCGGCCACTGCGAGGTTCACGAGCGGTTCACCGCCAGCGAACTGGAAGCCTACCGGGACGCCAATCCGGGTGTGAAAATCATTGCGCATCCAGAGTGCCCGCCGGACGTTATCGGCGTTGCCGACTTCACGGGCTCGACGTCGGGCATGATCAACTGGGTGAAGACGAACAAGCCACGCAAAGCGCTGCTCGTCACCGAGTGCTCGATGGCGTCCAACGTCGCCGATGAAGCGCCGGACGTGGAATTCGTGCGACCGTGCAATCTGTGCCCGCACATGAAACGCATCAGTCTTGAGGCAATCTACGAAAGCCTCAGGGATCTCAAATATGCGCGCACGCCGGGCCGTCGAACGCATGGTCAATCTCAACACCTGATCCTCTTATGCCTCCTGAGGAGGCCTGTGCGCGAGGTAGCGTTCAATGGCCAAGACCGTTCGGAATGGAAAGTTCAAGGGCTTCGCGGACCCGAAGCGGCCACTCGGGCCCGGTGACATCGTCATCGTGGGCGCGGGGCTGGCTGGGCTTTACACCGCACTCAAGCTCGCACCGTTGCCGGTGACGATCGTCGCCGCCGCGCCGCTCGGCGAAGGTGCGTCGAGTGTGTGGGCGCAGGGCGGCATCGCCGCGGCGGTCGGCGAAGGCGATACGGCCGAAGCCCATGCCCACGACACCATCGCCGCCGGCGCCGGTATCGTCGATGAGACCGTTGCTCGGACCGTGGCCGCCGAAGCGGGAGACCGCGTGCGCGACCTCCTTAGCTATGGCGTGCCGTTCGACCGCGATCTCGAAGGCCATTTCGTGCTGTCGCGCGAAGCCGCCCACTCCGCGAAGCGGATCGTGCGCGTCTCCGGGGACCGGGCAGGCGCCGCGATCATGCAGGCCCTGATCGCTGCGGCGCGGGCCACGCCGTCCATTCGCGTTCTGACGGGACATGAGGCGGAAGACCTCGTTCTTGAAGGCGGACGCGTCGTCGGCGTGCGCCTGGCGCGCGGCGAAACCCGCGGACAGGGAACTTACGAACTGCTGCCGGCGAGTGCCGTCGTGCTGGCAACGGGCGGCGTCGGCGGACTTTATGCCGTGACAACGAACCCGGCTTATGCGCGCGGCGAAGCGATCGCATTCGCGGCCCGGGCAGGTGCCGTGATTGCCGATCCCGAATTCGTGCAGTTCCACCCGACGGCCATTGACATCGGCGCAGATCCGGCCCCGCTGGCGACCGAAGCGCTGCGTGGCGAAGGTGCGCTGCTTGTTAACAAGGCGGGCGAGCGGTTCATGCTGCGGCATCATCCGGATGGGGATCTGGCTCCACGCGATATTGTTGCGCGCGGCGTTTTCGAAGAAATCATTGCTGGCCGTGGTGCGTTTCTCGACTGCCGGGCCGCCGTCGGCGCGCGCTTTGCGACCGCCTTCCCGACCGTCTACGCGCACTGCAAGCGGGCCGGTATCGATCCCGCGACCGAACTCATTCCCGTGGCTCCGGCAGCTCACTATCACATGGGCGGGATCGCAACGGACATGCACGGCCGTTCGAGCGTGGAAGGGCTGTGGGCTGCCGGCGAAGTCGCTTCGACGGGCCTGCACGGCGCCAACCGTCTCGCTTCCAATTCGCTCCTCGAGGCCATCGTGCTGGGAGGCCGCGCTGCCGACGACATTCGTTCGCTGGTGCCCGCATCGAACGCAAAGCCGATCGCGAAACTGCGCCTCGTGAAGGGCGGCGCGGTTGTCGACGTGCGATTGCGGGCCGACGCCATACGTCGCATTCGCCGCGTGATGAGCGAGGATGTGGGCGTGGTGCGCGAGGCCCGCGGCCTGAAGCACGCTCTCAGCGTGTTGCGCGACATCGAAAAGCAGGCGCCCGGTGACGCTATTGTCGCCAACATGGCGCTCAGCGCGCGACTCATCGCGGCCGCCGCGTTGATGCGCAAGGAAAGCCGCGGCGGCCATTTCCGCAGCGACTACCCGCAAACATCGGGCCGGGTGGGCAAGCGCACATTCATGACGCTGGATGATCTGCGAACAATCGAAGCGGCTTCCGCCCCGCGTTCGCGCAAGCGTGCGGCACTGGAGCTATCGCTGTGACCCTGCCGCGGTTGCCCCGACAAGCGGTTCAAAAGGCCGTCTCGGATGCGCTGGCCGAGGATTTGGGACTGTCCGGCGACATCACGACCGATGCCACCGTGGCGCCGAATGCGACGGCCGACGCAGTGATCGCTTCGCGGCAGGATGGTGTGATCTCCGGCCTGGACCTGGCTGCGGCAGCATTCGCGGCACTCGATGACGGCGTCCGGTTCGATGTCGTTTCGCCGGACGGTACGCGGGTCGAAAAGGGCTATGTCGTCGCGCGAATTTCGGGCAGCGCGCGGGCAATCCTCACGGCGGAGCGCGTGGCACTCAACTATCTCGGACGCCTCAGCGGCATCGCAACCCTGACGCGACGCTACGTCGACGCGGTCAGCGGCACCGGTGCCGCAATCGTGGACACCCGCAAGACGACGCCCGGTCTTCGAGCGTTCGAGAAATACGCCGTGCGTTGCGGCGGCGGCAGGAACCACCGGACGGGTCTCTTCGATGCCATCCTGATCAAGGACAACCACATCGTCGCTGCGGGCGGCATCGACGCCGCCATCGAGCGGGCCCGCGCCCATGCTGGTCACATGGTGAAAGTGGAAGTCGAAGTCGATACGCTCGAACAACTCGCCCGCGTCATGCAACACAGGGTCGACGCCGTTCTGCTCGACAACATGACGCCCGCCACGTTGCGCGAAGCGGTGAAAATGGTGGCAGGGCGCGCGTTGACCGAAGCTTCCGGCGGCGTGAACCTCTCCACGGCCCGGGCCATCGCAGACGCGGGCGTCGATCTCATCTCGGTCGGTGCTCTGACCCATTCGGCGCCCGTTCTGGATCTCGGGCTCGACTTCGCGTAACGGGCTGGCCGTTGGCCTGACCCGTTAATCATGCGGTAGAGAAAGCTTGTTTTAGCCGCATTCATATCCCAAGTGCAGGACGGTCCGGCCGGGCGCAGCACATGCCCGTCGCAGACGGGACCGGCGAGGAGCACCATGACCTACATCGTCATCTGGGGACTTACGGCGATTGCAGCGGCGATCATCGGCGGGCTCGTGGCTGCGATGAAGAATCGCGACTACTCGGCGTGGGCTGCGTGGTGCTTCCTGTTTCCGCCGTTCGTGATCGCCATCCTGCTGACGCCGAAGAATTCGGGTCCGCCACCTCAGCGTCGCCGTCTGGGCGACGACGGCGATCCCGACCGCAGCATGCTCTAGCTCCGGTCAGACCGCGCCGCGGCGGCGTGCGGTGATGGCCGCGCGCGCAGCGGCGAGACGGGCAATCGGCACCCGGAACGGCGAGCACGAAACATAGTCGAGCCCGAGGGCATGAAAAAAGGCGACGGAATGAGCATCGCCGCCATGCTCTCCGCAGATGCCGATCTTCAGACCCGGCCGGCCGGCGCGCCCCTGCGCAACTCCGATCCGCACAAGTTCCCCCACCCCGGCCTCATCGATCGAAACGAACGGATCGCGGTCGAAGATCCCCTTGCCGGCGTAATTGGAAAGGATCGGTGCCGCATCATCGCGTGAGAGGCCGAGGCAGGTCTGCGTCAGGTCGTTGGTACCGAAGGAGAAGAACTCCGCGCCGGCCGCGCCTTCGCTCAATTCCCTTGCCCTCAGCGCCGCACGCGGCAATTCGATCATGGTGCCGATCTGGTAGGAAAGGCGGCAACCGTGCTGCGCTTCGATCGTATGAGCGGTGTTCCTGATCACGCCGGCCAGGATGTCAAATTCCCGGCGGAATGCGACCAGCGGAATCATGATCTCGGGCTTCACCGGACGGCCGAGCGTCTTTTCAGCCTCGATCGCCGCTTCGAAAATCGCGCGGGCCTGCATCTCGGTGATTTCCGGATAGCGGATGGCGAGGCGGCACCCGCGGAATCCCAGCATCGGATTGAACTCAGAAAGTTCAGCGACGCGGGTCTTCAGCCGCTCCAGCGTAATGCCGAGCGCTTCGGCAATGGGGCCGAGTTCCGCCTCGTGACGCGGCAGGAATTCGTGCAGCGGCGGATCGAGAAGACGAATGGTGACCGGATCACCTTCCATGATGCGAAAAAGTTCGACGAAGTCGGACCGCTGCATGGGCAGGATTCTGGCGAGGGCCGCGCGGCGGCCTTTTTCGTCGGCGGCACAGATCATTTCGCGCATCGCGAGAATCCGCGAGGCATCGAAGAACATGTGTTCCGTGCGGCAAAGCCCAATGCCTTCAGCCCCCAGCTTGCGTGCCTGAACGGCATCGCGGGGCGTGTCGGCGTTGGCGCGAACTTTCAGGCCGCGAAAGGTATCGGCCCAGGTGATCAGCGTTGCGAAGTCCGGCGACAACTCGGGCTGCTTCATGGCAACGGCGCCGGCGAGAACTTCGCCCGTCGTTCCATCGATGGTGATGAGATCGCCGCGACTGAACGTTCGTGACGCCGTGCGTACCGTTCCCTGTGCGAGGTCGATGCGGATGGCGCCGGCCCCGGAGATGCAGGGCAGGCCCATGCTGCGGGCGACGACAGCCGCGTGACTGGTCAGCCCGCCACGCTGGGTCAACACCCCGACGGATGCGCTCATGCCGTTGATGTCTTCCGCGCTCGTCTCTACGCGAACGAGAATCACGCGGCGGCCCTGCGCGCGCATGACTTCGGCCTCGTCGGACGTGAGCACGATTTCTCCGGTGGCCGCTCCCGGAGAAGCGGGCAGGCCGCGCGCAATCACATCTTTGGCGACGCCTTCTTCGATCCGTGGGTGCAGCAGGTGCGACAGGGCTTCGGGCTCGACCATCATCACCGCTTCATCGCGGGAGATAACGCCCTCGCCGACAAGATCGACGGCAATCTTCAGCGCCGCCTCTGCCGAGCGCTTGCCGGACCGCGTCTGGAGCATCCAGACCTTGCCCTCCTGGATGGTGAACTCCACGTCCTGCATGTCGCGATAATGCGCTTCCAGCCTGGCGAAGATATCCTTCAGCTGCGCGAAGGCATCCGGCATGGCCGTTTCGAGCGAGGCATCCTTTGCTTTGAATTCGGCTCGGGCCTTTTCGGTGAGCCGCAGGGGCGTGCGCGTTCCGGCGACGATGTCTTCGCCTTGGGCATTGGGCAGATATTCGCCATAGATCTCGCGGGTTCCCGTGGCCGGATTGCGCGTGAACGCAACGCCCGTGGCCGATGTTTCACCGCGGTTGCCGAACACCATCGCCTGCACGGTGACCGCCGTTCCCATGTCGTCGGGAATGGCATGCAGACGCCGGTAGCTTTCCGCGCGATCGTTGCGCCAGGACCTGAGAACGGCGCCGATCGCGCCCCAGAGCTGCTCGTTCGTGTCCTGCGGGAAGTCCTGCCCCGTTTCCGACCGGATTGCTTCCTTGAAGCGTTCGATCAATTCGCGCCATTGCCCGGCCGAGACTTCCGTATCGGATGCGAGCGCATTGAGATTCTTGAAGTTGTCGAGAAGATCGGCGAACAGGCCATGATCGACGCCCAGCACGACATCGCCGTACATCTCGATGAAGCGCCGGTAGCTATCGTAGGCGAAGCGTTCGTCGCCCGACCGCCGGGCCAGTCCTTCGACAGTCGCGTCGTTCAGGCCCAGATTGAGGATGGTGTCCATCATACCGGGCATCGAGATCGCGGCACCCGAGCGCACGGCCAGCAGAAGCGGATTGACCGGGTCTCCAAAGGTTGCCCCGGTTATTTTCCCCATCGCGGCCACGGCGTCGCGAACTTCCGTCTCGAGCCCTGCCGGCAAGGTCTGACCATTGGCGAAGAAATACCGGGACAGGCGGGTGGTGATGGTGAAGCCGGGAGGCACGGGAAGCCCGAGGCGGGACATCTCGGCAAGGTTGGCACCCTTTCCGCCGAGTTCGTCGGTGAGACCTGCGTGGCCGTCCGTATGATCGGGGCCGAAGCGATAGACCCAAGCTGCCATCGAGTTGCCGTTCCTGATGAGTGCCGGCGCCCGGGCAGCGGGTCCCGGACATGGCATCGGTCGCGACCTCACGGCGTCGCGACATGGCCTCAGGTTGCTGGCATAGCAGGTCGCAACGGGCGGCAAAAGGCGGGGCTGGGCCGCCTTGTAGCAGCGTCCCCGATTGGCTACGTCTCAGCGCACGCCTCGCCAACCGAGAGAAGCCCATGACTTCGTATCTGCCCGCCGTTCTCGAACGACTCGATCAGAACCGTGAGGCGGGGCTGCAGAGGCTCTTCGAACTGCTCAGGATCGACAGCGTTTCGACCGATCCAGCCTTCTCGGGTTCCTGCCGGAAGGCAGCGGAATGGTGCGCGGGCGCGCTGCGGGACATCGGCTTTGAAGCGACCGTGCGCGATACGACCGGGCATCCGATGGTCGTGGGGCATGACCGGAAGGTGCGCGAGCCCGGCCAGCCGCATGTTCTGTTCTACGGCCATTACGACGTGCAGCCGGCTGACCCGCTGGACCTGTGGACGACGCCGCCGTTCGAGCCGCGGCTCAGCGACGAACCGCATAATGGGCGGGTCATCGTCGCGCGCGGGGCGCAGGACAACAAAGGCCAGCTGATGACGTTCCTCGAGGCGGCCCGTGCCTGGAAAGAAGTGGCAGGGGCTTTGCCCATCGCCGTGTCGGTGATGCTGGAAGGCGAGGAAGAGTGCGGATCGCCGTCGCTGCCTGGCTTCCTGGCAGGCTCGGGCAGCGAACTGAAGGCTGACCTCGTTCTGGTCTGCGATACGGGCCAGTGGGACAAGGACACGCCGGCTATCACCACCATGCTGCGGGGGCTCGCCGGAACCGAGGCGATCGTCACCGGCCCTTCGCGCGATCTGCACTCGGGCATGTACGGGGGGCCCGCCATCAATCCGATCCGTGCCCTCGCCCGGGCCATCGCGTCGATCCACGACGACGGCGGGCGGATCACGATCCCAGGGTTCCTCGACGGCATCGAGCCGCTAGCCGATGAACAGCGGCAGCAATGGATTACGCTATCGGAACAGTCGGCAGGGCCTTTTCTCGCTTCCGTCGGACTGAAAACACCCGCGGGCGAGAAGGATTGCACGCTGATCGAGCAACTCTGGTCGCGACCGACGGTGGAGTTCAATGGGATCACCGGAGGTTACCAGGGAACCGGCTCGAAGACGGTCATCCCCTCCAAGGCATCGGTGAAGATCACGTGCCGACTGGTGCCCGGACAGGATCCCGAACGCTGCCTGAAGCTGCTGCAGGACCATATTCGCGCTCACCTCCCATCTGATTGCAGGGTGGAATTCATTGGCACCCGCGGCAGTGCCGCCGTCGGTTTCGACACGTCCGCTCCGGCGGTGCGCGCGGCAGCCAAAGCCCTCGAGGCGGAGTGGGGACGGCCGGCCGTGTTGATGGGCTGCGGCGGGTCGATACCGATCGTCACGTCGTTCAAGGATGCGCTTGGGATGGACAGCCTGCTGGTCGGTTTCGGTCTCGACGACGACCGCATCCACAGCCCGAACGAGAAGTACAATCTCACGAGCTTCACCAAAGGCGCGCGAAGCTGGGCGCGCATCCGCCCCGTGCCGATCAAGACGACCTCTTTTGCAGTCTTCGCCCTTGTTGCGCTTGGTGCCGCGAGCGCCGCATACGCGCAACTGAGATGGGACGAGGGCTTCGAAAAACGTGGCCAGGAGCACGTGGCCGGCAAATTCGATTATTACGCGCTCGTCCTGTCATGGAGTCCGACGCACTGCTCGAGCGAGCAAGGGGCGGACGACGACCTCCAGTGCAACCGGAGGGACGGAAAGCGGTACTCCTTCATCCTGCACGGGCTTTGGCCGCAATATACACGCGGCTGGCCGCAGGACTGCCGCACGCCGCGCCGGCCGTTCGTCCCCGAGCCGGTCATCAGCGGCATGCTGGACATCATGCCGAGCCGGCAACTGGTCATTCACGAGTACCGCAAGCACGGCACGTGTTCGGGCCTCGACGTTCCGGGCTACTTCACGCTGTCGCGTCAGCTTTTCAAGTCGATCAGGATTCCGGCGGACTACATCAACCCGTTCGAAACGCAATTCGTGGCTCCGCGGGATCTGAAGCGCGCCTTCGCGGCCGCCAATCCAGGATTGCCGCCCGAAGCGATCGCCGTGTCCTGCGCGCGCGGCAATCGCGGCCGTCTGCGGGAAGTGCGAATCTGTTTCTCCAAGGACGGCGAGAGGCCCGTCGCCTGCGGTCCCAACGAAGACGAGCGGTCGCTCTGTCAATCCGTGGAAATGGCGATACCGCCGGTTCGATCCACGAAACGCGACGACGGCGCCACCGATATTCCAAGGCAGATGCCGCTTCCGCTGCCGCGCTAGCCGGTGTCACTGAGAGCCCTGTGGAGAGCCGTGCCGAAGGGCCGGCCGAGCGCGGGCAACGGCTTGCCGTCATCTCTGTTCGGCCTCCAGACTCGGCACATGATTCGAGGTGGCAGCACTCACACCCGCACGGGGTTGCGAGACAATGGCGCGGTCAAATCCGCCCTGTGGGCCGGTGCCGGTTTTGCGGCCGGAATCGCATTCTGGCACGGCGTGGGGTTCTGGGCGCTGGTCAGCACCGCGGTCTTGAGCGGAGTGGACGAGCAGAAGCTCCAAGCAAAGCCTCTCCTGAAGTCTGAAGCGTCATCGCCAAAGCCGATGGCAACCGCTTCCATCACCCGGCCGGCACATTCGGGTTGCATCACCCTCTCCTACAACCGTTCGCGGAGCGAAACGGTTTCGGCGCCTTGCGCTGGAATCGCGTTCCACCACATCGACGCCGGCCTCGGGTTCAAAGCCGACAAGAAGGATCTATCGTCCGATAGCAGAATTTCCCCGTAAATCGTATCGTTAGCGAGCACCGCTTAACACTCCATTAGGCATGTGTACTGATTATATCCTTCGATGCTGCGATGACCGGCGGCAAACGGGGGAGAACATGATGTTCGAGTGGTTGGCGCGCCTGTTGCGGGTATTCAGGCGCCAGGAGAGCGAGGGGGCCGCCGGACCGGCGGACGTCATCATTTTTCCGGCCAGCGAAGTACACGCACCTCCGATCGAAACGCCGCCGCTTTTGGAATTGGAACCGGTTGCCGATGATGGACCCGTCCCAGTGCCGAAGCCGTCAGCCCCGCGCACCAGCCCCAGCCGTCATCTTTCCGCTCAGTTGCAGAGCGTCGAACGGTTGAACCAGCCGAAATCGCGG
>JALOTA010000172.1 GCA_025458125.1 Hyphomicrobium sp.
CGGCGATGAGCCCACGGGCCTTCCCGACGTGTCGATCGCCACGAGTCTGCCGCCGGAACTCGCTGATCCCGGCGGCGTACGCCGTCATTTCGCCGCGCGGGGCGTCACGTTCGGCGCCAACTACATCGGTGAATACTTCGGCGTCGCTTCGGGCGGCCTCAATAAGGACGGACACTATGATGGCCGTCTGGAGCTGTGGGTGGATGTGGACCTCGGCACGATGGCCGGCTGGAAAGGACTGGTCTTTCATGCCAACGGCTACCAGATCCACGGATCGAGCGTGACTGGTGAAAGTGTCGGTTCGCTGATGCCTGTCAGCTTCATTGAAGCGACATGAAGCGACACCTGCGACGCGCCTTTTCGAAGTTTATTTGGAGCAAAGCCTGCTGGACGGAAAAGTCACCGTTCGCGCCGGCCAATTGTCGGCCGACTCCGAGTTCATCATTTCCAATGGTGCCGGTGCCTTTCTCAACGGCACGTGGGGCTGGCCTTCAATCACAGCGACCGATCTGCCAAACGGCGGCCCGGCCTATCCGCTTCCTACCCCCGGTATCCGCGTCTCGATCAATCCCGATGAAACTCACGGATTCATGGCTGCCGTCTACAACGGCGATGTCGTCGACCGCTGTCCCGCTGGTGAAGATCCCCAGCGATGCAATCCATATGGCCTCGATTTTCCGTTCGGCGACGGCGCTCTGGTCATGGTCGAGGGGTTCTACAGTTATAACCAGGGCGAAGGCCAGCTGCCCGGTACCGCGAAACTCGGCGGATGGGTTCACACGGGCGACTTCGAAAATCCCGGCAATCCAGGAATTGTCGAAGACAACAATTATGGCATTTACGCAATTTGGGATCAGATGATTGCGCGCCTGGATGGCGATGGCCGTAACGTCGCCGTTTTTGGCCGAGTGATCGGCGCCCCTGATGATCGCAATGAAGTGGATTTCTATGCGGAAGGCGGGATTACGGTAACGGGACCCTTTGCCGTCAGGCCCTTTGATCTCCTCGGGATTGGGTTTGCGTACACCGGCATATCGAATGCGGCGAAAACAGCCGATCGTAACGAAGGTCTGGCAGTTGTTCGTGACTACGAGGCGCTTCTGGAAGTGAGCTACCAAGCCATTATCGTGCCCGGTTTTGCAATCCAGCCTGACCTGCAATACTTCTGGAATCCCGGTGGCAAGGTGACGGGTGAGGATGGCGATGTGGTTGAGCATGCGCTGGTGTTGGGAATCCGCTCGACCATCAATTATTGATCTGCTCGGTTGTACGGGATGAAGGGAAGCCTGCCTCAGTTCGCATTACTCGCCGCCGCGCTGGCCCCGCTTGCGGCCGGAAGTTCGATTGCGCTGTCGGACGAACGGGCCGTCTCGTCCGACACTTTGATCCTTGAAGAACCAAGCGCGCGCATCCTGCAGCTCGCCGCGCGTTCGACGCTGGATGCAGGCGAGGAAAATCCCGGCGGCGGTGCCACGACGCGGCGCAGCCGGATCAACCGTGATGCGTTCTCCCAGCCCTCGCAGGGCATCAGCTTCGAGAACGAAGGCCGCTTCCGCATTGGCAATTCGATTTTTCGCAAACTGTGGGTGACGCCGCCCTCGTCAACCGACTCCAGTGACGGGCTTGGCCCGCTCTATAACGCTCGCGGCTGTCAGAACTGCCACTTGAAGGACGGCCGCGGTACACCGCCCTCCGCCAATTTCCCGGATGACACGGCTGTGTCGATGTTCCTGCGCCTGTCGATTCCGCCTGAGACGGACGAGCAGAAGCGACTGCTTGCGGAGCGGCGCGCCAATGTCATTCCGGAGCCGACGTACGGTGGCCAGTTGCAGAACTTTGCGGTGCAAGGGGTGCCGATCGAGGGCCATATGCGGATCGACTACACGGACGAGCCGGTCACGCTCGGAGACGGTTCTCGGGTTGTTCTGCGGCGGCCGGAATACAGCGTCACAGATCTCGGATACGGTCCGCTCCATCCCAAAACCATGCTGTCTCCGCGCGTCGCTCCGCAGATGATTGGCCTTGGACTTCTCGAAGCCATCCCTGAAGGCGATATCCGCGCGAAAGCCGATCCGGAAGACAGCAACGGCGATGGCATTTCTGGCCGCACCAATGAGGTCTGGTCTCTGAAGGACGGAGCGGTGCGCCTTGGCCGCTTTGGCTGGAAAGCCGGAAACCCGACCGTCGAGCAGCAGAGCGCCGAAGCATTCGCCGGCGACATTGGAATTTCGAACCCGATCGTCACGGCCTCCTACGGTGACTGCACCGGCAATCAGACGGCGTGCCGGAATGCCCCACATGGAGACAGCACCCGTCAGGATGGCCATGAGGTCGGACGCGAATTGTTCGACCTCGTCGTATTCTACTCGCAGAACCTTGCCGTCCCCCTATTCTACTCGCAGAACCTTGCCGTCCCCCCGCGCCGCCGCCCCGAAGACCCCCAGACGCTTGCCGGCAAGACGCTGTTCAATGATACAGGCTGCGCCGCCTGTCACACGCCATCGCACAAGACAGGCGATGTCGCTGGCCAGCCGCACCTCTCCAATCAGACGATCTGGCCCTATACCGATCTCCTGCTTCACGACATGGGCGAGGACCTTGCAGACAATCGGCCGGAGGGCGAGGCCACTGGCCGTGAATGGCGCACGCCTCCGCTTTGGGGCATCGGTCTTACCGGTGCCGTCAGCCGCAATACGAACTTCCTGCACGATGGCCGCGCCCGCACGATCGAGGAAGCGATCCTCTGGCACGGCGGCGAAGCGCAAAAGGCACGCGACGCCTATGCCAGTCTTTCCCGCGAGGAGCGGGACGCGCTTTTGGCTTTCGTAAAATCGCTCTAAACAGCGCGTGCGCAACGGTTGCAAAAATGCAGCAGCCGCCGCGCAAACTTTGGCGCGCCATCCCTGCGCATATGCGAATCCTGCGAGAATCTAAGCATTGGCTTTGCACCTTGTAATCGTTGGAAACTACGGGATTTGACAGGCGCGCAGAGAGTCGCTGAACTGCGCATGCCGTTATCGCGGCAACGTCCTCGAAAACGGACGCCTGATCTCGAGACTTTGAATCTCGACAATTGGGAGCATTCCAATGTCACGCTCTATTCGCAGGCGCACTGCGACCGTCGCTTTCTCCCCTCTCTCGGCAAATGTCACGAGCAGGCTTTCAGCCTCTGCCATCGTCATCGCGCTCATGAGCGTCGGAGCATTCGCTCAGGAGGCTGCCACGGGCGAGGGTGAACTGCCCGAAGTCGAGGTGATCACGCCGGCCGAAGAGCCCGCGCAGGCTGAACCTAAGCCAGTTCCGTCGCAGTCCGTTGCGCAGCCGGCGCAGGCGAAACCGAAGACGGCCGCAAGCAAGCCCAAACCCGCATCATCACCCGTCCCCGATGTCGTCGCACCCGAAGCTGCGGCGCCCGCCGCCGCTGCAGGCGAATGGCCGGTCAATCCCAACTCCGACGCACCCGGGGTGCCTGGAACCGGGACCACGGGCATCGACGGCTACATCGCAACAGGCACCTCGACGGCGACCAAGACGAACACGCCGATTCTGGATATTCCGCAGTCGATCACCATCGTGACACAGCAGCAGGCCGCCGACCGCGGGAGCGAAACCGTCGGTGAGGCGTTGCTCTATGTGCCGGGTGTTGCCGTCGCGCAGGGCGAAGGCCATCGCGATCAGATCTCCATTCGCGGGCAGGTCACGACGGCCGATTTCTTCGTCGATGGCGTGCGGGATGATATCGAGTATTTCCGCGACCTCTACAATGTCGAGGCATTGGAGGTCCTGAAAGGCCCGGCCGCGTTGATCTTCGGCCGGGGTGGCGGCGGCGGCATCGTCAACCGCGTGACGAAAAAGGCAGACGGCGAGCGCATCCGCGAGGTGACGGCCACAGCCGGATCATTCGAACGCGCGCGAACCACAATCGACGTGGGCGACAAGATTACTCCCGACGCTGCTTTTCGCCTCAACGCGATGTACGAAGATTCAGAGAGCTTCCGCGATTTCTTCGAACTCGAGCGTTACGGCATCAACCCCACATTGGCTTTCAGCCCGAGCGATCAGACGCGGGTTATGCTGAGCTACGAGTATTTCTCGGATGATCGTGTAGTGGACCGCGGCGTGCCATCTCTCAACGGCCGGCCATTTCGCGGCCCAATCGAGTCCTTTTACGGCAACCCCGACGAAAGCAATTCCGACTTTGCCGGGCAAACCGCCACCGCGACGATCGAGCATCGCTTCGATACGGGTGTGAACTTCCGCAACCATACGTTCTTCGCCACTTACGACAAGTTCTACTCGAACGTATATGCGGCCACGCCGGTTGCCGCCAACGATACCTATCAG